>JBPYDT010000094.1:0-10693 GCA_051986275.1 Acidimicrobiia bacterium | reverse complement strand
GCGGGCGCGTGTGGCCGACGGTCGCCACTCAGAGGCCGAGCAGCGCGTCGAGCCCCACGGTGAGGCCGGGGCGGTCGGCGACGCTGCGCACGGCGAGGAGCACGCCGGGCATGAACGACGAACGGTCGTAGCTGTCGTGGCGGATGGTCAGCATCTGGCCGGTGGTGCCGAGCAGCACCTCCTGGTGCGCCACGAGGCCGCGCAGCCGCACCGAGTGGACCCGGATGCCGGACGCGGCGCCGCCGCGCGCGCCCTCGACGACGGTCTGCTGGGTCGGGTCGGCGCCCCAGTCGGGCGACGCGGCGGCCATGCGCTCGGCGGTGAGCAGCGACGTGCCGGAGGGCGCGTCGACCTTCTCGTCGTGGTGCAGCTCGATGATCTCGGCCGTGTCGAAGAGCGGCGCGGCGAGCTCGGCGAACCGCATCATGAGCACGGCGCCGATCGAGAAGTTGGGCGCGATCACCGCGTTCGCCGGGGATGCGTCGAAGCGCCCGCGGAGCTGATCGAACTCGACGGTGCTGAAGCCGGTCGTGCCGACGACGGCGTGGACGCCGTGGTCGGCACACCAGCCGAGGTTGCCCCGCGCCGCGTCGAGGACGGTGAAGTCGACGGCCACCTCGGCACCGGCGTCGGCGAGCGCGTCGGCGGAGCCCGCGACCTGGAGGCCGGTGGCGGCGACGCCGAGCTGCTGGAGGTCGATGCCCACGTGGTACGGGTCGACGGCGGCGACGAGCTCGAGGCCCGGCTCGGCGGCGACGGCGCCGCACACGGTCCGCCCCATGCGGCCCCCGGCGCCGAACACGCCGACCTTGGTCACGGCCGCGAAGGCTACGCCCGGTCGGCGAAGCGCTGCGCGGTGAACGGCCCGACGACGGCGAGGGTGCGCGGCCCGGTGGCGAGCACCCGCTCGACGACGCGGGCGACGTCGTCGGCGCTGACCGCGTCGATGCGCTCGACCACCTCGTCGAGGCTCGGCACGTCGCCGAGCGTGACCTCGTTGCGGCCCAAGCGGTGCATGCGGGCGCCCGAGCTCTCGAGCGACAGCGCGAGCGAGCCGCGGAGGTGCCCGCGCGCGGCCTCGAGCTCCCGGTCGGTGACGCCGGCGTCGTCGACGACGCGGCGCAGCTCCCCGTCGAGCACGTCGAGAAGCTCGTCGACGCGGTCGGGCGCGGTCCCGGCCGACACGGCGAGGACGCCCGCGTCGGCGAGCGCCGCCCGGTAGGAGTAGACGGAGTAGGCGAGCCCGCGCCGCTCGCGCACCTCCTGGAACAGGCGCGACGACATCCCGCCGCCGAGCGCCTGGTTCAGGATCATGAGCGCGTAACGGTCCGGGTCGTCGTGGCGCAGCGCACGCATCCCGAGGACGAGGTGGGCCTGCTCCGTCGCGCGCTCGAGCACCGCGATCGGGCGCGGGGGCGGCTCCCCGGAGTACGGCTGGCGTGCCGGGCGCGTCCCGTTGAGCCCCCCGAGGCCGGCCTCGACGAGCTCGACGACGCGGTCGTGCTCGAGGTGGCCGGCGGCGGCGACGACGACGTTGCTCGGGTGGTAGTGATCGTGATGGAACGCGGCGATGTCGTCGCGGGTCATCGCGGTGAGCGTGTCGAGCGAGCCGATGACCTCCCGTCCGATCGGGTGGTCGGGGAACACTGCGTCGGTGAAGAGGTCCTGGACGAGGTCCTCGGGCTCGTCGTCGCGCAGGTGCAGCTCCTCGAGGATGACCTGGCGCTCCGACTCGACGTCGTCGGGGCGCAGCGCCGGCCGCCACACGATGTCGGAGAGGATCTCGACGCCCTCGGCGAGGTCCTCGTCCGGGACGCGCAGATAGAAGGTGGTGAGCTCCTGGGCGGTGAACGCGTTCATGTCGCCGCCGCCCGATTCGACGGCCTCGGCGATCGACGCGGCGTCGCGCGTCGCGGTGCCCTTGAACAGCAGGTGCTCGAGGAAGTGGCTGACCCCGGCCCGGGCGTCCGGCTCGTCCCGCGACCCGGTGCCGACCCAGAAGCCGACCGCGACGGACCGCAGGTGCGGCAGCGCCTCGGTCACCACACGGAGACCGGAGGCGAGCCGGGTCCGCCCGATCATCTGGCGGCCATCGGCATCGGGCCCGTCCGGGTTGAGCCGCTCAGCGGCGCCGGCGCGACCGGGACCGGCCCCCGCCGCCCGCGCCGCTCCCCCGGCCGGGGCCGCCCGTGCGGGCGGTCTCGGCGGGGCCGAGGTCGCCGAACTCGGCCCGGGCCTCCGACTCCCAACGGTCCTCGAAGGACGCGACGTCTCCGTCGCCGCGGGCGGGGCGCTCGCGCTCGCTCCGCTCGGCACGGTCCCTCGATCGGGGCCGTGGGGCGCGCTCCTCCTCCGGCGGGGTGCCGTCACCGTCGGCCTCGTCGCCGACGAGGCTGAGCGAGAGCTTCCCGGCGTTGTCGATGTCGTCGACCTTGACCGTGACCTCGTCGCCGAGGTTCAGCACGTCCTCGACCCGGTCGATGCGCTTGCCGCGCCCCAGCTTCGAGATGTGCAGCAGCCCGTCCTTGCCGGGCAGCACGTTCACGAACGCGCCGAACTTCGTGATGTTCACGACCTTGCCGGTGTACTCGGCGCCGAGGTCGGCGGTGGGCGGCTCGAGGATCAGCCCGATGCGCCGGCGCGCCTCCTCGACCGCCGACGACTCCTTCGAGCCGATGGTGACCGTGCCGACGAGGCCGTCGTCCTTGACCGACACGTCGGCGCCGGTCTCCTGGGTGATGGTGTTGATGACCTTGCCCTTCGGGCCGATGACCTCGCCGATCTTGTCGATCGGGATCTCGAAGCTGATGATCTTCGGGGCGATCGGCTTCACGTCGTCGCGCGGCGCGGCGAGGGCGCCGTCCATGGTCTCGAGGACGGTGAGGCGGGCCTCCTTCGCCTGGCGGAGCGCCTGGGCGAGCACGTCGGCGGGCAGCCCGTCGACGATCTTGGTGTCGAGCTGCAGGGCGGTGACCGAGTCGCGGGTACCGGCGACCTTGAAGTCCATGTCACCGAAGGCGTCCTCGGCGCCGAGGATGTCGGTGAGCGTCGTGTACTTGCCGTCGGCGTAGACGAGGCCCATCGCGATGCCGGCGACGGCGTCCTTGATCGGGACGCCGGCGTCCATGAGCGACAAGGTGGACCCGCAGACCGAGGCCATCGACGTCGACCCGTTCGACGAGAGCACGTCGGAGACGACCCGGATCGTGTAGGGCCACTCGACGGCGTTCGGGATGACGGGAACGAGGGCCCGCTCGGCGAGGGCGCCGTGGCCGATGTCGCGGCGCTTCGGCGACCCGACCCGCCCGGTCTCGCCGGTCGAGAAGGGCGGGAAGTTGTAGTGGTGCATGTAGCGCTTGCGGTCCTCGACGCCGATCGTGTCGAGGATCTGCTCCATGCGCGGCATGCCGAGCGTCGTGACCGAGAGCACTTGGGTCTCGCCCCGCTGGAACAGCCCGGTGCCGTGCGCCGTCGGGATGAGGGCCACGTCGGCGGACAGCGGCCGGATGTCGGCCGTGCCCCGCCCGTCGATGCGGACGCCCTCGGTCACGATCCGGGTGCGCACCACCTGCTTCTGCAGCGCGCGGAAGGCCTTGCGGATCTCCCCCACCCGGTCGGCGAACCCGGCGTCGGGTCCCGTCGCCAGCTCGGCCTCGACCGCGGACTCGATCTCGTCGAGGCGCTCGTTGCGGGCCGTCTTGTCGGCGATGGCCATCGCCTCGGCCGTGTCGGCGCGGACCGCGTCGGCGACCGCGTCGAAGACGTCGGAGTCGTAGTCACGCCGTGGCTCGTACTCGAGCTCCTCGATCGGGCCGTGGCGCTCCTGCACGCCCGCGACGAGCTGGAGCTGCAGGTCGATCGACGCGTTGATCCACTGCTTCGACCACTCAAGGCCATCGGCGACGACGTCCTCGGTGATCTTCGGCGCGCCCTGCTCGTAGAGCTCCCACGTCGCCTCGGTGCCGCCCGCCTCGACCATCATGATCGCGACGTCGCCGTCGGCGAGGCGGCGGCCGGCGACGACCATCTCGAACGTCGAGTCGTCACCGTCCTGGTAGGTCGGGTGCGCGATCCACTCGCCGTTGCGGTGCGCGATGCGCACGGCGCCGATCGGGCCGTTGAAGGGGATTCCGGACACCATGAGCGCGGCGGACGCGCCGTTGATCGACGCGATGTCGTGGGGGTTCTCGAGGTCGGCGCCGAGGATCGTGGCGATGACCTGGACCTCGTTGCGGAACCCCTCGGGGAACGAGGGGCGCAACGGCCGGTCGGTGAGGCGGCAGGTCAGGACGGCCTGCTCGCCGGGGCGGCCCTCCCGGCGGAAGAACGAGCCGGGGATCTTCCCGGCGGCGTACATGCGCTCCTCGACGTCCACGGTGAGCGGGAAGAAGTCGATGCCCTCGCGAGGCTTGCTCGTGACGACCGTCGACAGCAGGGTGGTCTCGCCCAGCTGGACGACGACGGCGCCGTTGGCGAGCGGCGCCAGCCGGCCGGTCTCGAACGACATGGTCTTGCCGTCCGGCGTGACCGGGCCAGCGACTCGGATGGGTTCAGGCACGGGAACGTGCTCCTCTCATGACGGTGGAGCGACGGTTCCCAGTGGTCAGGGTCCGGAGGAGGCGACCGCCAGGCGGCGCCTCAGCCGGGCACTGGCGACTGACAACCGGCGCTCGGTTATCGACGCAGGCCGAGCTTGGCGATGAGCGCCCGGTACCGCTCGACGTCGTTGCGTCGGAGGTAGTCGAGCAACCGACGGCGGCGACCGACCATCGTGAGCAGCCCACGGCGCGAGTGATGGTCCTTCGTGTGGACCTTCAGGTGCTCCGTGAGGTGGTTGATGCGCTCGGTGAGGAGCGCGACCTGCACCTCGGGCGAGCCGGTGTCGGTCTCGTGGAGGCGGTGTTCAGCGATGGTGGCAGTCGTGTCGGGCATGCGAAGCTTCGGCCTGCGGCAGTTCAGGGCAGGCTACCAGACGCCCCGCCCGATCCTCCGAGCCGCCTCCGGCGACGACACGCGCGAATCGCCCATCGCTCGCCCGAGCGTCAGGGGCTGAGCAAGGCGCGGCAGGCGTCGACGTCGCGCGCCATCTGCGCGACGAGGGCGTCGACGCTGTCGAAGCGGTCCTCGCCACGGAGGCGCTCGACGAAGCGCACCTTGACCGCCTGGTCGTAGAGGTCGCCGTCGAAGTCGAGGACGTGCACCTCGAGCAGCGAGTGGTCGGCGTCGGTGTAGAAGGTGGGGCGCTGGCCGAGCGAGATCGCGCCGATCCGCTCGACCCCGTCCTCGGCGACGAAGATCCCGGCGTAGATCCCGTCGGCGGGCAGGCAGGTCCGGTCGGGCGGCGTCATGTTGGCCGTCGGGAAGTTCAGCTCCCGGCCGCGCCCGTCCCCGCGGACGACGACGCCGCGCACCTCGTAGGGCCGCGGCGGCCGCCCGAGCTCCGCGGCGGCCGCCCCGACGGCGCCCTCGGCGAGGAGCCGGCGGATCTCCGTCGAGGAGTACGGGGTGCCCCCGCGGTCGCCGACGATGGGGATGAGACCGAGCCCCACGACCTCGAAGCCGAGCTCGGCGCCCATCTGCTCCAGCAGGCGGACGGTGCCGTGGCGCCGGTACCCGAAGTGGAAGTCGGCGCCGACGACGACGCGCTTGGCGTTGAGCCCCGCGACGAGGACCGTCTCGACGAACTCCTCGGCGGGCTCGTGGCTGCGCGCCACGTCGAAGGTGAGCACCGCGGTCGTGTCGAGGTAGCCCGTCGCGGCGAGCAGCTCGAGCTTCTGCTCGAGCGTCGTGAGCAGGCACGGCGCCGACTCGGGCCGGACGACCTCCGCGGGGTGGCGGTCGAACGTGAGGCACACCGCGGCGTAGTCGCGTGCGGTGGCGCCCTCCCGGACGAGGCGCAGCACCGCCTGGTGGCCGAGGTGCACCCCGTCGTAGGCGCCGATGGTCACGACCGCGCCGTTCGGGTCGGGCGTGTAGCCCTCGAGGTCGGTGACGACCTGCATCACGGGCTCGCCACCACCACGGTCGGCTTGTAGCCCGCCTTGCGCCGCTCGTACACCGCGAGCAGCGAGCCGTTCGGGCCCACGAACGCGAACGGGCCCGGTCCGGTGGTGGAGGGAAGCGACGAACACGGGAACGTCATCCCGTGGCGCACGCCGCGCGCGTGCTCGTCGTCGACCTCGACGCGCTCAAGGTCACGCACCGCGGCGACCGACTCGACGACCGCCGCGTCGGGCTCACGCTCGACGGCCTCGAGCGGGTGCGCCTCGTCGAGGTCGAACGACCCGACGGCGAGCCGGCGGAGCGCGTCGAGGTGCGCGCAGCCTCCGAGCGCCGCGCCCAGGTCGGCGGCGAGCGACCGCACGTACGTGCCGGCGCTGCACTCCACGACGACCGTCGCCACCGGGTACGGCCCGGGCTGGAAGGCCTCGACGTCGAGCCGCTCGACGTGCACCGCGCGCGGGGCGCGCTCCACCTCCTCGCCCCGGCGGGCGAGGTCGTGGAGCCGCCGGCCGCCGACGCGCAACGCGCTCACCATGGGGGGGACCTGCTGGATGTCCCCGACGAAGCGCGTGGCCGCCGCCTCGACCTGGTCGCGGCTCACGGGCAGCGGGCGGCGGTCGAGGACCGCGCCGGATGCGTCGAGCGTGCTCGTCGCCACGCCGAACACGACGTCCCCCCGGTAGACCTTCGGGCGATCCTGGAGATAGCGCAGCAGGCGCGTGACCCGGCCGAGGCCGACGAGCAGCACGCCGGTCGCGTCCGGGTCGAGGGTCCCGGCGTGGCCCACCCGGCGCTGGCCGTAGACGCGCCGCAGCCGGGCCACGACGTCGTGGGACGTGCAGCCCGCCGGCTTGTCGACCACGACGAGGCCGTCGCGCATCGCACGTCAGAGCGCGGCGCGGATGGCCGCGACGGTGGCGGGGATGTCGTCGTGGGAGGTGAACCCGGCCGCGAAGCGATGACCGCCGCCGCCGTGGCACTCGGCGATGCGACGCACGTCCACCGCGCCGAGCGACCGCAGGCTGACCCGGACCGTGCCGTCGGCCTCCTGCTTCAGCACGCAGGTCACCTCGGCCTCGGAGGTGCGCCGGAGGATGTCGATGAGACCCTCGACCTCGTCGAGGGTGACGTCGTGACGGGCGAGCATCGCCTGGGTGACCGCGGTCCACACGAAGCGCTGTTCGTGGACCAGCTCGGCCTCGGCGAGCGCCTCGGCGAGCAGCTGCAGGTAGGCGAAGCGGTGCTCCTCGAACAGGGCACGCGAGAGACGCGCGACGGGCACGTCGAACTCGGTGAGCCGCCGGGCGAGGTCGAAGACCTCGGGGGTGGTCGTGTCGTACTGGAACCGGCCCGTGTCGCACACGATCGCCGTGTACAGGCACACCGCGGCGTCGCGGTTCAGCGGGAGACCGAGCGTGTCGACGAGCCGTTGGACGACCCAGCCGCTCGCCGCGGCGTCGGGCTCGATGACGTTGATCGTCCCGTAGCGGTCGTTCGAGATGTGGTGGTCGATCACGACGAGCTCGCGTGCGGCCCGCGCCGCGGGCACGAGGTCACCGAGCCGGTCGAGCGACCCGCAGTCGAACGTCATCATCAGCTCGGGCGCCGCGGGGAAGTCCTCGGGCTTGGTGAGCAGGTCGAGGCCGGGCAGCTCCCGGTAGTGGGGCGCGACGACGAACGGCGAGGGGAACGACGCGACGACGTCGCGTCCCGCGCCCCGCAGGACGTGGAACAGGCCGAGCATCGAGCCGAGGGCGTCCCCGTCGGGCGCGACATGGCACGCGAGCGCGATCTGGTCGGCGCCGCGTACGGCCTCGGCCGCGCGTGCGAGCTCGACATCGCTCACGTTGGGTCCTCCCCACGGCCCCGGTCCGCCCGATGCAGGCCGCGGAGGATCTCCTCTACCCGCTGGCCCCGCTCGATGGCCGGGTCCTCCCGGAAGTGCAGCTTTGGAACGTACTTGAGGCGGACCTCGTTCCCCAACGCGCCCCGGAGATGGGGGGCGGCCGAGCGGAGCGCCGCCACCGTGGCGTCGTCGTGACGCCCGAGGTCGGCGTAGAAGACGATCGCGTGGCGCAGGTCCGGGCTCACCTCGACGCCGGTCACCGTCACCATCGTGAGCCGCGGGTCGGAGAGGCGCTCGAGCTCGTCGGCGAGCGCCTCGTGGACGACCTCGTTGACGCGCAGCGTGCGGGCGAACCGGCGGCGGGGACGCGGGGGTGCCACGTCACCACTCCAGGCCGGCGTCGGGCGCGACGAGCTCGGCGCGCTCCACGTCGAGCACCTCGACGCCCGCGGCGCGGCGGACGAAGCGCTCGACCGTGTCGAGCACCTCGTCGAGGCGCGCCGGGTGGTCGGCCACGGCCGCGACGCCGAGCGCGGCGCGCTGCCACGTGTCCTGGTGGTCGACCTCGGCGACCGACACGTGCAGTCGGTGCCGCAGGCCGTCGACGATCGGCCGCACGGCGGCGCGCTTGGTCTTCAGCGACCGGCTGTCAGGGACCCAGAGCTCGAAGCGCAACGCCGCCGCGTGCATCCACTCCATTGTGCCGGGCTACCGTCGCCCGGATGCGACGGTTCCTGCCCGGGGCGGCGCTGTGCGCCGTCGTCGTCGGGCTCCTCGTCGCCGGCCCGGGGACGTCGCTCGCGGGTGCGGACGCCGACGGCAGCGCCAACCCGGCGACGGACGTCTGCCAGCCGATGGTCGGCAACGCCATCGTCGAGTTCCTTGCCGCTCCGCTCCCCGCCCCGCAGCACGGCGGCTGGGCGGGTCACACCTACACCTGCACCTACCCGCTCCGGGGCGGCCAGCTCGTGCTCACGGTCGACCAGCTCCGCTCGAAGGCCGCGGCAAAGACGGCGTACACGCGGCTCGCGGCAGCCACGAAGGGGCGCACACGCCTGAACGGGCTGGGGAACGCGGCGTATCAGGCGCCGAACGGGACGCTCGTGGCGCGCAAGGACCAGTTCGTCCTCACCGTCGACCCGACGGCCGCGCCACCCGGCGTGCGCGGCGCCGACCTCGCGTTCGCCGCGGTCGTGGCGGTCATGGGCTGCTGGTAGACGCGCCGGCGTCGCCGAAGGTCCATCGCGTCGGCGAGCCCTCGAAGTCGTCGCCGCGCAGCGCGAACACCCACCTCGGGCGCAGGCGGAAGCACGCGTTCTCGAGGAAGAACGCCTCGGAGTAGCTCACCTCGTACTTGACGTTCGCCCGGCGGGCGAAGTCGCCGACCGCCGCGGCGTCGGTCACGGCCTCCGCCACCCCCTCGACCACGACGGGCGATGCGGCGTCGTCGGTCGTGGCGACCGCCGCGGGGTTGTGGTTGAGGTTGCGGGTCTTGCGCGACCCGGGACTGCAGCTCCACCACAGGGCGTCGTCGCGCCAGACGCCCCATACGGGTGTGACGTGCGGGCGTCCGTCGGGCCACACCGTCGCCAGCCAGTAGTCGTGCGACGCCTCGAGGTGCTCGGTCGCCCAGGACCACGGGAGCAGCCCGCTGCCCTCGTCGGCGGCGAGGGTGCCGTAGCCGGGCATCACAGGTCGGCTCGCGCGGGGCTCAGGCGTCATGGCCCCGATCATTGCGGGCGGCCCCACCGCGGCGAACTTCGGCCAGGCGCGCCGGGCCGCCTCGGTACCCTCGGGGGATCGGCCCGTCGTTCGAGGTCATCTGCGAGATCGAGCCGCCCACGCGACCCGACCTTCGCCACGTCCGCCACCAGATCGGGGTGCTCACCCCCGTCGCGTCCGCGTTCTTGATCCCCGACAACCATCTCGGGCGCGCGACCGTGTCGAGCGTCGCGGTGGCGCACGAGGTCGAGGCGATGGGCGGCCGCTCGATCGCCTGCCTCAACAGCCGCGACCGCAACGAGCTGGGCCTGCGCCGCGACCTGCTCACCGCCGCGGCCTACGGCGTCGATCAGTTCCTCTGCGTGTACGGCGACAAGCCGACCACCGGAGGCCGGACGAGCGAGCTGACCGTCCGCACGATGCTCGACGAGATCCGCGCGTTCGGCGGAAACCTCGCGGCGGACGGGGCGCCGCCGCGGGTCGGAGTGGTGGCCGGGCCGGGCACGTTCCCCGAGTGGAAGCGCGCTGCCGACTTCGTGTTCGCCCAGGTGTCGTTCTCGGTCGAGGCGCTGCTGGCTTGGCGCGAGCGGGTGCGCCTCGACGTGCCGGTCTACGCCGGCGTCATGGTGCTGGCGAGCGAGAGCCTCGCCCGCCGGCTGGCGGCCGACATCCCCGACATCGCGATCCCGGACGACCTCGTCCGGCGCGTCGCCGCCGATCGCGACGCGGGGGTCGACGCGGCGTGCGAGCAGGTCCTGGCGCTCCGCGCGAGCGGCGCGTTCGACGGGGTGCACCTGATCCCGGTGGCCCGGTACCGGGCGGTCGCCGCCCGACTGGAGACGCTGCTCGCCTGAGCCCTCACGAGAGGGTGCGGGCGATCTCCTTCAGCTCGTACGTCTCGATGACGTCGCCCTGCTTGAGGTCCTGGAAGTCCGAGAGCCCGATGCCGCACTCGTAGCCCGACTGCACTTCGCGGACGTCGTCCTTGAACCGCTTGAGCGACGTGATCGTCCCGTTCCAGATCACGACGCCGTCGCGCAGGAACCGGACCCGCGAGCCGCGGGTGATGTGCCCGTTCTGGACGAAGCAGCCCGCCACCTTCCCGACGCGGGGCACCGAGAA
>JBPYDT010000093.1:0-32352 GCA_051986275.1 Acidimicrobiia bacterium | reverse complement strand
CAGCCTTCTCGCCCTGGCACCCCATCTTCCGACGCGGGCCGGGCTCGTGACCGACGGCCTCGCCGCCCTCGCCGCGGGCGTCTGGTGCGCGCTCAACTTCTGGCGATGCCGCCACGCCCACTGCCTCATCACCGGACCCGGGTGGATCGCCCTCGGGCTGTTCTTCTTGGTCGAGGCAGCCGTCGGTCACAGCCTGGTCGGCGGCGACGAACAGCCGCTGTTCCTCGCCGTCCTCGGGCTGGCGCTCGCGTTCGAGGCCGCCCGCTGCGTGTTCTCCGGCACCAACGCCCTGTCCCCCTGACCACCTCGCGCCTCGACGCGCCGGTGGAAGGCGCGTGCTTCGCCCGCTGACGTCAGACGCGCGCCGCGGTCAGGATCAGGTCGGTCGCGAACCCGGCGAGGAGCCCGAACAGCACGCCCCACGCGACCAGCTCCTTGTAGCCGAGCTTGCGCGCGACGTGGAGCAGCTCCATCACGACGTAGAGGATGGAGCCGGCGGCCAGCGCCAGGAAGCCGATGAACAACGTGTCGTTCTGGAACGAGTGACCGATCAGGGTCCCGACGAACGTGGGACCTCCGCCGATGAGGCCCATCACCGCGAGGAACCCCCAGCTCGGGATCTCCGCGTCGGCCGTCATCGGCCCGACGATCCCGAACCCCTCGGTCGCGTTGTGCAGCCCGAAGCCGATGATGAGCAGCACCGCCAGGCTCACCTCGCCCTTCGCGGCGGACTGGCCGATCGCGAGGCCCTCGGAGAGGTTGTGGAAGCCGATGCCCAGCGCGATGAACAGCGACAGGCGCTGCGCGTCGCTCAGCCGTGCGACCGGCCCGGTGGCGAGCGCCGCAGGGACCGCGGCACCGGGGCCGACGTGCGCGCGGTGCGCGTCCCGTGACAGCCAGCGGTCGTAGTACACGAGGCTGAGCAGCCCGACGGCGAGGGCGACGGCGAAGACGCTCGCCAGACCGGCGAAGCGGGCCCACGAGCCGTGGTGGTGCGCGGCGATGTCCAGCGCGTGGGTGACCGGCGCGATGCCGTTCGACAGGACGTCCCACAGCAAGAAGAGCAGGATCCCGATCGCGGTCGCGTTGAGGAACGACCGCCACGGCATCGAGGGGTCCTTCACCCGCCCGACGGGCAGACCAAGGAAGATGGTGAGCCCGGCGACGGCCCCGAGGATGAGCAGCTCGCCTGTCGACACCCGCGCCTCTCAGGGCAACCTTACTGAAGTAAGGGCGACCTTAGTAAGGGGTCGAGGATACCGTCAACCAGCTCGATCCCGCCGGTCAGGCGGCGGGCTGCTGGGCTGCGGCCGGCGGCACGTGGCGCAGGACGGTGAGGCGCTCGACCGGCACGCCCCGCAGGCGGCTCAGGGTCCGGTTCCGGGTGCGGTCGACGATCTCGCCGCCCCAGCGGGCGGTGATCGCCGCCGCCCGGCGCCCGACGCGGGCGTTGATCTCGCCGTACCAGCTCCCGTACCCGGCCTCCCGGCACACGTCGTCGACGAAGTCGGCGAGGAGCCGGCCGGGCAGGCGGCTCGCGCTCGGCGCGGCGTTGAAGTGGGCGTGCGGCAGGTCGCGCACGGCGCGCGCGGGCCGGCGCAGCGCCCAGCCGTCGCGGAAGCGGCTCCGCACGAACGTCGACGCCTCGCCACGGGGCGCGAGCCAGGGTGTCGCACGCGCCACGAAGGCCGCGAGGCCCCGGGCGCGGCGGCGACGCAGGCCGGCCGCGTCGAGGCACACGAGCGCGTACCCGCGCACCGGCCCGGAATGGGTGTCGCGCAGCACCCCTACGACCGCGCCGCTGCCCGGCGCGAGGTACGGGTCGAGGCAGAGCCGCTCGTACGCCGCGAGCAGCGACGGCGCCCGGTCGGCGAACGGGACCGGCTGGCCGAGCAAGATCGTCGTGCGGAAGAGCGCCCGGATCTCGGGCTCGTCCTCGGGGCGGGCGCGCTCGACCGACATCAGCTGGCGCGCCGGGCCGCGGCGTCGCCGAGGCCGGCGTGGAGCTCGAGCGGCGCCGCCACGGTGCGGGACCAGGGGTAGCCCTCGGCGCGCCGCCGCGCCGCCTCACGGCGCGTCTCGACCGGCTCGACGGTCAGCGCGCGTGCGGCCGCAGCGAACGCGCGGCCCTCGCAGGCGGTCACGATGCCGACGGGCGCCCGGCCGAGCAGCTCGGGGCTCGCCCCGGTGTCGGCGACGACGACTGGGGTGCCGCAGGCGAGCGCCTCGAGCGCCGACAGGCCGAACGTCTCGTGGGGACCGGGAGCGAGCGCGACGTCGGCCTGCGCGAGCAGCACGGCGACGCCGACCCGCTCGCTCAGGTGCCCGGTGAAGGTCACTGGGAGCCGCCCCGCCGCCTCGACGAGGCGCGGCTTCGACGGGCCGTCACCGACGAAGGTGAGCCGGGCCGAGACGCCCGCGTCCACCAGGTGACGCAGGGCGTCGAGGGCGACATCGGGCCGCTTCTCCCGCGACAGCCGCCCGACGCACACCAGGCGGAGCTCGCCCGTCCCGCCCGCCGGCCGCCCCCCGCGCGCGTCGGGGTGGAACAGGCTGAGGTCGACTCCGAGCGGGGCCCGCGCGACGTTCGTCGCGCCGACGCGCTCGAACTCGGCGGCCGCGAACGCCGAGGCGCACACGACGGCGTCGAACGCGCTCGCCAGGCGACGGTTCCACTGGTCCGCGGCCCGCCGCAACGGCAGCCGCTTCGGCACCCGGGGGGAGAGCACGGCGTCGAGACGCTCGTGCGAGATGAGCACGGTGGGGACGTCACGGTCGCGCGCCCATCCCGTGAGCCGGTGCAGGGTGAGCTTGTCGGAGATCTCGAGCCGGTCGGGCTGCAGCTCGTCAAGCAGGGCGCGCACCGACGTGAGGTCGGTGATGACCCGGTACGGCGAGCCGCCGGGGACGCGGCGGGCGGCGACCGTGTAGCGGGTGCCGTCGACGCCGTCGTCGACCGACCAGTCCGGCCCCGGCACGACGAGCGCGCGCTCGAGCCCCGCCCCGACGTAGCCGCGCCCGAGCGCGTCCACCGCCGTGCGCAGTCCACCGGTCGCGGGGCCGTAGAAGTTGGCGAGCTGGACGATGCGCATGGTCATCGCCGCCGAGGCGCTGCGCCGACGAGGGTGCGGTAGGTGCACGGGATCGCGTCGTGGTCGAGCGCGTCGTCGATGGCGCCGAGCGTGGCGCCTACGAGCGACGGGCTCGCCAGGTCGGCGGGGTGCAACGCGAGCCGCAGGGGACGGCGGCCCCGCACGACGCGCCGCGCGCCCGCCGTGAGCACGGCCGCGGCGATCGTCTCCGACGCCGCGCCGGGGCGATGCGAGAAGACGATCGCCGGGATGGCGGCGTCGTGGTGCAGGTCGGTGACCTTCGTGTGGGACGTCGTGTAGCGGTAGCCCACGTCGCGGAGCGCCTCAGCGGTGCCCGAGGACGCGAGCCAGCCCGGCGGAGTGAAGCCGACGGGGTCGAAGCCGAGGTCGCGCAGGACCTGGCGTCCCCAGCTGAGCCGCCGTGTCGCTTCCGGGCAGTCCACACCCACGAACTCGGCGCACCCCCGTGCGGCGAGCGCGTTCACGCCGCGGCGCCAGCGGGCGGTGCCGGGGACCCGCCGGTGGGTCCAGCCGTGCTGGGCCACCTCGTCGCCGGCGTCGACCCGCTCCCGGAGCCAGGCGACGAGGTCGGCGTCGCTGCGCAGCGGCGGGCCCTCCCACGGCCCGGGGATGACGAGCAGCGTCGCGGGCACGCCGCGTGCGTGGAGGTGGCGGCTCCAGGTCTTGGTCGCGTCGGCGGTGGACGGCGCCACGTCGTGGATCGACACGACGAGCGGCGCGCTCACGCGGCGCGGACCTGGCGGGGCGCGGGCCCGAGCACCGCGCGGTAGTGGTCGAGGAGCTCGTCGCCGAGGGCGGGCCACGAGCGGCTCAGCACACCTTGGCGCGCCGCGACGCCCATCGCGGCACGGCGCACCGGGTCCTTCGCCAGCGCAGCGACGGCCGATCGCATGGCGGCTGGGTCGTGCGCGGGATAGAGGAAGCCGTTCTCGTCGTGGCGGACGAGGTCAAGCGGTCCGCCCGCGGCGGGCGCAACCACGGGCACGCCCGACGCCAGCGCCTCCTGCACCGCCTGACAGAACGTCTCGTGCTCGCCGGTGTGGACGAACACGTCGAGGGAAGCCACGAGCTGCGACAGGTCGTCGCCGGTTCGGAACCCGACGAACGCGGCGCGGGGCAGTCGCCGCTCGAGGCTGGCGCGCGCCGGACCGTCTCCCACGATCACGAGGCGCGTGCGGGGCAGGTCGGCCAGCACGCAGAGCCGGTCGACCTGCTTCTCGGCCGCGAGGCGGCCCACGTACCCGACGACCGTCTCCCCACGCGGCGCGAGGTGCCGGCGCACCAGGTCTGAGCGGTGCTGCGGGTGGAAGCGCTGGGCGTCGACGCCGCGCCCCCAGCGGGCGACGGGCGTGATCCCGTGACGCTCGAGCTCCCAAGCAGTCGCGCTCGACGGTGCAAGCGTCAGGTCCGTCTGGTTGTGGATCCAGCGCAGCCAGCGCCAGAGCGTCGGCGCCACGACGGCGGCGCCGTACCGCCGGGCGAAACCGGCGAGGTCCGACTGGAAGACGGCGACGGTGCGCAGGCCGAGCCGGTGGGCGCTGACCGCACCGGCCGCGCCGAGAGCGGCGGGCGACGCTAGGTGGACGATGTCCGGCTGGAACGACCGCAGCGTCGCCGCGAGGCGCGGCGACGGCAGACCAACCGGGAACGAGCGGTACACGGGCAGCGCTACCGCGGGGACGCGAACCACCCGGGTGGTGCCGTACCGGTCCGGGCCGGGACCCGGCGCGATGACCACGGCGTCGTGGCCGGTGCGTTCGAAGTGCTCGAGGATGCGGAGCACCGAGTTCGTCACCCCGTTGACCTGGGGGAGGAAGCTCTCGGTCACCACCGCGACCTTCACGTCTCCAGAGTGTGACGGATGCGCTCTGTGTTGTCTCGCAGATCCGCCGAACAGCGGTGGAATGTTCGATGCCGAACGTGACGCGCGGGTTACGTGCAGGCAACCGACACGTAGCGCGCGCGCCACAGTCCACAGGCGGGACCGCGCCGGGCGCGACGCGGCCTCGGCGTTGAGGGTGGGTGGGCCGGCGGTCCGCCGTCGTCACCCGACACCACGACCGGCTGTCAGACTCACGGGCGTGCAGCGCCGAGGGGGACCGTGCGGGTGAGGCTGGCCGGCCAGGTCGGGCTCGTGACGGGCGGGGCGTCGGGCATCGGGCGGGCGACCGCCGAGCGCTTCGCGGCCGAGGGCATGCGGGTCTGCGTCGTCGACCAGGACGTCGAGGGAGGCCGGGCGGTGGCCGAGGCCGTGGACGGCCGGTTCGTGGCCGCCGACGTCGGAGACGCCGCGCAGGTCGACGAGGCCTTCGCCCGCTGCGCCGCCGAGCTCGGCGGGCTCGGCGTCGCCTACCTGAACGCGGGGATCGCAATCGGGCACGCCGACATCGCCGACCTGCCCGATGACGTGTACCGGCGCATCATGCGCGTGAACGTCGACGGTGTCTTCTTTGGCGCCCGCGCTGCCGTGCGGCACATGCGCGCCTTCGGGTCGGGTGCGATCGTCGCCACGGCGTCGCTCGCCGGTCTCGTCCCCTTCCCGCCCGACCCGGTCTATGACCTCACCAAGCACGCCGTCGTCGGGTTCATCCGCTCGATCGCGCCCACGCTCGAGCCAGAGGGCATCACGGCGAACTGTGTCAACCCGGGCATGACCGACACGGCGATCATGACGGACGACGCGAAGGCGATGTTCGCCGCCGCTGACTTCCCACTGATGCCTCCGTCTCAGATCGCTGACGCCGTGGTCAGCGCGGTCACGAGCGGTGAGACGGGCCGGTGCTGGGTGTGCCAGCCGGGCCGCGAGGCGCTGCGCTACGAGTTCCGCGACGTCCCGGGCCCGCGGAGCGAGGCGGGCCGCGGTCGCGTCCCGCCCGGCGTCCGACCGGGCGGCGCGGATCTCGGCCGCTGGTCCCAAGAGATGCCGGACTGAGCGGCCGCGCTTCCTATCCTGGCTTTGCCCCCGAGCGACCGGAGACACGGTGACCGACCCCACCCCCGACGGCGGCGACGGCCGCGAGCGCGTCCAGCCCGAGGTGCTGGAGCCCGTGTCCGCGGACGCGGCCGGTGGGCCGCCGGTGCCGGCGGTGGAAGGTGAGCAGGTCACCAGTCCCACGAAGCTGATCCGCATCGCGTCGATGGTGCGGACGATGCTCGACGAGGTCCGCCGGGCGCCGCTCGACGACGCCGGCCGGCGCCGGCTCCGGGAGATCCACGAGCGCTCGGTCCACGAGCTCGAGGAGGTGCTCTCGCCCGACCTCCGCCAGGAGCTGAGCGACGTCGTGCTGCCCTTCAGCGACGAGGCGCCCAGCGAATCCGAGCTGCGCCTCGCGCAGGCGCAGCTCGTCGGCTGGCTCGAGGGCCTCTTCCACGGGATCCAAGCGACGCTCTTCACCCAGCAGGCGATGGCGCAGCAGCAGCTCGAGCAGATGCAGCGCCGGGGCGCGCCGCCGGGAATTGCTGGGCCCGAGCCGGGCCCGAGCGGCTACTTGTGAGCTGATGGCGACGGCCGAGCTCTTCGATTCCGGCTGGTCCCCGGCGGCGTGGCGCACCCGCGTCGCCGAGCAGCAGCCCGACTGGCCGGACGCGGCGGCGCTCGAGCGCGCCACCGCCGAGTTGCGCGCGCTGCCTCCGCTCGTCTTCGCCGGCGAGGCGCGCACGCTGACCGAGACGCTCGCGACCGCCCAGGAAGGGAACGCGTTCCTCCTGGTTGCCGGTGACTGCGCCGAGTCCTTCGAGGCGTTCTCCGCTGACGCCATCCGGGACAAGCTGCGCGTGATCCTGCAGATGTCGGTCGTGCTCACCTACGGCAGCGGCGTCCCGACGGTGAAGGTGGGCCGCATGGCGGGGCAGTTCGCCAAGCCCCGGTCGTCGCCGGTCGAGGTGCGGGACGCGACCGAGCTCCCGTCCTTCCGCGGCGACACGGTCAACCAGTTCTCGTTCGACGCCGACGCGCGTCGGCCCGACCCCGCCCGGCTCGTGCGCGCGTACCACCAGTCCGCGGCGACGCTGAACCTGGTGCGGGCCTTCGCGAAGGGCGGCTTCGCCGACCTGTCGCGCGTCCACGCGTGGAACCAGGAGTTCGTCGCGGCGAGCCCAGAGGGGCGCCGCTACGACGTCCTCGCGGCGGAGATCGAGCGGGCGCTGCGGTTCATGCGCGCCTGCGGGATCGATCTCAACGCCGAGCTCGCCCTGCACCAGGTCGACGTGTGGACCGCCCACGAGGCGCTGCTGCTCGAGTACGAGGAGGCGCTCACCCGCCAGGACAGCATCACCGGCGACTGGTACGACTGCTCGGCCCACCTGCTCTGGGTCGGCGAGCGGACCCGCCAGCCCCGGGGCGCCCACGTGGAGTTCCTGGCGGGGGTGCACAACCCGCTCGGCGTCAAGCTCGGCCCCGCCGCGACGCCCGACGACGTCGTCTCGCTCTGCGAGCGGCTCAACCCGCGTCGGCAGCCCGGTCGCCTGGTCCTGTTCTCGCGGATGGGCGCCGACCATGTGAGCGACACGCTCCCGCCGCTGCTGCGGGCGGTGCGCCAGGCGAACCACCCCGTGCTGTGGGCGTGCGACCCGATGCACGGCAACACGTTCGTGCACGCCAGCGGCTACAAGACGCGCCGCTTCGACGACGTGCTCGGCGAGGTCCGCGGCTTCTTCGCCGCCTGCGAGGCGGCCGACGTGTCCGCCGGGGGGCTCCACGTCGAGCTGACGGGCGACAACGTCACCGAGTGCCTGGGCGGCAGCCAGGAGGTGCTCGACGAGCACCTCGAGCGGCGCTACGAGACCATCTGCGACCCTCGCCTCAACGCCCGCCAATCCCTCGACCTCGCGTTCGAGGTCGCGGGGCTGCTGCGCCGCTGACCCGTCCCCCAAAACCGCGAAGCGCCCGGTGCCCGGCGCGAGCATGGCCCCGTGCCGGCGGAGGTGGGGCTCAACGAGTGGCTCCTCGAGGACCTCTACGAGCGCTACCGCGACAACCCGTCGTCGGTGCCGGGGCGGTGGCGCGACTACTTCGAGAACGGCGGGCCCGCGCCCGCCGCGGCGGCGAGGGCACCCGCACCGCCGCCGACCGCGCCACCGGTCGGAGAGAACCGTCCGCCCGCGGCCGCGCCCGCGGCGCCGGCGTCCGCTCCGCCTGCGCCCGCGCCGGCGCCGAGCGACGAGCCCGGTGAGCGGCTCCGCGGCGCCGCGGCGCGGACCGTGGCGAACATGGAGGCGTCGCTGCGGGTGCCGACCGCGACGTCGGTGCGCGCCGTGCCCGCCAAGCTGCTCGAGGTCAACCGCCAGATCCTGAACAACCAGCTCGGGCGGGTCGGGCAGGACAAGGTGAGCTTCACGCACCTCATCGCCTACGCGGTGGTGCGTGCCCTGGACGACTTCCCCGGACTGCGCGGCACCTACGAGGCGCGTGACGGCCAGCCCACGCTGGTGCGCCACGAGCACCTGAACCTCGGGCTGGCGGTCGACGTCACCCGGCCCGACGGCAGCCGGACGCTGCTGGTGCCGGTGATCCGTGGTGCCGACGAGCTCGACTTCTTCGGCTTCTGGGAGGCCTACGAGGCGCTCATCCGCAAGGTGCGGGGCAACCAGCTGTCGCCCGACGACCTCGCGGGCGCGACGGCGACGATCACCAACCCCGGGATGATCGGCACGGTGCACTCGGTGCCGCGCCTAATGCCCGGCCAGGCGTTCATCGTGGGCGTCGGCACGATCGGCTTCCCGGCGGAGTTCGCCGGCGCGGACCCGCACACGATCGCCGAGCTCGGGGTCAGCCCGATCACGACGCTCACGAACACCTACGACCACCGCATCATCGGCGGCGCGGAGAGCGGGGAGTTCCTCCGGCGGATCCACGCGCTGCTCCTCGGCGAGGACGGCTTCTACGACGAGGTGTTCCGCAGCGCCGGCGTCCCGTACGAGCCGGCGCGCTGGCTCGTCGACCGGAACCCGCTCACCGAAGGGGGCGTGAACGAGAAGGTCGTGAACGTTCACGCGCTCGTCAACATGTACCGGGTGCGGGGCCACCTGATCGCCAACCTCGACCCGCTCGGACGGCGCGAGCCCCACACCCACCCCGAGCTCGACATCGCGCACTACGGGCTGTCGATCTGGGACCTGGACCGCGAGTTCCCGATCGGCAGCCTGGGCGCCGGGATGCTCCCCAAGACGCGGATGCCCCTGCGCGCCATCCTCGGCGTGCTCCGCGACGCGTACGCGCGCACGATCGGCGTCGAGTACATGCACATCCAGGAGCCGGTGCAGAAGGAGTGGATCCAGCAGCGCGTCGAGACACCGACCGAGCCGTTCGACGCCGAGGTGAAGCGTCGCATCCTCGGGCTCCTCAACGCGGCCGAGGCGTTCGAGCGGTTCCTCGGCACGAAGTACCTCGGCCAGAAGCGCTTCAGCCTCGAGGGCGCCGAGACCCTCATCCCCATGCTCGACGCCGTGTGCAGCGCGGCCGCCGACGCCGGCATGACCGAGGTCGTTATGGGCATGGCACACCGGGGCCGCCTGAACGTCCTCACGAACGTGCTCGGCAAGTCGTACGCGCAGGTGTTCCGCGAGTTCGAGGGCGAGCTCGACCCGTCGAGCACGCACGGGTCGGGCGACGTGAAGTACCACCTGGGGCAGCACGCGACCCACCGCTCCCCGGCGGGCCACGACGTGACGCTGCGCCTCGCCGCCAACCCGAGTCACCTCGAGGCGGTCGACCCCGTCGTGGAGGGCATGGCCCGGGCGGTGGCCGACCGCATCGGCGACCCGGTGGGCGCCGTCCTCCCGCTGCTCGTCCACGGCGACGCGGCGTTCGCCGGTCAGGGCGTCGTCGCCGAGACGCTGAACCTCTCCGAGGTCGAGGGCTACGACGTCGGCGGGACCGTCCACCTCGTCGTGAACAACCAGCTGGGCTTCACGACCTCCCCCGAGTCGGGCCGCTCCGGCGTGTACGCGACCGACGTGGCCAAGATGGTCCAGGCCCCGATCTTCCACGTGAACGGCGACGACCCCGAGGCCTGCGTGCGCGTGATGGATCTCGCGTTCGCGTTCCGCCAGGCGTTCCACAAGGACGTCGTCGTCGACCTCGTCTGCTACCGCCGGTACGGGCACAACGAGGCGGACGAGCCGGCGTTCACCCAGCCGCGGATGTACGCCCTCATCGACACGCACCCGTCGGTGCGCGAGCGCTACACCGAGCAGCTCGTCCAGCGCGGCGACCTCACGGCCGAGGAGACCGACGCCGCGGTCGCCGACTTCCGGGCCCGCCTCGACCGAGCGTTCGAGGAGACGCACGAGCCCCACGAGGACGCAGCGGAGCCGGGTCTTCCGGCCGTCGAGCCGCCCGCCGCCGAACCGGTCGCGACGGCCGTCGACCGGTCGGTGCTCGAGCGCGTCGTCACCGCGCTCACCACCTGGCCCGACACGTTCCACGTCAACCCGAAGCTCGCCCGCCTCCTGCGCGCCCACCGCAGCGCCTTCGACGACGGCACGATCGACTGGTCGCTCGGCGAAGCCGCGGCGTTCGGGTCGCTGCTCCTTGACGGGATCCCGGTGCGCGTCGCGGGCCAGGACACCCGCCGCGGCACGTTCAGCCAGCGCCACGGCGTGCTCGTGGACGCGGAGGACGAGGCGGAGTACATCCCGCTCAACCACCTCGCCGGCCACCAGGCACCGTTCCGCATCTACGACTCGGTGCTCTCGGAGTACGCCGCGCTCGGGTTCGAGTACGGCTACTCGGTCGCGGCGCCCGAGGCGCTCACCGCGTGGGAGGCCCAGTTCGGCGACTTCGCCGACGGCGCGCAGGTCACGATCGACGAGTTCGTCGTGGCCGCCGAGGACAAGTGGGGCCAGTCGTCCGGGCTCACGATGCTCCTCCCCCACGGGCTCGAGGGCCAGGGCCCCGACCACTCGGGCGCGCGGCTCGAGCGCTTCCTCACGCTCTGCGCCGACGACAACCTGCGCGTCGTGTACCCGTCGACCGCCGCGCAGTACTTCCACGTGCTGCGGCGTCAGGCCCTCACGGCCCGGCGGGTGCCCCTCGTCTGCCTGACGCCGAAGCGGTACCTGCGGCTGGCCCACACCCGCTCCCCGGTCGAGGCGTTCACGCACGACCACTTCCACCCGGTGCTCGGGGACCGCTCCCCCGACCTCGACGCCGACGCCGTGAAGCGCGTGGTCGTCTGCTCGGGGAAGGTCGGCCACGAGCTGATGGACGCGCGCGACCGGGCCCACGTGCCGCTCGCGGTGGTGCGCGTCGAGGAGCTCGCCCCCTTCCCGGAGGACGAGCTCCAGGCCGCGCTCGACCGCTACCCCCACGCGTCGCAGGTCTGGTGGGTGCAGGAGGAGCCCCTGAACATGGGCGCCTGGCGCTACATCGACGAGCCGCTGCACCACGTCGTCGGCACGGAGGCGACGATCGACTACGTGGCGCGCGAGCCCAGCCCGAGCCCCGCGACCGGCAGCGCGAAGGTCCACGAGCTCGAGCAGCAGGCGCTGCTCGAGTCGGCCCTCACCGGGCTCTAGGTCGCGGCCCCCGCGGGGGCCGGCGCGGCGAGCGCGGCGACGACCGAGTCCACGACCTCGTCGGCGTAGGAGTCGGTCAGCGGCGCCCGGCTCACCAGGTGCCGGTAGAAGAGGGGACCGACCAGGAGGTCGGTGACGATGTCGGGGTCGGTGTCCGGGGCGAGCTCCCCGCGAGCCATCGCCCGTTCGACCACTCCCCTCGTGACGGCGCGTCGCTCGGCCAGGAAGCGCTGGTGCTCCCGCGCCAGGGCGCGCGAGCGGCGGAGCGCGACGGTCAGCTGGGGCACGCAGCGGCCGGCGATGGTCCGTGTGAGCAGGCGCACGAGGTGGTGGGCGACGAACGCCAGGTCCCCGCGCAGCGTCCCCGTGTCCGGCTCGGGCACCTCGGCGCTCGTGAGGCACGACACGGCGCGCACGATGAGCTCGGCCTTCCCCGGATAGCGACGGTAGACGGTGGCCTTGCCGACTCCGGCCCGTGCCGCGACCGCCTCGATGGTGAACCCGTCGTAGCCCTGGGCGGCGAACACCTCGAGCGCAGCGTCAACGATCGCCTGGTCACACGCCGCGCTGCGCGGCCGCCCGGGCCGGGTGAGGGTCATGGCGCGGGTGCGGGCGCGGGATGCGGCGCGCCGTCGCCGTCCACCGCGACCGGCGCGGGCTGTGGCGCGCCGTCGCCGTCCACCGCGACCGGCGCGGGCGCCGGCGCCGGCTCGGCGTGGCGGGCCGCCGCGGCCGCGGTCTCCTCGGCGAACTCGGCGTCCTGGCGCTGCACGTCCTCGGCGCGCGCCCGGCTCGGCAGGAAGATCAGCGTCGCCACGACTCCGACGACGGTGACGGCGGCGCCCACGTAGAGCCCCGCGTGGAACCCGTCCATGAACGCCGACTTGGCGAGCACGACGAAGGTGTGCGCCGCGCTCGCGGGCAGCCGCCCGGCCGCCTCGAGCGCGTAGCCGAGCTGCTGCTTGGCGTTCGCGATCAGGGAAGACGGGATGTTGTGCCCCTGCAGCGCCGTGACCACCTTCGAGCCGTAGATCGACGAGAACACGCTGCCGATCACCGCGACACCCACCGCGCCACCGACCTGGCGGGTCGTGTCGTTCACCGCCGACCCCACGCCCGCCCGGGCGAGCGGCAGCGAACCCATGATCGACTCCGTCGCCGGGCTCATCGTCAGGGCCATGCCGGTTGCCGCCAGCGCCATCCGCCAGCCGATGTCGAGGAACGGTGTGGTCTGGGACACGCCGCCGAGCGTGACGAGCCCGACCGCCACGCAGCCGAGCCCGAGCGCCACCGTGTACTTCGTGCCGATCCGGTCGACGACCTTCGGGCTCAGCGGGGACACGATCATCATCGGGATGGCGAACGTCAGCAGGCGCACGCCGGTGCCGAGCGGTGTGTACCCGAGCACGAACTGCAGGTACTGGGTGAGCAGGAAGATCGACCCGAACATCGCGAGGAACGTGATCGTGATGGCGGCGCTGGCCGCGCTGAACCGCGGGTTCTTCCAGAAGCCGACGTCGAGCATCGGGTGCTCGACCCGGCGCTCCCAGGCGAAGAAGCTGACGAGCAGCAGCCCGCCCGCGAAGAAGAAGGCGAGGGTCCGCGGTGCCGTCCAGCCCGCGGTCGGGGCCTCGATGACGGCGTAGAGGAGCGAGGAGAGCCCAGCGATCGACAGCGCCGCGCCCACGAGGTCGAGGCGTGGGGCGTGCGCGTCCTTCGAGTTCGGGATGAGGAAGATGCCGAACAGCAGCCCGATCACCACGATGGGCACGTTCACGAGGAAGATCGAGCCCCAGTAGAACCGCTCGAGGAGCGCGCCCCCGGTGAGCGGGCCGAGCGCGACGCCGACGCCGGCGGTCGCGGCCCAGATCCCGATCGCCTTCGGGCGCTCCGAGCTCGGGAAGACGTTCGTGATGATCGACAGCGTCGCCGGCATGATCAGCGCGCTCCCGACGCCCATGAACGCGCGCGTCGCGATCAGCTGGTTGGCCGACCCGGCGAGCGCCGACAGGACCGACCCGGTCCCGAAGATGAGGAGGCCCGCCTGCAGCGCGGGGCGGCGACCGAACTTGTCGCCGACGCTGCCCATCGTGAGGAGCAGCCCGGCGAACACGAGCGTGTAGGAGTCGACCATCCACTGCAGCTGGCTGTTCGTCGCGGTCAGCTCGCGGACGATGCTGGGGAGCGCGACGTTGAGGATCGAGTTGTCGAGCACGATCACCAGCAGGCTGAAGCACAGCACCCCGAGGATCAGCCAGCGGCGCTCGGCGGCCCGGCGCTGCGCCCGCTCGGCCCGGCTCATTGTCATGGCCACTCCCAGGAGGTCGGCGGAGTCGGCGGCGCGGACGAGTTTCGGAACGCCCGCGTTCCAATTTGCCGAGAGTACCCACCGGACCCGGCCCGCCGAACATGACGTGCGTCACGTCCGGCGGCGACCGCGGGTGTCAGCCCCCGGCGGCGGTGATGGCCTCCAGCGCCGCCTCGATCGCGGCGGGTGACGCGTTGGCGAGCGGGGCCCGGACGTCTGGTGTGGCGATGAGGCCCTGGGCGGCGAGCACGCCCTTGAACACCGCGGGGTTGGGCTCGGCGAAGCAGGCCCGAGCGACGGGGAGGAGCGCCTCGTGGTGGGTTCGTCCCTCGTCGACCTTGCCCGCTAGCCCGCACTCGATCATCTCGACGTAGCGACGCGTGCACACGTGGGCCGACGCCGCGATCGCGCCCGCGCCGCCCAGCAGCACGAGGGGGAAGAGGATCGGGTCGTCGCCGCCCAGCACGGCGAAGTCGTCGGGCGCCTCGGCCAGCACGCGCAGCGTGCCGACGTCGACCGCGCCGACCGCCTGCTTCACGCCGATGACGTTCGCCGTGTCCGCCAGGCGCAGGAGGCTGTCGGGCGCCAGGGGCTGCCCGGTGCGGCTCGGGATGTTGTAGAGGACGATCGGGACCGGGCTCGCCGCGGCGACGGCCTCGAAGTGGGCGATGATCCCGGCCTGGCTCGGGCGCAGGTAGTACGGCACGACGCAGAGCGCGGCCGTCGCGCCCGAGCCGTCGAGCGCCTCCACGGCGCGGACCGTCGCGCGGGTGCTGTTCGTGCCGGCGCCGACGATGACGTGCGCGCCCCGGGCGCGCGCGACGCGTGTGCACACGTCGACGACCGCGTGCTTCTCGTCGGGCTCGAGCAGCGGGCTCTCACCGGTCGTGCCGAGGGGCACGAGCCCCGCGACGCCCGCGTCGAGCGCGTGGACGGCGAGACGCTCCACCGCCTCGAGGTCGACCGAGCCGTCTGCCGCGTACGGCGTGACGAGCGGGATGTACACACCGCGTAACGCCGGGGTGCTCACAAACGCGAAGGGTAGCCTCCCGCGCGATGTCGGATCTGTGGCGAATTCTGCTCACGGGCCTCGTCGGCGTGGTGACGGGCGTCCTCTCCGGCATGTTCGGGATCGGGGGCGCGGTGGTGTCCACGCCCGCGATCCGCGTGCTCGGTGCGACGCCGCTGGCCGCGGTCGGATCGACGATCCCGTCCGTCATCCCGTCCTCGGCGACCGGTGCGTGGCGCTACGGCCGCGAGCACCTCGTCGACTGGCGCATCGTCGCGTGGACGACCGGCGCGGGGGTCCTCGCGACCGTCGGCGGCGCGCTCCTGAGCGACGTCGTCCCGGGGAACGGGCACCCGCTGATGATCCTCACCGCGGTGCTGGTCGGGTTCAGCGCCTTCCGGCTGAGCCGTCCGGTCGGCGCGCCGGAGCCCGAGGCGGTCGTCGCCACCGAGGGCATCACCGACGCCGCGCCCGGGCTCGCGCACGAGGAGCCCGGCAGCGAGCGCGCCGAGCCGTGGCGCCTCGTGCTGATCGGGATCGCCGCGGGCGGGCTGAGCGGCCTGCTCGGCATCGGTGGCGGGGTGCTCATGGTGCCCGCGTTCACCGCGTGGGTGCGGATCCCCATCAAGGCGGCGCTCGCCACGTCGCTCGCCTGCGTCGGCATCCTCGCCGTGCCCGGCCTGATCACGCACGCCGCCCTCGGCCACATCGACTGGCTCTACGCGCTCCCGCTGTGCGTGGGCGTGGTGCCCGGCGCGCGAATCGGCGCGCACCTCACGATCCGCTCGGAGGACCACACGCTGCGCGTGCTCGTCGGGGTCGTGCTCGGCGTCATCGCGATCGCGTACGCGGTCGGCGAGACCCTCGCGCTCGTGTAGCGCCGAGACCGGCGAGCTGTCGGGCGCGGGCGAACACCGCGTCGAGCATCGGCTCGGTGAGTCGGCCGGTGAACGTGTTCTGCTGGCTCGGGTGGTAGCAGCCGAGGATCGTGAGCCGGTCGGTCGGGACCTCGACGCCGTGCCCGAACGCCGGGCGGGGCCGGGGGACGGTGACGCCGGCGTCCCCGAGGGCCCGGCAGAGCGCGGCGTACGCGTAGCCGCCGAGCGCGACGGCGACGCGCGCGTCCGGCAGCAGGGCGAGCTCCCGCTCGAAGTACGGGGTGCACCGGTCCCGCTCGGCGGTGGTGGGCGCATTGTCCGGCGGCGCGCACTTCACGACGGCGGTCACGTACGTGCCGACGAGGCGGAGCCCGTCGTCGGCCGACACCGAGGTGGGCTGGTTGGCGAGCCCGGCGCGGTGGAGCGCCCCGTAGAGCCAGTCCCCGGATCGGTCGCCGGTGAACACGCGGCCGGTGCGGTTGCCGCCGTGCGCCGCGGGCGCCAGCCCCACGAGCAGGATCGCCGCGTCGGGGTCCCCGAAGCCCGGGACCGGCCGACCCCAGTAGTGCTCGCCCCGGTACGCCGACCGCTTGGTGCGGGCCACCTCCTCCCGCCACGCCACCAGCCGAGGGCACGCCCGACACGCGACGACCTCGGAGCGCAGGGCGCCCCACGCGGTGGGCATCGCCGGACCGTACCGTCCTAACCTGCGCGCCCGTGCGCCTGCTCCTCATCGTGAACCCGGCCGCGTCCTCGATGACGCCCCGTCGTCGGGTCCTGGTCCAGCACGCGCTCGGCGAGGCGCATCGCCTCGAGGTCGCGGAGACGACGCAGCGCAACGACGCGACGCGCCTGGCGCGCGAGGCCGCCGCCGAGGGGTTCGACGCGGTCGTCGTGGCCGCCGGGGACGGCACGCTGAACGAAGCCGCGAACGGTCTCGTCGGGACCGACACGGCCCTGGCCCCGCTGCCGGGCGGGTCGACCAACGTGTTCGGCCGCTCGATCGGCGTCCCCAACTCGCTGCGCCGCGCCACCGAGCAGCTGGTGGCGAGCTTGGACGGCCGGTCGCAGGTCCGGGTCGGGCTCGGCGCCGGGAACGGCCGCCGCTTCCTCTTCCACCTCGGGGCGGGGTTCGACGCCGAGGTGATCGAGCAGATGGAGCGCCACGCGTGGCTGAAGCGCCGCCTCGCCCACCCCACGTTCGCCGTGGCCGCGGTCACGACCTTCTACCGGGGCTTCGACCGCGCCAGCGCCCCGTTCCGCATCGAGGCGGGGGGCGAGCACCTCGCCGACGCGTTCTACGCCATTACCTCGAACACCGCCCCGTACGCCTTCTTCGGCATGCGCCCCCTCACCGTCACGCACGCCGCCGGGCTCGACCGCAAGCTCGCGCTCACGGCGTTCGATCAGCTCAGCACCGGGGTGCTGCTCCCGGCGGCGCTGTCGGCCATGGGACGCGGGCGTCACCTCGAGCGGGCGAACCACGTCGTCCAGCTCGCCGACCTCGACAGCCTGACGCTCGTCGCGAACGACGCGCCGTTCCCGTGGCAGGTCGACGGCGACTACCTGGGTGAGGTCGACCAGCTCGAGATCCGCTACGAGCCGGACGCCCTGACGCTCGTCACGCCGGCCCGCTGACGCCGGGTTCACGCCCCAACGCGCGCAGCGCGAGGTCAGGCACATCCGTGATCACCGCGTCGACGCCGGCCGACGCGAGCTCGACGATGGTCGCCCGACGGTTCACCGTCCACACGTGCACCGCGAGCCCCACGCGCCCCGCCGCGTCGACGACCGCGGCCGCCCGTGACACATCGAGGCCCCGGACGTCGGGGTGCAGCGCGGCGTGCCCCCGCTCGGCGAGCAGCGGGAGTGCGGCGTACACGTCGAAGCCCCGCAGCGTCAGAAACCCGGTGCGGGCCGGGTCGAGGACCCGGAACCGGTCCAGGGTCTCCAGGTTGAAGGACGACACGAGGACGTCGTCCCGGTGGCCGCGGCGGGCGAGCGTCTCCGCCACCAGCGCGGCGACCCGCTCGGTCGGGTCGTAGTCCCGCTGACCGGGCAGGTTCTTCAGCTCGACGTTGACCGTCACCCCCGCGCAGGCGTCCAGGGCCTCGTCGAGGGTGGGGATGTCCGGCCGGGCGGCCCGCACGCGGCCGAAGGGGGCAGCCGCGAGGAGCCCGACCCGCCGGGCGCCGGGGTCGTGGTGCACCACCACGACGTCGTCGGCGGTGCGGCGGGCGTCGAGCTCCACGCCGTCCGCGCCGAGGGCCCGGGCCCGGGCGAACGCCGCGAGCGTGTTCTCCGGTGCCTGACGACGAGCGCCCCGGTGCCCCCAGACCCTCGGAGCCGGGCCACCGGGCACGGGCGCAGCGTACGACACGCGAAACCCCAGGTCAGGGGCCTTGTGGAGAACGCGCGCCGGATCTACGCTCCTGGCCCCCGGCGGGCGAGAGCCCTACCGGACGGACGCACCGGAGCCGCCGGCCCGGCAGCGGGGCCCGTCCAGCACACGCCGGCTAACACGACGAGAGGTACGAGTGGCGCTCACCTGGATCCGCACCCACGACTGGGACGCTGAGGCCTGGCGGGGGCGATCGGCATGTCGGGACTCCGACCCCGACGTCTTCTTCCCCATCGGCACGACCGGCCCGGCCCTCGAACAGATCGAGACCGCCCGCCGGATCTGCACCGCGTGCGGCGTAACGGACGAATGTCTCGAGTTCGCCCTGGCGACGAACCAGGAGGCCGGGATCTGGGGTGGGACCACCGAGGAGGAGCGCCGCAAGCTCCGCAAGGCCTGGGTGGCCCGCCAGCGAGCGTCCGCCTGACGGTCAGCTCAGCGCGCCGACCTGCAGGCCCGCGGTCGGCTCGAGCGGCACCTTCAGGCTGACGCGCGTCCCGCCGTCGTCGCGCATCTCGATCGACCCGCCGAGCTCGCTCGTCACGAGGCCCTGCACGATCGAGAGCCCGAGGCCCCGCGAGGACTCGAGGGAGAAGTCCGGGGGGAGCCCGACCCCGTCGTCGACGACGTCGACGTCGAGCTCCCCGTCCCGGCGGGTGAGCTCGACGCGGACGTGGCCCTCGGCCGGCCCGTCGCCGTCCTCGGGAAAGGCGTGGTCGACCGCGTTCTGCATCAGCTCGTTCAGCGCCACGGCGAGCGGCGTCGCGATGTCGCCCGGGAGCTCGCCGGCGTCGCCCTGAACCTCGAAGTGCAGCTGCAGCTCGGGGGTCGACACGGTCTCCTCGACGACCCGCACGAGCGGCCCGACGATCTCGGCGAAGTTCACGACGTCCGCCGACTCCCGGGACAGGGTCTCGTGCACGATCGCGATCGAGCGGATCCGCCGCTCCGACTCCTGGATCGCCTCCTGGGCCTCGGTCGACCGGAGCCGGCGCCCCTGGAGGCGCAGCAGCGCGGCGATCGTCTGGAGGTTGTTCTTCACCCGGTGGTGGATCTCGCGGATCGTGGCGTCCTTCGACAGGAGGATGCGGTCCCGCCGGCGCAGGTCGGTGACGTCCCGGACGAGGATCATCGACCCGGTGCAGCGGCGGTGCTCGAGCAGCGGGATGGCCTGGATGAGCACCGACGTCTCCCCCCGCTCGATCTCCTCGGTGATCGGCACCTGCAGCCGCGCCGCCGCCTCGGCCGCGTCCTGGTCGAACCCGATGTCGCCGAGGTGCAGCCCGTTCGTGTAGGTGTGGATGCCCATCCGGTGCAGCGAGCTGATCGCGTTCGGGCTCGTGAACCGGATGCGCAGCTGCTCGTCGAGCAGGATCACGCCGTCGGCGACGCGTGGGGCCTCCTCGGTCGCGACCTCGTCCCGCGCGAACGGGAACGACCCCTCGGTCATCATGCGGGCGAAGCGCTCGAACGTGTCGAGGTAGACCCGCTCCAGCTCGCCCTGGCGGCGCCCCAGGTTCGTCAGCGCCTCCCGGCTCACGATCGCGATCGGCTCCCCGCCGAGCTCGAGCGGGATGCACTGGGTGCGAGCCCGCTCCTCCGACCCGATGACCGTGGCGTCGCCCCCGACGATCTCCTCCTTGCGCCAGGCCCGCGCCACGAGCGGGCGCTCCACCTCCTGGACGACCGTGCCCACCAGCTCGGCGGGGTACAGGGTCTGGCCGGTGACCGGACGCACGTGGGCGAGCACGACGAACCGGTGGCCCTCGTCCCCGTCGGCCGGGGCCAGCGCCAGCAGGTCGGCGAAGCACAGGTCAGCGAGCGGCTGCCAGGACGCGACCAACCGCTGCAGGTGCCGCAGCCCGTCGCCGCGCAGCCCCGTGCTGTCCTGCGCGAGCTCGTAGAGCCCAACCGCCATACGGCCAGGTTACGGAGTCGCCAGCAGCGCCCGGCCGATCCTCGCCAGGCCCGCCAGGTCGTGCACCTCGTCGGGCAGCGCCGGCACGGTGGCGAGGACGTCGGGGACGCGCGCCAGCTCGGCGCGCAGCTCCCGCTCGCGCGCCGCGACGACGCTGTAGTCCCGGTAGGTCCCGGCGATCGTGGACAGCACGCGCGCCGTGCGCGCCGGGTCGTCGAGGGTCGCGTCGCCCAGCCCGACGAGCGTCTTCGCTACGCCGCGCGGGTTCTCGGCGAGGGCGGTGGCGGCGCGCTGGCCCTCCGCCGACGTCAGGTAGGGCGGCAGCACCCGGTTCAGCACGAGCGCGCCGAGCGGCAGCTTGCGCTTGGCGAGCTCCTGCACGAACAGCTCCGCCTCGCGCAGGGGCGCCCCCTCGAGCGTCGTGACGACGGCGAAGCTCGTCCGCCGGTCGTGGAGCAGGCGTTCCACGGACTCGGCCCGGGCGACGAACCCGTCGTACATGCTCTGGAAGTTCAAGAAGAACTCGGCGATGTCCTGGAGCAGCTGGCTGCCGAGCACCCGGTCGGCCAGCTGGTAGAAGGGCCGGCTCGCGACGTTGACCATCCGGGCGCCGCGCCGCCCGGTCAGCCGGTAGGGGACGGTGAGCCAGCGCAGCAGCCGGCCGCCGAAGAACTCGGCCATCCGGCTCGGGGCCTCGAGGAAGTCGATGGCGTTCCGGGTCGGCGGCGTGTCCACGACGATCAGGTCGTAGCGGCCGTGGGTGTGCAGGTCGTACAGCCGCTCCATCGCGATGTAGTCGTGGCTCTGCACGAACCGCGCCGTGATGTTCTGGTAGAGGCTGTTGCCGAGCACCCGGTACGCCGTCTCCTCGTCGGGCGCGTGGCGCAGCACGAGGTCGTCCCACGAGGCCTTCGTGTCCAGCATGGCGGCGAACAGCTCGCCGCGTGGCTCGAAGCCGGCGGCGCGCAGCGCCTCGTCCGGGACGCGCCGCTCGACGTTGCCGAGCGCCTCGAGGCCGAGCGCGTCGGCGAGGCGTCGCGCTGGGTCGATCGTGAGCACGAGGACGCGGCCGCCGAGCTCCCCGGCCGCCGCGACCGCGGCCGCCGCGGCGGTCGTCGTCTTCCCGACCCCGCCCGACCCGCAGAACACGACGATCTCGCGGGACGCGAGCAGCGGCTCGAGGCTCGAGGACGTCACAGTCCCAGCTCCGCGGCGAGGTGGTCGGCGACCATGCGCGTCACGCGCAGCCCCGAGTCGCGGACGAACAGGTACGGGAGGTAGACGAGCGGGGCGTCGAGCTCGGATCGCAGCCGTGCGAGATGCGCGGCGCGGGACCGCCGCATCGAGACGGCGAGCCGCGTCGCCTCGAGCACGTCACCGGCGCCCGCGCCCACGTCGGCCTCGAGGACGTCACGGGCCGGCGAGGCGAGCAGCGCCTCGAAGACGGGCTCGTCGGCCTTCGTGAACGGCTCGGGCAGCACGCGGTTCACGATCACCGACCCGAACCGCACGACGAGCTCGCTGCGGGCCTCGTGCACGAGGCTGATCGTCTCGTTGACCGGCATCTCCTCCGGTGTCGTCACCACGTGCAGCGCGGTCGTCGCCGGATCGGCGAGCAGCTCGAGCATCCACTCCGTCTGCTGACGCACCGGGCCGACCGCGACGAGGTCCTGGATGGCGCGCGGGGAGTCGAGCTGGGAGACGATGTGGCCCGTCGCCGCGGCGTCGACGACGACGAGGTCCCACTCGGCGCGGCCCTCGATCGAGTCCCGCACCTCGGCGCAGACCTTGCCCACGGTGAGGATCTCGCGGACGCCCGGCGCGGCCGTCGCGACGAAGTCGAGGACGCTGGCGAGCGGCCCGAGGCGCGCGAGCACGGGGACGCGCAACTGCAGCTTGAGGTACTCGCGCAGCGCGTCCTCGGTGCGCATCTGCATCGCGAAGACGCCCGGGTAGACCTCGCGCGGCTGAAAGCCGACCGGCGGCTGCTCGAACAGCGCCGTGAGGTGACCCTTGGCGTCGACCTCGACGAGCAGGACCCGTCGGCCTCGCTCGGCCGCGAGGAGCGCGACCGCCGCGGTGACCGTGCTCTTCCCGACGCCGCCCTTGCCGCTGAAGAACAGGAGCCGGCGGTCCAGGAAGCCCGCGCCGGCGGGCGCGGCCACCAGGTCAGCCCGGCCCGAAGCCAACCCGCTTGGTGGACGCGTCGTCGTCCATCTCGACGTAGGCGAGCCGCTCGGCGGGCACCCCGATGCGGCGGCCGTGCTCGTCGGTGAGCCAGAGCACGCCGCCCTCGGTGTGGAGCGCGTCGTTCACGAGCTTCTCGAGGGAGGCCGCGTCGGTCTCGACCTCGAGGGTGAGCTCCTTCGGGCAGTGGAGCACGCCGATCCGAACGTCCATGCGGGGACCTTAGGTCGGCGGCGTCACGCCGGACGCCCTAGGAGATCCGAAGCTCCGGGTGGCGGACCTGGCGAGGCGCGAGCGCTTCGACGCGTGCCGCGATGGCGACGAAGGCCTCGGCCGCGTCGGTGCCGGGCTCGGCGGCGACGATCGGGCGCCCGACGTCGCCGCCGGCGCGCAGCGCCGACACGAGCGGCACCTGGCCGAGCAGGGGCACGCCGATGCTCTCGGCGAGGGCCGCCCCGCCACCGGCCCCGAAGATCTCGTAGCGGGTCCCGTCGTCGCCGGTGAACCACGACATGTTCTCGATGACCCCGATCACGGGCAGGTTCACGCGCTCGGCCATGGCCGCGCTCCGCTGCGCGACGCGCTGCGCGGCGGGCTGCGGCGTGGTCACGACGATGACCTCGGCCCGCGGCAGCAGCTGCGCCATCGACAGCGCGACGTCCCCGGTGCCCGGCGGCAGGTCGACGACGAGCGTGTCGAGGGTGGCCCAGTGGACGTCGGTGAGGAACTGCTCGAGCGCCTTGTGGAGCATCGGGCCCCGCCAGATCACCGCCTGGTCGTCGCGGGCGAAGAACCCCATCGAGACGAGCTGCACGCCGTACGCGCGTGGCGGCACGATGACGTCGTCGACGAGCCCGGGCGGGTGGTCGACACCGAGCATGCGGGGCAGCGAGAAGCCCCACACGTCGGCGTCCAGGACCCCGACGCGCTGGCCACGGGCGGCGAGGGCCACCGCGAGGTTGGCGCTCACCGACGACTTGCCGACCCCGCCCTTGCCGGACGCGATCGCCAGGATCCGTGTCGTGGCGTCGGTGAACGGGTTCCGGCGCGGCGGGGGCGGTGGGGAGCTGCTCGCCGCGTCGACCACCGCGAGCGGGTTGGCGGGCGGGTCGCCCCGCAGCACGGCGGCGGCGCGGGCCGCCTCGCCCTCGTCCATCGGCCGGCGCTGGAACGACACCGTCCGCACCCCCGGCTCGGCGAGGAGGGCGGCGCGGATCCGGTCCTCGAGCTCGTCGGGGGGCCAGTCGTCCTCCGGCAGCGGCAGCGCCAGGCGGACCGCCACCCGGCCGTCGTCGCGGTCGACGCCGGCGAGCATCCCGAGGTCCACGATCGACAGGCCCAGCTCGGGATCCTCGATCCGGCGCAGCACGCCGATGAGCTGGTCGTCGGGCACGCGGCCTCACACGGGACGGGATTTCCACTACGGGCATAGGTAGAATACCGGTCGTGGCTCACGAGCCGGCACTGCAGGCCCGGAGCGAGGCACCGGGCGCCGCCGAGGAGCGCGCGCTGACCCCGGACGAGTTCAACGCTGCCGTCGCGGCGGTCACGAACGCGTTCGGCGACCCGACCCGGCGCGAGATCTATCTCGCGGTCCGCGACGCGCCCAGCGGCGTCACCACCGCCGACATCGCCGAGCAGTTCGCGCTGCACCCCAACGTCGCCCGTCACCACCTCGAGAAGCTCACCGGCGGCGGCTATCTCGACGTCGAGATCGCCCGCGCCGACGGCGGCCGCCCCGCGGGACGCCCGTCGAAGCGGTACCGCGCGACCGGCGCGGCAACCCTCGCCGTGCCGCTGCGGCAGGACAGCGTCCTCGCCAGCCTCCTCGCCGGCGCGCTCGACGCGCTCGGGCCCGGTCCCGCCGAGGCCCTCGCCGACCAGGTCGGTTACGACTACGGGCGCGACCTCGCGCAGCGCATGGACCCCGGCGCGAGCCACCGCTCGGTGCGCACGGCGGTCGCCGCGGTGGCGGACGCGCTCACCGCGCACGGCTTCGCGGCTCGCGCCGAGCCCGACGGCGACGAGTTCACGATCGTGTCGGAGTGCTGCCCGTTCGGCGACGCGGCCACCCGCTACCCGCACGTCGTCTGCGCGCTCGACCGCGGGATGATCCGCGGCATGCTCGCCGGCCTCTACGGGGAGACGTCGCCGCACTTCGAGGCGAGCCGGCCCGACGGCGACGACCACTGCGTCGCCCGGGTCTGAGCCGCCCGTGCCGCGGGCCTACCTCGACCACGCCTCCTCGTCGCCGCTCCGCCCCGCGGCGCTCGAGGCGATGCTCCCCTACCTGCGCGCCCACCCCGCCGATCCGGGCCGCGTCCACAGCGACGGACGTGCCACCCGGGTGGCGCTCGAAGCGGCCCGGGAGGCGGTCGCCGACCTCTTCGGTGCCCGCCCGCGCGAGGTCGTCTTCACCGCGACGGGCACCGAGGCGATCAACGCGGCGGTGTACGGGGCCGTCGCCCGGGCGCGAAACGGCACCCGCCCGCACCTGGTGACGACGGCCGTCGAGCACTCGGCCGTCCTCGAGGCCTGCCGCCGGGCCGACGCCGACGTCACGGTCGTCGGCGTCGACCGCGAGGCCCACGTGCGCGCCGACGACGTCCTCGCCGCGCTGCGGGCCGACACGGCGCTCGTCAACGTGCAGCTCGCGAACCACGAGGTCGGCACCACGCAGACCGCGATCGCCGACGTCGCAGCCGAGACCCGCGAACGCGGCGTCCTGCTCCACGTCGACGCGTGCGCGGCCGCCGGGCACGTCCCCCTCGACTTCGCGTCGCTCGGCGCAGACCTCTGCTCGGTCACCGCCCACAAGCTGGGCGGCCCGAAGGGTGCCGCGGCCCTCCTCGTGCGGCGCGGCGTGCGCCTGCCGTCGTTCCTGGTCGGCGGCGCACAGGAGCGCGGCCGGCGCGCGGGGATCGAGGACGTGCCCGCGCTCGTCGGCTTCGGCGCCGCCGCGGCCGAGCTCGGCGCCGACGACCGCCTGGGCGCCGAAGCCGCGACCGCCCGCCGCCAGACGGACCGGCTCCTCGCGGGCGCGTGTGCGGTGGACGGCGTCACCCAGCTCGGCGACCCGGGCGACCGCCTTCCTCACCTCGTGTGCCTGGCGGTCTCCGACGTCGAAGCCGAGCCGGTGCTGCTCGGTCTCGATCAGCGCGGCGTCGCCGTGCACTCAGGGTCGTCGTGCTCGTCTGAGGCGCTCGAGCCCTCCCCGGTGCTCGCCGCCATGGGGGTCGACGCGGACCGCTCGCTGCGCCCCAGCGTCGGCTGGAGCACGACCGACGAGGACGTGACGATGTTCGTCGAGGCGTTCCCGGAGGTCGTCGCGAAGATGCGCGCCCTCCGCGGCACGTGACGCACCCGCGCCACGGGCCGCGTTCTTCCCCGTCGGTAGGGTGCGATCATGAACGACTGGTCCGTCCTCGCGAGACGCCTGAGCGACGCACTGGCCCTCGCCACACCACCCGTCGCGATCGCCTTCCACGACGGGCCGCCCGCCGGGATCGACGCGTTCGACGCCCCGATGCCGCCGACGAGCGACGACGGTCGGACCGGTCGGGTCCCGGCGGGTTGTGTGTTCTGGACCCACGCGCTCGGGCGCACGTTCTCGACGGTGGCGGCGGACCACGGCAACTGCTCGGTGGGCAGCATGACCCACGGTTTCCGCACCCTCGAGGAGGTCGCGGGCCACACCGACGTGGCGACGCTGCTCGAGGCCGGGTGGGTGACGATCGAGGACGTCCCCGAGATCCCGGTCGTGCGGACGCGTCCCGGGTCGGTCACCTACGGGCCGCTCGCCGAGACCCCCGTCGACCCCGACGTCGTGCTCCTGCGGGTGAACGGCAAGCAGCTCATGGTGCTCGTCGACGCGCTCCCTGGTCTGCGCATCGACTCGAAGCCGCAGTGCCATATCGTCGCCGTCGCGAAGGAGAGGGGCGACGTCGCGGCGAGCGTCGGCTGCGCACTGAGCCGGGTGCGCACCGGCATGGCCGCCACCGACATGAGCTGTGCCATCCCGGGGCCCCGCCTCGCGGAGGTCGTAGACGCGGTCGTCGCCACCGCGGCGGCTGACTCCCGGGTGGCGCGCTACGCCGCGCAGGACGCCAAGCGCTTCGCCTGAGGCGCGCTACTTCTTGGCCGACTCGTAGTACGGGCTGTCGCCCGCCGCGTGGTCGGTGACGTCGACGACCGACGTCACCTCGGGCACCGCGTCGAGGATCGCGACCTCGATGCCCTGCGACAGCGTGACCGCCGCGAGCCCGCAGCCCTGGCAGCCGCCGGACATGCGGACGTACGCGATTCCGTCGTCGACCGCGACGAGGTCCGCCCGGCCGCCGTGGGCCGCGATCGCCGGGTTGATCTCGGAATCGAGCACGGTGAGCACGGCCTGGGCCACGGGGCCCGACAGGTCGGCGGTCGGGCCGTCGCCACCGCCGGCCACCGCGGGCCGGTTCGGGTTTTGCATCACCATGCCCGCGCCGGTGAAGTCGAGCGTCGCGCCCGTGAGACGGTCGACGCTGTCGGCGTCGATCACCAGCGAGAGGTCGTCGTGGCGCTGCACGACGTCGGCGTCGCGCGCGTCCGCGACGGGGCGCAGCTCCATCGTGTAGCGGAACGCCCCCGCCGCCTCGCCGCTCACCTCGATCCACAGCGCGAGCGAATCCGCGTCGGCCTCGCCGGCTCGCACGGCGACGATCCGCTCCCGGGCTGCGTCCGTCACCGTCACCACAGGGCTGGTGGCGTCGGGCATCGCGTCATCATACGTCCGTGCCTCGTGTGCTCCTCCTGCTGCCGACGACCACGTATCGGGCGGCGGACTTCCTCGCTGCGGCGCACGCGCTGGGCGTGGACGTCGTCGTCGCCTCGGACGAGGCACCCCCGCTCGCGCCCAGCATGGGTGACCGGGCCCTCGCCGTGCCGCTCGAGGACGCCGACGCCGCGGCGGCCGCCATCGAGGCGCTCGATGCGCGCCACCCGCTCGACGCGGTCGTCGCGGTCGACGACCAGGGGGTCGTCGTCGCCGCCCGCGCCGGTGAGCGCCTCGGGTTCCCGCACAACCCGCCGGCCGCGGTCGCGCTGACCCGGGACAAGGCGGCGATGCGCGACGCCCTGGCTGCGGCTGAGGTCTCGCAACCGCGGTACGCGCGGCTCGCTGACCTCGACGACCTCCCTGACGTCGGCTGGCCCCGCGTCGTGAAGCCGACGAACGGTTCGGGCAGCCGAGGCGTGCTCCGCGCCGACGACGACGCGGCAGCACGTGCCGCGGCGCACCGGGTCGCGGCGATCGTCGAGGGCGCGCCCCTGCTGGTGGAGCAGTACGTGCCGGGCGTCGAGGTGGCGGTCGAGGGGCTGCTGGCGGGCGCCCGACTGGTGGTGCTCGCCGTCTTCGACAAGCCGGACCCGTTGGAAGGTCCGACGTTCGAGGAGACGATCTACGTCACGCCGTCGCGGCTGCCCGCGGACCGGCTCGCGACGGTCGAGCGCGTCGCCCGCGACGCCACGCGGGCGCTCGGCCTCACCGAAGGACCCGTGCACGTCGAGCTGCGCCTGGACGACACGGGACGGGCGTGGGTGCTCGAGGTGGCGGCGCGCTCGATCGGCGGGCTCTGCGCGCGCACGCTGCGGCTGGGTGCGGGCATCAGCCTCGAGGAGGTCATCCTCCGCCATGCCCTCGACCTGCCGCTCGACGACCTCGCCCGCGAGGCGCAGGCGTCCGGCGTCATGATGCTGCCGATCCCACGGGCCGGCGTCCTGCGCGGCGTCCACGGCCAGGACGCGGCACGGCAGGTGCCGGGGATCGTCGGCCTCGACGTGACGATCCCGAAGGGACGAGCGGTCCAGACACTGCCGGAGGGCGACCGCTACCTGGGCTTCCTCTTCGCGCGCGGTGCCACCCCGGCGGATGTCGAGGCCACGCTGCGCCGCGCCCACGCGCTGCTCGACGTCGACATCGCCTGACCGTCGCGCGCGCTCTCGCAGGTACCCTCGACCGATGCGCGTCGCGCTGGTGTCGTGCTACGAGCTCGGGCGTCAGCCGCTCGGTGTCGCGCAGCCGGCGGCGCGTCTCCGCGCGGCCGGCCACGACGTCCGCTGCGTGGACCTGTCCGTCGAGCCGTGGGATCCGGGCCTCGTCTCCTGGGCCGACCGTCTCGCGTGCTGCGTCCCGATGCACACGGCGACTCGGCTCGCGCGCGAGGTCGTCGACGACGTCCGGCGACGCCGCCCGGCGCTGCCGGTCGCGTGCTTCGGCCTCTACGCCGGGGCCATCGCCGACCGGGCGGACCGCGTGCTCGCCGGCGAGACCGACGCGGCACTGCTCGCGTGGGTCGAGGGCCACGACGACGGACGCGTCGTGTACCTCGGCCGGGGCGCGGCGAGCGCCGAACGGCCGGCGCGGGACCTGCTGCCGCCGCTCGACCGCTACGCGCGGCTCGTCCGGGGAGACGCCGAGCACCTCGTCGCCGTCGTCGAGGCAAGCCGGGGGTGCGCGCACCGCTGCCGCCACTGCCCGGTGCCCGTCGTCTACGACGGCCGGATCCGCATCGTGCCGGTCGACGCCGTGGTCGCCGACGTCGCCCAGCAGGTCGCCGCGGGCGCGGCGCACGTCACGTTCGCCGACCCCGACTTCTTCAACGGCGTCCACCACGCCCGCCGGGTGGTCGACGCGGTCCACGCCGCCTTCCCGGACGTGACCTTCGACTGCACCGTCAAGGTGGAGCACATCCTGAAGCACCGCGACGTGTGGTCGGCCATGGCCGCGTCGGGATGCCTCTTCGTGGTGAGCGCGTTCGAGTGCGTCGACGACGCGACGCTCGCTCGCCTCGACAAGGGGCACACGACGGCGGACGAGGCGGCGGCCGTCCGCGTGCTGCGTGCCGCGGGCGTCGAGGTGCGGCCTTCGTGGCTGCCCTTCACGCCGTGGACGACACGCCGCTCGGTGCAGCAGCTGGTCGAGTTCGTCGCCGACCACGATCTCGTGGGCAACGTCGACCCGGTGCAGTACACGATCCGGCTGCTGCTCCCGCCCGGATCCCTCCTGCTCGACCACCCGGACCTGGCCCCGTACCTCGGCGAGTACGACGCCGAGCGGCTGAGCTACCGGTGGCGGGCGGCCGACCCGGCGATGGACGCCCTCCAGGTCGAGCTCGCCGCGCTCGTCGAAGTCGCGGTCGGCGACGATCTCCCCATCCCGGCGGTGTACGCCCGCGTGCGCCAGGCGCTCGGGCTGCGCCCGGTCGCCGTCGACGCCGAACGAGCGGCGCGCGTGCCGCGGCTGAGCGAGCCGTGGTTCTGCTGCGCCGAGCCCACCGCCGCGCAGCTCGTGCCGCTGACGCCCTGACTCAGCGAGAACGTCACCTCATCCACTGACTGGCCCTCCCGGGTGCGCCGTCCGCGAAAGCTTGACGGCAGGGACAGAACCCTGTACTTTCCAGATCAGTTAATTATCTTGCCGTGAAAGTACAGCGCATGACCGTGGCGATCGACGGGGACCGGCTGGACGAGACCTTCGCCGCGCTGGCCAACTCGACCCGGCGAGGGATCCTGGCCCGGCTGGCAGACGGCGCGGCGACGGTGAACGAACTCGCCGAGCCGTTCGAGCTCACGCTCCCCGCCATCTCGAAGCACATCAAGGTGCTGGAGCGAGCTGGCCTGGTCGTCCGTGGCCAGCAAGCTCAGTACCGGCCCTGTGCCCTCGACGCCGCACCGCTGGCCGAGGTGTCGAGCTGGGCTGAGCAATACCGGCCGGTCTGGGAGGCGCGCTTCGACCAGCTCGACGACTACATCAAGCGACTCCGACCGCGACCAAGGATGGGCGAACGAAATGACTGACAAGGGCGAGCCCCGAGACGCGGTCGTGATCGAGCGCATCTTCGACGCGCCAGTCGAGCTCCTCTGGCAGATGTGGACCGACCCAGAGCACTTCAAGGCCTGGTACGGCCCAGACGGGGCCACGATCCCCGACGCCACGATGGATGTGCGCGTCGGCGGCACCCGGCACGTGTGCATGGAGATCGAGACCCCCAACGGTCACATGCAGATGTGGTTCACGGGCGAATACCTTGACGTCGTCGAACACAAGCGACTCGTCTACACCGAGTCCATGTCCGACGAGAACGGCCGCGTGTCGGCGCCCTCCGAGCTCGGCATGCCCGAGGGCCATCCCACGACGACCGAGGTCCGGGTCGACCTGGAAGACATCGGCGGCCGTACAAGGATGGTCATGACCCACGCAGGTGTTCCCCCCGATTCGCCGGGCGCGAGCGGCTGGACGATGGCGTTCGACAAGCTCGCCGCCGCGATCCAGCGCGAGCGATAAGGACGGCTCGTTCAGCTCGGGGAGCGCGGCGGCGGCGTCCCGCTCAAGGACGGCGCGCGCGACGGGGGCCCACGGGGCGCGGCGGACTGCCCTAGCTACGGGGTTTCTGAGAACGTCACCTCGTCGACCTTCCAGCCCGCCGCCTCCGTCCCTTGGAGCGTGAAGCTCGCGTGTCCGCCCGCGTAGTCGAACGTGCAGATCGGCACGCCCGGGTCGGGGCCGTCGCAGCCTTGCAGCGTCCAGCCCGCGCCGTGACCGGGGTGGGCGAAGAGCGTCGACACGGCCGACGCGCTCGCGCAGCGGGCCGCGGCCGTCGCGTCGCCGCCCTGCCAGGCGCTGACGACGGCCTGCGACGCGTCCGTGGGGGTGATGCAGATGATGCCGACGGTCACCGACGGTCCCCCGGCGCCCACCGGGACGGTCGGGGTCGTCGTCGACGGGCTGCGGGTCGCGACGTGACCGCCGCCGCCGCCGCAGCCGGCGAGGGCGAGGACCCCGATCGCCAGCGCGCCGAGGCCGACACGCGTCACGCCGGTCGCTGGCTCCGCAGGACGTTCAGCGCCGACCCGGCGCGGAACCACTCGATGTGCTCCGGAGACATCGTGTGCCGGCACTGCACGTCCACCTCGCCGCCGTCGGCATGGTGCACGCGGACCGTGACCGGCCGGTCCGGGGCCAGCTCGGCGAGCCCGACGATGTCGAGCGTGTCGTCGACGAGGATGCGCTCGTAGTCGTCCGGGTCGGCGAAGGTCAGGGCGAGCACGCCCTGCTTCTTGAGGTTCGACTCGTGGATCCGCGCGAACGAGCGGGCGATGACCGCACGCCCGTTCATGAACCGCGGCTCCATCGCGGCGTGCTCACGGGAGGACCCCTCGCCGTAGTTCTCGTCCCCCACCGCGACCCAGGCGATCCCCGCCTCCTTGTACGAACGCGCGAGGTCCGGCAGGGGCTGGCGTGACCCGTCGCGCGCGTCGATGCCGGTGCCCGGCTCGTCGAGCGAGAACGCGTTGTTCACGCCCGTGAAGAGGTTCTGGGAGATGTTCGCCAGGTGGCCGCGGTAGCGGAGCCACGGACCCGCGGGCGAGATGTGGTCGGTCGTGCACTTCCCGACGGCCTTCAGCAGGACGCGCAGGCCGACCAGGTCCTCGCCGTCCCACGCCGGGAACGGCTCGAGGAGGTGCAGGCGCTCCGAGTCGGGCCGGACGATCACCTCGACGTCGCGCCCCGAAGCCGGCGGCGCGACGAATCCCGACTTCCCCGGGTCGAAGCCGCCGGTCGGCAGCTCGTCGGCCGCGGGCGGCTCGAGGTGCACGGCGTGGCCGTCGGGTGCCGTGATCGGCGTGTGCAGGAAGTCGTGGTCGAGGCGCCCGGTGAGCGCCATCGCGACGACGGTCTCGGGGGACCCGATGAACGACAGGGTCTCCGCGTTGCCGTCGTTGCGGCGCGGGAAGTTGCGGTTGAACGAGCACACGATCGTGTTGCGCTGCCCCGGCTGGATGTCGTCGCGCTGCCACTGCCCGATGCACGGGCCGCAGGCGTTCGCGAGGACGGTCGCACCGATCGCCTCGAGGTCCGCGAGGAGGCCGTCGCGCTCGATCGTCGCCCGCACCTGCTCGGACCCGGGGGTGACGAGCAGCGGGCTGCGCACCTTCAGCCCCTCGGCCTTGGCCTGGCGCGCGACGTGCGCCGCCCTCCCGATGT
>JBPYDT010000092.1:0-13067 GCA_051986275.1 Acidimicrobiia bacterium | reverse complement strand
TCACCCCTCGGTACGATCGCCCGGATGGGAGCGACGGCGGGCGATCGGCGCCGGCCCACCACGACGTCGAAGTTCGGGGTGTCCCGCCGCGAGAACCACGACGCCTCCGACTTCTACGCCCGGTTCGAGGCGCCGATCCTGAGCGCTGACGCGACCGTCGACCCCCACAAGGCGATCGACGCCGTCTTCCCGCATGACGCGCGCACGATGCCGGAGTTGGCGGACGGATCCGTCGCGCTCGTCGTCACCTCGCCGCCGTACTTCGCGGGGAAGGAGTATGAGGCGGCGCTCGGCGAGGGCGAGGTCCCGGCGACGTACCTCGACTACCTCACGATGCTTCGCGACGTCTTCGCCGAATGCGTCCGCACGCTCGAGCCCGGGGGGCGCCTCGCCGTCAACGTCGCCAACCTCGGCCGGCGCCCCTACCGGTCGCTGGCCGCGGACGTGGTGCGGATCTTCCAGGACGATCTGCACCTGCTGCTTCGCGGCGAGATCGTGTGGCAGAAGGCGCGCGGCAGCGCCGGCTCCTGCGCGTGGGGCTCGTTCCAGCGGCCATCGAACCCGGTACTCCGCGACCTCACCGAGCGCATCGTCGTCGCGTCGAAGGGCCGCTTCGACCGGGCCCAGAGTTCGCGGGCCCGCGAGCGCGCCGGGCTGCCACACGAGCCTTCGCTCTCCAGGGACGAGTTCATGGAGGCGACCACTGACGTGTGGGAGATCCCGTCGGAGAGCGCACGCCGGGTCGGCCACCCGGCGCCGTTCCCCGTTGAGCTGCCGGCTCGGCTCATCCACCTCTATACGTACGTCGGCGATCTCGTGCTCGACCCCTTCCTCGGGTCGGGGACGACGGCGCTCGCTGCGATCCAGACGGGCCGCCACTACGTGGGCTACGACACCGACGGGGCCTACGTCGAGCGGGCGCGGGCCCGCGTGCGCGCCGCCCAGCGACGCCTGGCCGACGCCGCGCGCCCCGGGGCGGTCGCGGCGTCGGAGACGGCCCGGGCGATCCAGGACGGCCGCGCCGCGAAGGACGTCGCGCAGGAGGCGATCACCCAGGCCGGCTTCCGCGCCATCGAGACCGGCGTGCCCCTGCCGGGCGGCCTGAGCGTCGCGTTCCGCGCCGACGACCACGCGGGGCGGGCGTGGCTCTTCGACGTCGCCGGAGGGTTCACGAGCACTCGGCCCGGCCTTCGGCGAGCCGAGACGCTCTGGCGCACGCTCGGGAAGGCGGCGGTGCTGCACGAGATGGACGAGAAGACGCCCTTCGTCGTGCTCACCGCCGGCTTGCCGACGGCCAGCTCGGAGGGCGCGAACGCGCTGCGGCTCGTCACCGGGCCGGGCAAGCCGATCACCGGTGTGGTCGACCTCACGGACGCGGCGGAGTTGGAAAAGCTCGCCTTGTACGCGCGAAGCGGGCCCCCACCGTCGGGCTGAGCCGCCGGCACGCATGGGCCGATCGGTGTCGTCGCCGTGTCGCGGCGATGGCGCGCAGATGTCGCGCGGGTGGCGGTCCGTCGACATCTTGGACCGAGTGCAGTCCGACCGACAGCGGGCCGTCGGCGCGGGGACGCCGGCCGCGTGTGCTCCGGAGGGGTCCATGGTTCACGCGGCCGGTGATGCCATCATGAATCTCAGTGAGCCTGTCGGTCGCCCTCACCGGTCCCCGTCTCCGGGGCCGCCTTCACCTGGTGGCGGCGCTCGCGTCGGTCGGCGGAGTCGCGTGGCTGCTCTCCGACGCGCGGACGGACACCGGCGTCATCGCCGCCTGGGTGTACGGCTTGGCGATGATCTTGCTGTACGGGACGAGCGCGACGTACCACGTGTACACGCGGTCGTCGCGCGCCCGCCGGTTCATGAAGCGCCTCGACCACTCGATGATCTACGTGCTCATCGCCGGCACCTACACGCCGGTATGCCTGCTGGCGCTCCACGGTGCCGTTCGCTGGGCGCTGCTCGGCGTGGTGTGGGCGGGCGCGCTGCTCGGGATCACCGTGACGACGCTCGCCCACGACCGCTTCCGCAATGTCTGCTCGGCGCTCTACCTGGTGCTCGGCTGGGCGGCCGTCGCCGCGGTCCCCGCACTCGCTCGCCGGCCCGACGACCTCCTCGCCGTCGCGTTCCTCGGCGGCCTCGTCTACACGGTGGGCGCGGTCCTGTTCGCGCTGCACTGGCCGCGCCCGGTCGCGCGGTGGTTCGGGTACCACGAGTTCTGGCACGTCTGCAGCATCGCCGGCGGCGCGGCCTTCTTCGTGGTGAACCTGCGGCTGATCGCCGGCGCCTGACTCCTACGTGTCGCGTCGGGTGAGGGCGAACCCGGCGACGAGCAGAGCGAAGGCGGCGTAGCCGACCAGCACGAGGAAGCCGGCGCCGGGATGCAGCACGTCGCTCATGCGCGCCGCGCCGATCCCGCCGGGCTTGGTGGTGAAGGTCGCCACGCCCGCGCCGCTCGGCAGGTACTTGCCGACGTTGGTGTCCCAGGGTGATGGCAGCGCCGTCGTGAGCAGGGGCAGCACGAACACGATTCCGAACAGGGTCGCGATCGCGCCCGCGGTCCGGCGCATCAGCGAGCCGAGGCACAGCCCCATGATCCCGACGACCGTGAGATAGAACGCGGCGAGCAGCACGGAGCGCAGGGCGCCGGGGCTCGTCAGCGACTGGCCCACGTGCCCGCCGGTCGGCAGCAGCGTGCCCGCGAAGATGGCCTGGCTGATCAGGAAGGCGGCGAGGCACGCGATCGCCGTCGCGATGTACGCGACGACGGCGAACACGATCGCCTTCGAGTACAGGACGACCCGGCGCTGGGGCACAGCGGCGAACGTCGTGCGGATCATGCCGCTCGTGTACTCCGAGGAGACGATGAGCACCCCGAGGACGCCGATCGCGAGCTGTGCGAGGAAGACGCCCCGCAGGCTGAAGCTCGTCGGGTCGAACGTGAGCTTGTCGTGGAAGCTCAAGTCGTTCCAGCGGCTGACGCGGGCGAGGGTGATGAGCGAGCCGATGCCGACCGTCAGGATGGCCGTCACGAAGAGGGTCCACACCGTCGAGCGGACGGTCCGCAACTTCGTCGTCTCGGACGCGAGGACGGCGCCCCACAGCGAACCCGTCGGTGCGCCGGTCGTGCGCTGCGGGCTCGCGGGCGCGGCGGGCGCGGGGGTGGTGGTCGCGGTGGCCATCGGGGTCACGCTCCTGGGCTCGGGACAGGCTCGTCGGCGCGGTACTCGACGCTCTCGCCGGTGAGCTCGAAGAAGGTCTCCTCCAGCGAGGCCTGCTCGGGTGCGAGCTCGTGCAGCACGATGCCGTTGGCCGCGGCGAGCTCGCCGATGGCTGGCGCGCGGAGCCCGCGGACGCGGATCGCGTCGCCGTCGGTCTCGACGTGCGCCTGCTGGTCGGTGAGCAGCCGTGTGAGCTGATCCACCTGCGGCGACTTGACGAGCACGTTGCCGGCGGTGCGGCTCGTGAGCTCCTCGATCGTGCCCTCGGCGATGAGGTGGCCCCGGCCGATCACGATGAGGTTCTCGGCGGTGAGGGCCATCTCGCTCATGAGGTGGCTCGAGACGAACACCGTGCGGCCCTCCGCGGCGAGCCGCTTGAAGAGGTTGCGGATCCAGACGATGCCCTCGGGGTCGAGCCCGTTCACCGGCTCGTCGAACATCAGGACCCCGGGGTCGCCGAGCAGCGTCGCCGCGATGCCGAGGCGCTGGTTCATGCCGAGCGAGAACGTGCCGATGCGCTTGCGGGCGACGCCGGTCAGCCCGACGAGCTCGAGGACCTCCTTCACCCGCTTGCGGGGGATCCGGTTGCTCTGGGCGAGCGCCCAGAGGTGCTGGTCGGCCCGGCGGCCGGGGTGAACGGCGGACGCGTCGAGGAGCGCGCCCACCTCGTGGAGTGGGAAGCGCAGCTCGCTGTAGGGCCGGCCGTTGACCTCGACCTTCCCCTTCGTCGGGTAGTCGAGCCCGAGGATGAGGCGCATCGTCGTGGTCTTGCCGGCGCCGTTCGGCCCGAGGAACCCCGTCACCCGGCCCGGCTTGATCTCGAAGCTGAGATCGTCGACCGCCAGCGTCGGCCCGTAGCGCTTGGTGAGCCCGCGCGCCTCGATCATCGCTACCTCCTGGTCGGCGTCGACGATACGAAACCACGCCTGGTATCGGCGACATCTGTCGGGAGGTTTCGCGCCTCCTCCTTGAGGGTGACCGATGCCCCGTCGGGTCCGTCGCGAGGATGAGGGCGGAAGGATCGCCGGGGCGATGCCCGGCCCGACGGGGGCCCCTACCCTGAGAGCGTGCAGGCGCTGATGGCGTGGACTCGCCGCCACCCGCTCCTCGTGGACACGGGCTTCGCCGCCCTGCTGGCCGTCATCGGTGGCGCGGCGCACCGCAGCCAGCTGTTCGGCTGGGACATCCTGTTCGTCCCGCTCGTCTGCGCGGGAGTCGCCGTCCGCCGGGTCTGGCCTCGCGGCGCGTTCGTCTACATGGCTGGCGTCATCGCCGTGCAGTACCTCGCGGGCGTCGCCCTGTCACCGCTCGACCTGGCGATCCTCATCCCGCTGTACACGGTCGCGGCCCACCGAGGTCGTGGCGACGCCGCCCTCGCCTTCGTGGCTTACCAGCTCGGGGCCGTGTTCGCCGCGACGGTCTGGACGAACGACCCGCGCGGGTACGTGTCGGCGGGCATCGCGGGCGTCGCGGCCTGGGTGCTCGGGGAGCGCATGCGGCTCCGGCGGGCCCAGGTCACGCACCTCGAGGAGCGGGCCCAGCGTCTCGAGTTTGAGCGCGACCAGCAGGCCCAGATCGCTGCGGCCGGTGAGCGGGCCCGCATCGCGCGCGAGCTCCACGACATCGTGGCGCACAGCCTGAGCGTGATGGTGGCGCAGGCCGACGGTGCGTCGTACGCGCTCGAGCACGACCCGGAGCAGGCGGGGCGCGCCATCGCGACCGTGGCCCAGACCGGCCGGGAGGCGCTGACCGAGATGCGCCGCCTCCTCGGCGTGCTGCGCACGCCGGAGGCGCCGGACGGGACGACGCCCCAGCCGGGCGTCGAGGAGGTCGAGGAGCTCGTCGAGCGCGTGCGCGGCGCCGGGCTGTCCATCGACCTCACGATGGAGGGCGACGCGAGGCCGCTGCCGGCCGGCGCGGGGCTCGCCGCATACCGCATCGTGCAGGAGGCGCTCACCAACACGCTGAAGCACGCCGGGCCCCAGGCGCACGCCGAGGTGACCATCAGCTACCGCGAGCACGACGTGGAGGTGCGCGTCGACGACGACGGGCGCGCCCCGACCTTGAATGGCCGACCGGGCCAGGGCCTGATCGGCATGCGGGAGCGCGCCGCCCTGTACGGCGGGCAGGTCGAGACCCGCCGCAAGCCCGGGGGCGGCTACCAGGTGGTGGCTTCGCTGCCGATTCCCACACCATGACGATCCGCATCGTGCTGGCCGACGACCAGCCGATGCTCCGGATGGGCTTCCGCATGGTGTTCGAGGCCCAGCCGGACCTGCAGGTCGTCGCCGAGGCCAACGACGGGCGCGAGGTCCTGGAGGTGCTGCGCGCGACGCCGGCCGACGTCGTGCTCATGGACGTCCGCATGCCTCACGTCGACGGGGTCGAGGCGACGCGGCGGATCTGCGCCGAGCCGGACGCGCCGCGCGTGCTCATCCTGACCACGTTCGACCTCGACGAGTACGTCTACGAGGGGCTGCGGGCGGGCGCGAGCGGCTTCTTGCTGAAGGACGTCCCACCGCCGGAGCTGCTCCGCGCCATCCGCGTCGTCGCCGCGGGCGACGCGATCGTGGCGCCGAGCGTCACGCGGCGCCTGCTGGACCAGTTCGCCCGCCACCTCCCACGCGATGAGCCGTCGACCCCCGCGCTCGATCGCCTGACCAGCCGGGAGCGCGACGTGCTGCTCGAGGTCGCGCGGGGCCGCTCGAACGCGGAGATCGCCGAGACGCTGTTCCTCTCGGAGGCCACGGTGAAGACGCACGTGGCGCACATCCTCACCAAGCTGGACGTGCGCGACCGGGTGCAGGCCGTCGTGCTCGCCTACGAGAGCGGGCTCGTCACCCCGGGACGCTCCTAGCGTCAGCCGACCGGGAGCTCGGTCGCCTCGATCCCGGTCAGCCACGGCCGGCCCGCCGCCCTCAGGTCGGCCCACTTGCCGAGGCGACCGTGGGCCTCTGCGCCCGTCTGGCCGAGCTCGTCGGGTGTCGGGCCCACCCGGTCGGCGAGCGGCGTCAGGGCGTCCACGTCGAAGCCGTAGACGTCTGCCGCGTTGCCGCCGAGGATGGCGGCCGTCTCGTCCACCGGGATGTCCGAGAAGGCCGTCCGCAGCCACTCCTTGGTGTGGGGCCACGTGCCCTCCGGATGCGGGAAGTCGTTGCCCCACATGAGGTTGCCGACACCGATCTCGTAGCGGCGCGCCAGCTCCCGACGGCGCGTGTTCGACGCGCCGATGGCGCAGTTGCGATCGAAGTAGTCGCTCGGGCGCATGTGCAGCGCGGCGGTGAGCTGGGACCCCATCTTCTTCGCGCCGTGCTCGCGGTCGTACACGATGTCCGACGTCCACAGCAGGTCGGCGGCCCAGAACGCGCCGCACTCGGTCACGACGAACTTGAGGCGCGGGAACTGGTCGAACTTGCCGGCCCACAGCAGGAACCACAGCGCGCGCATCGACCACCAGCGCACCTCGGCGACGTAGATGCCGACGTGCTCGCCGTAGGCCTCCTTGTCGGCCGCGCCCGAGTGGACGTGGACCGGCAGGTCGAGGTCCTGGCAGGCCGCCCAGATCGGGTCGTAGCGGCCGTCGTGGTACGGCGGGTAGGGCTGCCACATCGACGGGATGAGGATCCCGCCGCGGAGCCCGCTCGCCGCGGCCCGCTGGATCTCGGCGACCGCCGCGTCGACGTCGTGGAGGATCGGCACGATCGCGACGCCCGCTCGGCGGGCCGGGCTGTCGGCGCACAGCTCGGCCAGCCAGCGGTTGTGGGCCCGGGCGCCGGCGAGCAGGAGCTCGGGGTCCTGGTCGCCGCTCGTGCCGAGTCCGGCGCCGAAGGGCGCCGACGCGCCGCCGGTCACGGCGTCGGCGTCGGGGAAGATCACCTCGCCGACGACGCCGTCGGCGTCGAGCTCCTTGTCGCGCCGGGTGGCGTCCCCGCCGCCGCGCAGGCCCTCCTCGTTCTCCCGCTCCCACTCCTCGGCGAAGGCCTCGTTGCGGAGTCCCCGGTCGGCGGCCTCCTGCTCCAGCACGGCGCGCGCCGCCTGGGCCTCGTCGAACGCGGCGCGGTGTTGCGGGTCGAGCCAGTCCCGGTACTGCTCGTTGGGCAGCCCAGCGTGGCAGTCGGACGAGATCACGAGATAGCGGGACACGCGCGCCTCCTCAGCCCGCCGTCGCCTGGACGTACGTCGGGTTCTCTCGCTTCAGCATCGAGTCGGCCCGGGCGTGGATGCGCTCGTCGGTCCGCTCGTCGGGGGGCAGGATCCAGAAGTCGCCCGCCCGCACGGCGTCGACGACGCGCCCGGCGACCTCCTCGACCGGGGTGTACTGGATCGTCTTCCCCGCGTCGCGCATGAGCGCCTCGTACTGCTCGAGCGTCACGGGCGGGGTGCGGCGGGGATGCTCGCGGGCGTACGCCGCCGGTCGGGTGCGCCAGGAATCGAACAGCCCGGTGCGGAGCATGTGCGGCCCGGGGAACAGCACCGACGCGCCGACCGTCGCGCCGTCCTCGCGGAGCTGCGCGTACAGCGTCTCGGTCAGGGTGACGACGGCGGCCTTCGTCACCGCGTACTCGGGCGTCCCCGAGAGCGGGGCGATCCCACCGTTGCCCGAGGAGGTGTTCACCACGTGTGCCAGCTCGCCGTGCTCGAGCATGTGCGGGACGAACGCGTTGATGCCGTGGATGACGCCCCAGACGTTGACGCCGAGCGCCCAGCGCCAGTCGTTCAGCTCGTGTTCCCACAGCCGGCCCTCGGCGCCCGCGCCGATCCCGGCGTTGTTGCACACGAGGTGCACGGTGCCGGTGAGCTCGACCGCCCGGTCGCGGAGAGCCGCGACCGACGCCCAGGTCGACACGTCCGTCTCGACGCCGTGGACGTCGAGGCCCGCGTCGCGCAGCTCAGCCACCGTGGCGTCGAGGACGGGCGCCTGGATGTCGGCGAGGACGACCCGCATCCCCTCGCGCGCAAGCCGCTCGCCGAGGGCGCGTCCGAGCCCGCTGCCCCCGCCGGTGACGACCGCGGTCTTGCCCGCGAGGTCCTCGATCACCTAGTCCTCACCGACCGGCGAGAGGTCGTCGTAGCGCTGGTGGACGTAGGGGAGGAGCCACTCGCCGGGCACGCGGGAGTGGATCTCGGCGGACTGGGTGCTGCGGCGCTCGGCGAGGGTGATCTCGCGGAGGCGGCGCACCGGGAGGTCGGCGACGGGGTCGAAGCGCGACTCGCGCAGGATCACCTCGCCGTCGACGCCCTCGAGCTGGCGGGTCGTCTCGTCGCGGTGGCAGTAGACGAGGGACGGCTCGGCGTCGAAGCCCTTCCCGTCGGGCGAGGGGAGGAACTTGAAGTAGAAGCTCGTGCGCCGGCCGTCCGGCGGGGTCGGGAGCGTGCCGGTGACGCGGCCCGTCACCTCGACGAACGTGGTCCCCATCCGGGCGATCTGGCCGTGGACGCGGTCACCGTCGCGCTCGAGCGTGACCTGCCCGATCTTCTTGGGCTCGCCGAACGTCTCGCGGCCGCCGATGACGGACTGCTCGGTCGTCATGGGCATGACGAGCGCGTAGTCGGCGTCGCTGCCCTCGTGGCGCGCCATCACCGCGACCGTGGCCGCCCCGAAGGTGGGGATGCCGGGCATGTCGACGCGGGCGATGGTCACGCGTGCCAGCGGCTCGGGCGACGCCTCGAGCGGCGGCGGCAGCACGGCCGCGACCACGTCCGGGTCGGTCTCGTACACGGCGACGAGCGTCGTCGACCACGCGCCCTTCGACGTCGCTTCGAGCTCCCGGTTGCGGAGCTCCTCCTCGGTGCGGGCGGCGTACCGGATCCTTCCCACGGATGCTCCTTTGTGTGGCCCGCGTCGGCGGGCGGGTCGGGTCGGTCAGACGGTCGTGTCGGCGAACGCGGGGCAGCGCCGGGCGTCCGCGGGGATCTCGTCGCTCGGCAACGGACGGGCGACGTCGGCCACGGTCGGGCCGACCGTCGCCGCGAGCGGCGCGAGGGCGTCGAGGTCGAAGCCGTAGAGCGCCGCGGCGTTCTCGCCGACCATCGCGCGCACCTCCCGCTCGTCGACGTCGGCGAACGAGATGCGCAGCGCCTCGTGCGAGTACGGGTAGCTCGACTCGCGGTGCGGGTAGTCGCTGCCCCACATGATGCGGTCGACGCCGATGTCGTAGCGCATCGGCACCTCGCCGGGCCGCAGGAAGCTCGAGCCGACGTGGCACTGCCGTGCCCAGTACTCGCTCGGCTTGAGCGAGAGCGAGCCGACGACGTCACGGCCCCACTCCACCTCCTGGGACCCGGTGGCGGTCCGCATCCGCTCGAAGAAGTAGTCGAGCCGGCTCAGCTCCTCGGGAATCCACCCCGTGCCCTGCTCGGTGAGGACCAGCTGCAGGGTGGGGTGGCGCTCGAAGACGCCGCTGAACGCGAGGTGCGGGAACGCGCGGTGCGCCCACCACGTGACCTCGAGCAGGAACACGACGTTGTCCATCGCGGTGTTGTCGTGGGGCGGCACGGCGCTGCCGGAGTGGTGGTTGACCGGCATCGCCAGCTCCTCGCACACCGACCAGATCGGCTCGTAGTCCGGGGAGTACAGCGGGGGGAGCCCGGTGCCGGGCGGCGCGCCGGGGAGCAGCACGCCGCCGGTCAGCCCCGCGTGCCTCGCCCAGCGGATCTCCTCGACCGCGGCGTCGACGTCGCCGAGCAGGATCTGCGCGATGCCGGCGCGCCGGCCGGGCGCGGCGGCGCAGAAGTCGACGAGCCACCGATTGTGCGCTCGGAGCCCGGCCCAGCGGAGCTCGAACTCGCGTGAGTCAGCCGCGGGCGGCCGCGCGATGAGGGTGGTCCGGGGGAAGAACGGCGGGATCGTGTTGGGGAAGAGCACCTCGGCGACGATCCCGTCGGCCTCCGTCTCGGTGAGGCGTCGATCGCTGTCCCAGTTGCGGCTCGCGTCGGGCCCCTTGAGGTCGGGGTAGGGCACCTCGTAGTCCGCGGCCCACGCGTCGAAGTCCCCGAGGTAGCGGTGCTCGAGGTAGTCGCGGTAGGCGAACATCTCGTTGCCGGCGTGGCCATCCGCCGACACGACGATGTAGCGGTCCCCCGTCGAGCTCACTGGCGCCTTCCCTGGAGCGTCCGGAGCGCCCCTCTGTAACGCTGTTCGTGTAACATCGTTGCATGGCGAGCGCAGGCCGTCAAGTGGCGCCCACGAGCGACGGGCCCCGCGCCGCCCTCAGCCCCGACGAGGTCGTCACCGGCGCCCTTGCGCTCGTCGAGGCGGACGGCCTCGCCGCGCTCACCATGCGACGCCTCGCCAGCCAGCTCGGTGTCGCGGTCACCGCGATCTACTGGCACGTCGGCGACAAGGCGGCGCTGCTCGACGCGGTCGTCGATCGGATCATCACCCGGCTCGCGGCGGTGCCCGTGAAAGGCGACGATCCCTCCAGTCGAATCATTTCGGTCTGTCGCGCGTGGCGGCGTCGACTCCTCGAGCAGCGCGAGCTCGTGATGGTCGTCCACGCCCAGGGTCGCACGGCCGAGCTGTTCCAGCCCGTGCGCCGCGTGCTCGTCCGGGAGCTCACCGCCGCGGGCCTGCGCGGGCGCGAGGCCGCGGTGGCGCTGCAGGCCATCCTGCAGTTCGTCACGGGAGCGGTGCTCACCGACGTCCAGGTGACGCGTGCCCCGAGCCAGCACGTGGCCCCCGAGGACCTCTGGACCGCGGCCGACGTCGGCGGCGCCACCGACCTGCTCGACGAGCTCCGCCACCCGCTGTCGTCGGACGAGCTCTTCGACTACTCCGTGCGCCGACTCGTCGGTGCGGCGCCGGGCGCCGCCCGGCGCTGACCGAGCGCGCCGAGAGGGCCGGGCTCACCCCTTAGCCTGCCCGGCCGTGGGGTCGGACCTCGCCACGGTGGCACCGCCGCGGCGTGCTCGGAGATGGGCGACGGCGGGTGTCGTGTCGCTCGTCCTCCTCATTGCCGCGGGCGCAGCCGTGGCCCGGTTCGCCGACCTCACCCACCAGCCGGGCGGCCTCTATCCCGACGAGGCCGCCGAGGGCGTGACGGCGCAGCGCATCCTCACCGACCCGGGGTACCACCCGCTCTTCATCTCGGAGGACGCCGGGCGCGAGCCGCTCTACGCGTACCTCGTGACGGCCGCGTTCGCGATCACGAGTGACACCACGGTGACGCTGCGAGGAGTGTCGGCGTTCCTCGGCGTGCTCGGCGTCCTGGCGCTCGGGCTCGCGCTTCGACGCTTCGGCGTCGTCGCCGCGCTGGCCGGAATCGCGTGGGCGGCGGGCTCACTCTGGATGATCAGCGTGGCGCGCGACGGGTTCCGGAACATCCTCGTCCCATTGGCGGGCGCGCTCATCCTCTGGGCGCTCATCGCCTGGTCCGACCGGCCGAGCGCCCGGCGCGCCGCCCTCGCCGGGGCGGCGGTCGGCTTGGGCTTGTGGACCTACCAGCCCCTGAAGTTCGCGCCCGTGCTCGTCGCGGTCTGGCTCTGGATGCTCCGCCGCTCCGACCGACCGAGCTACGACACGCTGATCGCGGACGTGCGGTGGCTCCTCGGCGGCTTCCTCGTCGTGGGTGGCCCAATGCTCGCCGTCGCGCTGATCGAGCCGGGCAACTACTTCGGGCGGGGCGCCGAGACGAGCCTGTTCAACGCCGGGAACGCCCACGCGAGCTTCGTCAGCCACATCCTCCGCACGCTCGGCCAGTTCGCGTTCGTCGGCGACCCCAACGGGCGGCACGACGTCGCGGGGATGCCGCTGCTCAGCTGGCCGCTCGTCATCCTTGCCGTGATCGGCGTCGTCGTCGCGTGGCAACGCCGCCACGATCCGCCGTACCGGCTCGTCCTCCTCGGGCTCGTCATGTTCCTCGTCCCGCCGCTGGTCGCCACGGAGGGCGGCTCACCGCACTTCCTGCGCAACCTCGGGCTGGCCCCCTATGTCGGCGCGGTCGTGGGGATCGGCGCCGGCGCCACCGTGACGTGGCTCGCCCGGCACTGGCGACGGGTTGGCCAGGTCACGGGGGTCGCGCTCGTCGTCGCGGCGCTCGCCTCCGCCGCTGCGATCGGTGCGCACGCGTACTTCACGCGACCGGTCCGTGATCGCTACGACCCCTACACGTTCGCGCTCGTCTCGCTGGCGCGTGCGGCCGACCACGGCCCCCGCACCGCCGTCATCGTCGATGACTACTCGGTGTTCGACATCCAGTTCCTCGACGCGCACGACCTGCCGACGGTGATCTCGCCCGGCCAGCGGATCGCGCCTGGCCGCTTCACCCGGATCGTCGCCCCGAGCCGCGCCGACCTGCGCCGCGCCGTCGGCCCCGTGCTGGCCGCCCGCGCCGCCGTGAACGCGATCGATCCCGCGGGCCATCCGGTCGTCGTGTCGGTGACGCCTGCGCCGCCCCAGGCAGGCGCCTAGGCCCGCCGTGCGCGGGCCGCTCGCGCGGGGCCCCGCCTATGCTCGCGACGGCCAGCCGACCGGCGTCCGCAGCCGGTCGGCACCACTCCTCCTCGGTCATGCACCTCGTCCGCGCACCGGGCCCGATCGCTCCACCGCTCGACCGGCCGCGTCCTCGGCGAGCCGCGTCGTGACCGCCAGCGACCTCCGGACGCCGGTCCACGAGCCGCAACCGGTCGGGGCGCACACGGCCGCGCCGGCCGGTGGGGGGTGGCGTGACCGGTGGTCGCGGGTGGGGGCCTACCCCAAGCAGGTCGCGGCCATCACCGCCGGCGGTGCTCTCCTGCGGTTCGCGTTCCTCGGCCGCCAGCCCCTCTCGCGCGACGAGGCGTTCACCGTGCTCGCCGTCCACAAGCCGCTCGGCGCGCTGCTCAGCGTCATCGCCCACGACTCAGCCCCACCGCTCT
>JBPYDT010000091.1:0-29455 GCA_051986275.1 Acidimicrobiia bacterium | reverse complement strand
TTGACCGTCCCGGCGGCGGTGCTGGCCTTCGCCGGCGCCACGACGCTGGCCGTCGTGCTGGTCGCGCTCGTGGCGTGCGCCGCGGCCCTCGAGGGCCTCGCGGGCTTCTGCGTCGGCTGCTGGCTCTTCGCGCGTCTCATGGACGCGGGTGTGATCCCGCCGACCATCTGTGAGGAGTGCGCTGACCTGTCGCGCTACGCGCGGCGCTAGGTCGACGCGTCAGGCGCTGGGCCGCGGCGGGTTCGGCCCGAGCTCGCGGGCGGGGTCGTACGACCCGTCCGCCCGCCGCACGAGGTGCCGGTAGACGCCCTTCGACATGAGCGACGGGTCGGCGTCCGCCCGCTCGGTGAACAGGTCGACGACGCACTGGCGCGCCGCGTCGTCGTCGGGCGCGGCGAGGTAGGCCCACTCGGCCAAGTGGCAGGCCAGCGGCAGGTTCGTCGCGGCGAGGGTGCGGGCCCGCGTCACCAGCGCGTCGACGCCACCCGCGAGGGCGGCCACCTCCGCCCCGATCTCCTCGCCGGAGGCCGGGAGCAGGTCGGCGGCGTACCCGTCGAACCAGCCGCCGTAGCGGCGGATGACGTTGCGGGCGATGAACTCGGGCCGGTCGTACGTCGGCTGGAGGTGCTCGAGCCCGGCGAGGTGCTCGGGGACGTGGATCGACCGGACGATCTGGTCGTGGCGGAGGCCCCGGTTGAGGCCCTCGAGGGTCTGGTCGACGATGGCGTGGAGGAACTCGGCCTGCTCGAGCAGCCCAGTCCGGATCTGCTCCGCGCCGTGGATCGGCTCGCCGTGCCCCGGCAGCATGAGCTCGGCGCCGAGCGCCGCCATCTCCTCGTCGGCGGCCGCCCATTCCTCCGGGTAGCGCAGCACCTTGTTCGGGTTCCCGCAGTTCGGCATCGTCCGACAGAAGAAGTCGCCCGACGCCAGCGTGCGTCGACCCGGGATCCACACCCACGTGTGGTCGTCGGTCTCGCCCATCCCGTGACGACACCGGAAGACTTCGCCGCCGATCCGCAGCTCGAGCTCGTCGCGGTACGTCGTGTCGGGCCACACGAAGTCGTCGGGGCTCGCCGGCCACCACGGCAGGTCGGGCAGCTGCCACTGCCGCTGGTTCACGATCGCGTTGAGCCCCGGCGTGCGCAGGTAGGTGTCGAAGCGCCGGCGCACGTCCTCGTGTGCGACGACCCGTGGTCGCTCCCCCGCCTCGAGGAACCGCGTGAGGCCGAAGCAGTGGTCGAGGTGCCCGTGGGTGAAGATCACCGTGTGGAGCGGCGCGTCGAACCGGTCGCGCACCGCGCCGTACACGGCGTCGGCGTCGCGGGCCAGACCGCAGTCGATCAGGACGAGCCCGTCGTCGGTCTCGAGCACGTACACGTTCACGAGCGACGGCTGGATGATGTGGACGCGGGGCGCGACCTCGACCGCCGCGACCGTGGAGCGCTGCACCGCCTCGGCGGCGTCCGAGGGACGCGCGCCCGCCGCGACGAGGTCGAGCACGTGCGGTGCGAACGGGGTGTCGGCGTCGGCCACCGCGGCCTCTCTCGCTTGACGGAAGGGCTGTTACCTTACCGGCACGTCGCGACCCGGAGTCCGATGAAGCTCGACGCGATCACGATGGGCGTGCCCATGCGCGCGGTGCCGGAGCTGACGCGCGACGTCGAGCGGGCCGGGTTCGACGGGCTCTGGTTCACCGAGAGCGGCCGGACCGCGTACACGGGATGTGCCGCCGCGGCGCTCACCGCCGAGCACCTCGACATCGGGACGGCCGTCGCCCTGGCGTTCCCGCGCAGCCCGATGGTGACGGCCGCCGTCGCGTGGGAGCTGGCCGACACGACCGACGGCCGGTTCATCCTCGGCCTCGGCACCCAGGTCAAGGCTCACATCGAGCGCCGCTACGGCATGACGTTCGACCACCCCGGGTCGCGCCTGCGCGACTACGTGCTGGCGCTGCGGGCCATCTTCCGGGCGTTTCAGGGCGAAGCGCCGCTCGACTTCCACGGCCAGTACTGGGACCTGAACCTCCTGCCGCCCCAGTGGAGCCCCGGCCCGATCGCGCACCCGGACGTGCCGGTCTACATCGCCGCCGTCCGGCCGTGGATGGCGCGCTTGGCGGGCGAGGTGGCGGACGGGATCCACGTCCACCCGTTCCACTCGCCCCGCTACCTGCGCGAGGTCGTCCTGCCGGCCGTGCGGGAGGGCACCGATTCCGGCGGGCGGGACCCGTCGGCCGTCGCGATCGTGTGCCCGGTGATGGTGAACGTCGGCGAGACGGAGGCCGAGCTCGCGGCGGCCCGCGACACGCACCGGCTCCGCGTCGCGTTCTACGGGTCGACGCGCACCTATCACGGGGTGTTCGACCTCCATGGCTGGGAGGGCACGGCCGACCGGCTCCACGAGCTGCAGCGCGCCGGCGACCTGGCCGGCATGTCCGCGACGATCACCGACGAGATGCTCGAGCAGTACACGGTGACGGCGACGTGGGACCGGCTCGCCGACACGCTGGTCGATCGCTACGCCGGCGTCGCCGACCGCCTCGTCATGTACGGCTCGACCGAAGGCTGGACGCCGGGCGGCGGGACGCTCGAGCGCTGGCGTGACGTCGCCGACGCGGTGGCGCGAGCGAACGCGTCCCGCGGGGCGGCCGCGCGCTGAGGCCGGACGGTCAAGGCTCGGCCGGTACCGTGGGTCTCCCCAGACGAACGGAGCCGACGATGCTGCTGGACGGTGTGAACCACGTCGCGATCATCACGAAGGACGCCAACCGCCTCCACGCCTTCTACCGCGACATGTTCGACGCCCAGGTCGCGCACGAGGCGGACGAGGCGCCCGGCGTCCGGCTCTCGTTCGTGGATATCGGGCCGTCCACCCAGCTGAACGTGTTCGAGATCGACGACAACCACGAGGCGGAGCACCAGACGCCGATGTTCGGGCGGGGCCGGATCGACCACCTCGGTCTGCAGGCCGCGTCGCACGAGGCGTTCGACACGATCCGCGAACGGCTCATCGAGGTCGGCGCCACGGACGGCTTCGTCACCGACTTCGGGCCGGCGCTCAGCCTCTTCTTCCGCGACCCCGACGGGCTCGAGGGCGAGGTCTTGGTCGCGAACCCGGCGGCGCGCCCAGGCGTCCACCACCCGCCCGGCACCCCGGCCGCGGGATACGCGCCGGTCGATCAGTCGCGCCCGTAGGACTCCATGAACTCGAGGGTCTTCGAGAGGTCGGGCGGCCACCAGCTCGGGGACACCGCATCGGAGATCGTCGAGGGGTCGACCGGGCGCCGCTCGTTGCTCGCCTGGTAGACGGCGAAGCACAGCTGCAGGGTCTTCACCGCGAGGTCGCCCGACATCTCCGGTTCGGGGCGCCCCTCGAGCAGCGCGTCGACGAAGTGGTGCGACGAGTTGCGGAACCCCGAGAACCAGTTCGCGTCGATCGTGGAGTACTCCGTGGTCGTGCCGTCGGCGCGGCGCACGATCAGGGGGGCGAGGTCGAGCATCTCGCCCGTGGCGCGCGTCACCCACAAGAACCCGTCGGTGCCCTGCACCTCGAAGAACTCGTCCGCCCCGTAGTAGCGGCTCCGGATCGCCATCCTCGGCGCGTACGTGCACTCCATCATCCCGAGCAGCGTGTCGCGCTCGTACTCGAAGATCGCCGCGGTCGGCGCCTCGAAGAAGATCGGGGCCTGGCGCACCACCGCCTGGACGCTCCGGATGTCCTGGTCGAAGAGCCACAGCGCCGTGGCGTACTTGTGCGCGACGTCGTCGAAGAGGTGCCCGCCCGGGCTCTGGGCGTTGAAGCGCCACACGTAGCCCTGGGGCTCGAGGTTCGCCTGGAACTCGGTGTCGGTCGTGCCGACCACCGTCTTGACCCGCAGCATGGTCGGTGCCCCGATCGCGCCGGCGGCGATCAGCTCCTTGGCCTTCACGAGCGGCGGGTAGTGGAAGAAGCACTCGCTGACCCGGAACGTGAGCCCGGCCCGTCGGGCCGCCTCCGTCATCTCGACGCCGTCGGCGACCGAGTTGGCGAGCGGCTTCTGGCACGACACGTGCTTCCCTGCCGCCAGCGCCGCGAGCACGTGCTCCTTGTGCAGGTACGTCGGGGTGAGCACCTCGACCGCGTCGACCTCGGGGTCGGCCAGCAGGTCGTCCAGGCTCGTGTACACCTTCGGCACGCCCCACTCGTGGGCCTTCGCCTTGGCTTTGTCCTCGCGCGGGTCGCACAGCGCGACGACGTCGCAGCGGTCGTGGTCGAGGTACCCCGCGACGTTGAGGGGCGCGATGTTGCCCACCCCGACGATCCCCATCCGAACCCGGTCCACCCAACCTCCTACAGTCGATGCACGCCTGGTTCTAGTGGACGGCCGTCACCCGCCGGGACCGGCCGCCCGACCGGAGGAGCGATGAAGGCCACCCGCATCCTGCACGCCTCGGTGAACGTCCAGGGCAGCCTGGACGCGACGACCGCCTTCTACGCCGACCTGCTCTCGCTCCCGTCGGCCGACCGCCCCGTGATCCCGGGCGTCGAGGGCCACTGGTTCGCGGTCGGCGACGCCCAGCTGCACCTCGTCGACGCGCCGAAGGCCGGCGCGCCGGCGATCGACCCGACGGGCCCGCACCTCTGTGTCGGCGTCGAGGACCTCGACGCCGCAATCGCCGAGCTCGACGACCGAGGGATCCCCTACCTGACGGCGCAGCAGGGCGACGTCGTGCAGGTCTGGATCGTCGACCCGTCGGGCTTCACGATCGAGCTCCAAGCCGACCCGGCGGTCGCCAGCCCGCGCTGAAGGAGCAGCCATGCCGGACTTCAACGAGCAGATCATCGACGAGTTCCGCGCCAACGGCGGTCAGGTCGGCGGCATGTTCGAGCACGCCACGCTGCTTCTGCTGCACCACCGCGGTGCCAAGACGGGCGCCGAGCGGGTGAGCCCGCTCGGCTACATGCCGCTCGAGGACGGCTACGCGATCTTCGCCTCGAAGGCCGGCTCGCCGACCAACCCGGCCTGGTACCACAACCTCGTCTCGAACCCGGACACGACGGTCGAGGTCGGCGCCGAGACGATCCCGGTCCGCGCGCGGGTCGCTGGCCCGGACGAGCGCGAGCGCATCTGGACCGCGCAGAAGAAGCGGGTGCCGCAGATGGCCGAGTACGAGAAGAAGACGACGCGCGAGATCCCCGTGCTCGTCCTCGAGCGGACCTAGTTGTCGGTCGGCTCCTCGAGGGGGTCGGCCGTCGCGAGGAGCAGCCGGGCCGGCTCGAGGTCGTCGTCGAGCACGAGCACCCGGGCTCCCTGGTAGAGCCCCATGTGGGGCATCCAGCCGTCCCCGTCGCCGTAGTCGGCCGTGGCCCGGATCCCGTTGGTGTCGAGCAACGAGATCACGACGTCCGCCTCGAAGCGCGTCGGGAACCGTGCGAGCTCGACGATGCGACCGTCCGGACGCGGGAAGCCGGCCATCCCCTGCACGGTAGCGACGGATTCGGCGTGCGGCCTTCTAGCCTGGGCCGCGTGCTCGGCCTCCCCGACGCCATCACCGCGTGCCTCTTCGACCTCGACGGGGTCCTCACGCCGACCGCCGCCGTCCACGAGGCGGCGTGGAAGCAGATGTTCGACGCCTACCTGAAGACGTGGTCGGCGCAGCACGATGAGCCGTTCCGGCCCTTCGACGCCACCGACTACGAGCGCTTCGTCGACGGGAAGCCCCGCGCCGACGGCGTCCGGTCGTTCCTTTCCTCGCGCGGCATCACCCTGCCGGACGGCACCCCCGACGACCCCCCGAGCGCTGAGACCGTGAACGGGCTCGGGAACCGCAAGAACGAGCTCGTCCTGGCGCGCATCCACAAAGACGGCGTCGCTCCCTACCCGGGGTCGACGCGCTACGTGGAGGCCGTCCGCGCCGCAGGGCTCGCCCGGGCCGTCGTGTCGTCGAGCACGAACGCCAAGGACGTCCTGGCGGGCGCGGGGATCGCCGACCTGTTCGACTTCGTGCTCGACGGCCACGCCGTCACCGACGAGGGCCTCGCCGGCAAGCCGGCGCCCGACACCTTCCTCGCCGCGGCGAAGCACCTCGGGGTCGAGGCCGCCGCGGCGACCGTCTTCGAGGACGCGCTCGCCGGGATGCAGGCCGGCCGGGCCGGTCACTTCGGCTTCGTGGTTGGCGTGGACCGCGTGCACCAGGCGGACGCGCTTCGCGAAGCCGGCGCCAGCGTCGTGGTCGAGGACCTCGCCGACCTGCTCCCCGCGACGTGATCCGCCACCCGGCGTTCTCGTACGAGCCCTGGCGCTTGCGCGAGGAGTACCTCGAGGTCGACACGCTCGCCCAGACCGAGTCGGTGTTCGCGCTCGCCAACGGCCACCTGGGCCTGCGCGCCAATCTGGAGGAGGGCGAACCGGCGGGCATGCCCGGCACGTACCTGAACTCGGTGTTCGAACGCCGGCCGCTGCCGTACGCCGAGGCCGGCTTCGGCTACCCCGAGGCCGGCCAGTCCGTGATCAACGTGACCGACGGGAAGCTGCTGCGGCTCCTCGTCGACGACGAGCCCTTCGACGTCCGCTACGGCGAGCTGCTGTCCCACGAGCGGATCCTCGACCTGCAGGCCGGGCTGCTCCACCGCACCGCGGAGTGGCGCTCCCCGGCGGGGCAGGCGATGCGGCTCCGCACCGTCCGGCTCGTCTCGTTCACCCAGCGCTCCATCGCCGCGATCCACTACGAAGTCGAGGCACTCGAGGACCCGGCGCGCATCGTCGTCCAGTCCGAGCTGGTCGCCAACGAGCCGCTTCCCGACGTCGCGAACGACCCCCGCGTCGCGGCCGCGCTCAGCGCCCCGCTCGTGGCCGAGGACCACGGCTGCCGCGACCTCAGCGCCGTGCTCGTGCACCGCACCGCAGCGAGCGGGCTCGGCGTCGCGGTGGCGACGATCCACGACGTGGACGGCCCCGACAACACCGAGACGTCGTCCACGATCGAGCCCGACATCGCCCGGACGTCGGTGACGACCGTCCTCGAGCCCGGCCAGAAGCTGCGCGTCGTGAAGCTTCTCGCCTACGGCTGGTCGGCGACGCGCTCGCGCCAGGCACTGCGCGATCAGGTGAGCGCCGCGCTCACCGCGGCGGCCCACACGGGCTGGGACGGCCTCGTCGAGGAGCAGCGCGGCTACCTCGACGCGTTCTGGGAGGGCGCCGACGTGGAGGTCGAGGGCGACCCCGAGATCCAGACGTCCGTGCGCTTCGGCCTGTTCCACGTGCTGCAGGCGGGCGCCCGCGCCGAGCGGCGCGCCATCGCGGCCAAGGGCCTGACCGGCACGGGCTACGACGGGCACGCGTTCTGGGACACCGAGACCTTCGTGCTCCCGCTGCTCACGTACACGATGCCCTCCACCGCGGGGGATGCGCTGCGCTGGCGCCACTCGACCCTCCCGGCGGCCCGGGACCGCGCCCGCACGTTGGGGCTGCGGGGCGCGACGTTCCCGTGGCGGACGATCACGGGCGAGGAGTGCTCGAGCTACTGGCCGGCCGGCACGGCGGCGTTCCACGTCAACGCCGACATCGCCGACGCCGTCCTGCGCTACGTCGACGCGACCCAGGACGACGGGTTCGACACCGACGTCGGGCTGGACCTGCTCGTCGAGACCGCCCGCCTCTGGATGAGCCTGGGGCACCACGACCGGGCGGGCATGTTCCGCATCGACGGCGTCACCGGCCCCGACGAGTACAGCGCGGTGCACGACAACAACGTCTACACGAACCTGCTCGCGCAGCAGAACCAGCGCGCCGCGGCCGAGTGCGTCGAGCGCCACCCCGACGAGGCGGCGGTGCTCGGCCTCCGTGACGAGGAGGTCGGGGACTGGCGCGCCGCGGCCGCCGCCATGTTCATCCCCTACGACGAGCACCTCGGCGTGAACCCCGCGTCGGAGAGCTTCACCCAGCACGAGGTGTGGAACTTCGCGGACACCAAGCCCGACCAGTACCCGCTGCTGCTGTCGTTCCCCTACTTCGACCTCTACCGCAAGCAGGTCGTGAAGCAGGCCGACCTCGTGCTCGCCATGCACCTGCGCTCGGACGCGTTCGACGACGAGCTGAAGGCCCGCAACTTCGCGTTCTACGAGCGGCTCACCGTCCGCGACTCGTCGCTCTCGGCCGCGACGCAGGCCGTGCTCGCCGCCGAGGTCGGTCAGCTCGAGCTCGCCTACGACTACCTCGCCGAGGCCGCGCTCATCGACCTCGACGACACCGAGCACAACACGCGCGACGGCCTCCACATCGCGGCGCTCGCCGGCGGCTGGACCGCGCTCGTCGCCGGGTTCGGCGGCCTCCGCGCCTGGAACGGGAAGCTGCACTTCGCGCCCCGGCTGCCGCCCGGTCTCACCCGCCTCGCGTTCCGTGTCCTGTACCGGGGGCGGCGCCTCCACGTCCGCGCCACACCGACCGAGGCGACGTACGAGCTCGGCGACGGCCCCCCGATCGAGATCACCCACCACGGCGAGCCGTTCACGATCGACGGCCCCGTGCGGCGCAAGATCCCGCCCCCGCCGGTCCGGCCGCGTCCGAGCCAGCCGGCCGGCCGCGCCCCCGCGCCCCGCCAGCTCGCCCGCTAGGAGCTAGGCGGCGCGCCCCGGCGCGGGCGCGCGCCGTGGGACGATCAGCGCGTGCGACCCGACCGGCCCTCGGTGACCGCCCGGGGCGTCGCGCTGACGCGGTCGCGGATGGAGCGCCCGAGCACGCCGGACGGGGACCCCGACGCCGAGCAGCGGCTCTACGCCGGGCTGGGCCCGGTGTACGGGTTCCGCATGTTCGGGCGCCGGGGGCACCGCATCGAGGCGCGCACCCGCTTCTTCGACCGGGAGGTCCTCGACGCGCTGACCGCGGGCGTGCCCCAGATCGTGCTGGTCGGCGCGGGCTACGACGGGCGGGCGCTGCGGTTCCGTCACCCCGACGTCCGCTACTTCGAGGTGGACCACCCCGCGACCCAAGCGGACAAGCGTCGGCGCGTCGAGCAGCTCGGCGTGCCGATCGACGAGATCACGTTCGTCGAGGTGGACCTCATGGCCGCGAGCGTCGACCCGGCGCTCGCCGCAGCCGGCCACCACGCCGACGAGCCGAGCCTCTTCGTCTGCGAGGGGCTCCTCCTCTACCTCACCCGCGAGGTGGTCGTGCGGCTCCTGACCGACCTGCGCGCCCGGTCGGCGCCCGGGAGCCGGCTCGCGCTCAGCACGCGCGAGCGGCTGCCGGGGAAGGCGGGGCTGCCGACGCCCCGCGACCTGTGGCGCCGCGTCCTGCTCCGCTTCGTCGGGGAGCCCCGTCGGTCTTCCTACCAGCTCGGCGGGGTCGCCCGGCTGCTCGAGGAGACGGGGTGGACGGTCGCGCGCGAGGTGCACCGCGACGAGGTGCGCCGGCGCGGTCCCGGCCGGCGCGGGATGCTCGTCCTGGCGACGCCCGCGGCGCTCAGCTGACGCTGCTGGCGCGCGCCGCGGCCATCAGCTTCGCCGCGTCGGGCGCGAGCAGGAAGCCGGCGCGCTCCGCGCGGAGCGTCGCGGTGTCGAACGCCGCGACGTAGGCAGCGTGGGTCGGATAGAGGGCGGCGAGCGCAGCGGTGTCGAAGGGCGCCGTCGACCCGAACAAGAAGCAGAACGAACCACCCTCGTTCGCGTCGCCGCGCAGGGCCGCGGTGGGCGCGTCGACGAGCGGGGTGCGGATCCCACCGAGCGCGTTGCCGTGCGCGTCGCGGACGATCGCGACGGCCGGGGCGCTGTTCACGTCGAGCGGGTCGGCCCGGGGCGGCGGCGTGCCGCGTGCCACCCACGACTGCAGGTCGTGCACCGCGGCGTTCAGCACGAGGTACGCCGGCCCATCGTTGATCGGCGTGGTGCAGCCGAGCACACCACCGTTCACCGCGCCGACGTCGAGGAGGGTCACCTCGGCCTGGCCGTCGCCCGTGTCGTTGACACCGATCCCCGCCGTGTACGCGTCGGCGTGCGCCGTGCCGGCCACCTCCCAGACCCGCAAGTCGGCCGTGTCGGGCTGGGTAACCGACGCGTAGCCGTTCAGCACGTCGGTCTCGGTCTCGAAGGCGAGCACCGGCACGCCGAGGTCGGTGCGGATCACGGTGCCGCTCGGCGGGTCCACCTCGGGCGCGGGCGTCTGCGAGAGCGGCGCGCCGCCCCCCCAGCGGCTGTGGACGAGGAAGCCGTCGAAGACGTGGTCGAGCGGCTGGATCCCGTCGATGTAGGTGACGAGTCGGAACGCCGACTGCGACTCGCCGATCGCGAGGACATGGTGCACCGCCAGCCCGGCGAGCGGATCGGGGGTCTCGTGGCCTCGCGCCGCGAGCCCGGCCTGGGAGAAGATGTCGTAGGAGTAGTTGTCGCCGGGGTGGCTGAGCGACCCGTAGCGCGCGGGGTCAGCCGTGCGGAGCCCGCCGGCGGTGAGCGGGCCGACCGCCACCGACGAACCCTGCACCCCGACCGCTTGGGCGCTGACCGCGACGTAGGCCGCGCCGTCACGGATGAGGGACGTGTGCGCCGAGATCCAGTCGGGTGCGGAGTCAGTCCCCGCGGTGACGTTCAGCCACTCGACGACGACCGTGCCGTTGAACCGGCGCGCGCTCGCCGGCCGGTACACGACGATCCGCGTCTTGTACGGCGCGGACGACGCGACCTGGACCTGCCAGCGCCCGTCGGCGGTCAGCGGCTGGCTCGACGTGAAGGAGCGCGCCGTCCCGCTGAGGAAGTACTCCTGCGCCGTATACCCGACCGTGGAGAGGTCGAACATCGTCGCGAGCAGGTTGATACCGCTCCCGCCCGTCACCGGGCCCGTCACGGTCGGCGTCGGCACGCCGGTCGGCGTGGCGGTCGACGCGGGCCGCGCCCCGACGGGCGCGGCCAGGCCCACGAGGAGCGCGCCGGCGGCGAGCGCGACGGCGGCGGCCCGCCCGATCCGCGGCCGCCCCTCCGGGGGCGGCCGCCGGCTCAGCGGTCGACCACGTTCGACGGCATGAACTGCGCGACGACGATCTGGCGCAGCTCGTCCACGGCGCGCGCGACGGCGTCGAGCTTCCCGGCCAGCCACGTCACCGGGTCGCCCATGGTGTCGCCGCCGCCGTTGCGGCCGGGCCGAAGGGCCTCGTAGCAGCCGCGCAGCATGCGCAGCGAGTCGCGCTCCTCGGCGATGTAGCGGCCGAGCAGCTCGCCCGTGCGGATGTCGATCGAGTGGTCGGTGAAGAACTGGTCGAAGACGTCCGGCCCGTCACCGCTGTCGAAGCGCAACACGCCGAGCTTCTCGAACTTCTCGACGTCGGAACGGTCCGAGCGGGCGAACGCCATCTGACGCTCGAAGTCGGGGTCGTCCTTGGGCCGCAGCTGGTAGCCGAGCTCGTTGATCCGCTTCGCGAAGCTCATGCCGTGCTCGCCCTCCCGGGCGGCGACGGTGCGCAGCACGTCGCGGACCCCGTCGTTCGGGCTGACGTCAGCCCAGGCGGACAGGTAGGCGTACGCCCGGGACTCGTTCAGCGAGACCGCGTTCAGCAGGCCGAGGTAGGAGGGCTTGTCGGGCATGGCGGGCCTCCGCGTGCGGGGTGCTCTGTGACCGCCACGGTAGGTCGCCGGCTGGGCGCATGCCGGGTCCGCCGGTCAGGCCCGGGTGGGCGCGGCCGCGTGGCCCGCGAGCGCGGCCCGCAAGACGTCGCTCGCATCCTCGATCATCTGGCGCGAGGCACTCGACACGGCCTCGATGCCGAACGCGCCGTGGATCAACCCCTCGTAGCAGCGCTCGGTCACGCTCACGCCGTCGGCGCGGAGGCGCGCGGCGTACGCCAGCCCGCCATCCCGCAGCGGGTCGTACTCGCACGTGATGATGTGCGCGGGGGCCACACCCGACAGGTCGGCGGCGTAGATCGGGTCGAACCGGGGGTCCCAGCGGTCGCCCTCGGGCCCGAGGTAGTGGTCCGCGAACCAGACGATGTCGCGCGCGGTCAGGAGGTAGCCCTCACCGTTGTCGCGTACGGAGGCCTGGTCCTCGGTGACGCCGATGCCCGGGTAGACGAGCAGCTGGCAGCGCAGGGTGGGCCCACCCCGCTCGGCCGCCAGCATCGCCGCCACGCCGGCGAGCGTCCCGCCGGCGCTGTCACCGGCGACGGCGAGCCGCGCCGGGTCCCCCCCGAGGTCGGCGGCGTGGGCGTGCACCCACTGCAGCGCGGCGAACGCGTCGTCGACCGCCGCTGGGAAGCGGTGCTCCGGCGCGAGCCGGTACTCGACGGACACGAGGACCGCGCCGGTCGCCGCGGTCAGGTCACGGCACAGCCCGTCGTGCGAGCGGATGCTGCCGATCACGAACCCGCCGCCGTGGAAGTAGACGACGACCGGTCGCACCCCCGCGCCCGGCGGCGCGTAGACGCGGACGGGAATCTCTCCGCCCGGACCCGGCACCCGGCGGTCGGTGGCCGTCACCGACGGGTCCCCCGGGCCGCTGAGCGCGACCATCCCCTCGTCGGCGAGGGCGCGCGCCTCGGCGGGACCCTGCTCCTCGAGCTCGCCCGTCGCCGACGCCAGGTCGTCGAGCAGCTTGCGGATCTCGGGGTCGAGCGGCATGCGACCTCCCTCCGAGTCACCGTACCGGCGACCCTTCCGGTCGGTGCAGGCGCGCTACTGCTCGGCGAGGATGGCAGCGAGCTCCGCGACGGGGTCGCGGATGATCGGGCCGGTCGCGCGCACCTCCGCTCGTCGGATCGCCCCGTTGAAAGGAAACGGCGCGCCGTAACCCTCGCCGACAGCCGGGCCCCATTCGTACCCGCAGGTGAGCCCGATGCCGACGCCGTTGAACGCCGTGGGTGTAAAGCGCGGGATGTCGCCCTCCGCGAGCGTGGTCCCGTCGCACGACAGGACGGCGTGCCCGCCGAGCCCGTCGTCCTTCTCGAAGGCGAGCTCGACGACGTGGCGCCCCGCCGGGAGGGGCGCGTCTGCCTCCACGACGTGGCGCTGCTTGCCGTAGAGGTTGTGGACGTAGCGCGGCCGGCCGTCGAGCAGGTGCAGCGACCAGCCGCCGAGCACGCATCCGATCGCGAGCAGCACGCCGGAAGGCACCGCGCCGGTCGGCACGTCGACCTCGACGCGCAGCGTGTGCGAGCGGTTGTGGACATACGCCGCGTTGCGCTCGGGCACCTGCGACCCGCCCTGGAAGTAGCGGAACGTGTCGCGGGAGCGTGCCTTCGACGGCTTCGGGTTGGCCATCGTCACGAGCACGCGGTTGTCGAGCGGCAGCACGTCGTTGCGCGCCGCCTCCTCCCACCACCGCTCGGCCATCGCCGCGACGCGCTCGGGCTCTTGCGGGGCGAGGTCGGTGGTCTCGGAGTGGTCCTCCGCGACGTGGTATAGCTCCCACACGTCGTCGTCGAACGGCGCGTTGGGGTTGAGCCCGTCGCCGTACATCGCGCCGATCGGGTGGAACGTCACCGCCTTCCAGCCGTCGTGGTACAGCGCGCGCGAGCTGAACATCTCGAAGTGCTGCGTGAGATGACGCCCGGGCGCGGCGGCCGCGTCGGGGGCGAGCAGGTACGCGAAGCTCGTGCCGTCGATCGACGTCTGGGGGACGTAGTCGAGCTCGTCCGGCGCCTCCACGCCCACGAGCTCGAGCACTGTCGGCAGGACGTCGATGGCGTGCGCGAACTGGTGGCGCACGGTCCCGGCCGAGCCCGCGAAGCGGGCCGGCCAGGACACGATGCACGGGTCTGCGACCCCGCCTTCGTGGACCTCCCGCTTCCAGCGCTTGAACGGCGTGTTGCCGGCCATCGTCCAGCCCCACGGGTAGTTGTTGTGGGTCGAGGCGGTCCCGATCTCGTCGATGCGCGCCTGCATCTCGGATCGGCCCGCCGGGTCGAAGTTCGAGAGGCGCCCGTCGTTGATCGAGCCGTCCCGTCCACCCTCCGCGCTCGCACCGTTGTCCGAGACGAGCAGGACGAGGGTGTCGTCGCGGTCCCCGACGTCCTCGAGGAACCCGAGGAGCCGGCCGATCTGCGCGTCGGTGTAGGAGAGGAACGCGGCGAAGCACTCCATGAACCGGGCGGCGACGCGCCGCTGCGCCTGATCGAGCTCGTCCCACGCCGGCACCCAGGACGGGCGCGGCGAGAGGCGGGTCCCGGCAGGCAGGACGCCCCGTTCCGTCTGCCGGGCGAAGATCCGCTCCCGCAGGGCGTCCCAGCCGTCGTCGAACTTCCCCCGGTACCGCTCGATCCACTCCGGCGGAGCGTGGTGCGGCGAGTGGCACGCGCCGGTGCAGAAGTAGAGGAAGAAGCGCCGGTCGACGTCGACCGCGCGCAGGTCGCCGAGGTAGCCGATGGCGCGGTCGGCGAGGTCGGCGCTCAGGTGGTAGCCGTCCTCGATCGAGCCGGGCGGCACGACCGAGTGGTTGTCGTGGAACAGGTTCGGGACGAACTGGTGCGTCTCGCCGCCGTGGAACCCGTACCAGCGGTCGAACCCCCGGCCGAGGGGCCACGTCCAGCGGGGCGCGCCCATGTGGGTCTCGTCGTCGGGGGTGAGGTGCCACTTGCCGACGGCGTACGTCGCGTAGCCGTGCGCCCGCAGCATCTCCGACAGGTACCCGTTCTCCTTCGGCGGCGTCCCCGAGTAGCCGGGGTAACCCATTGCCAGGTCGGCGACCCGGCCCATGCCGCTGCGGTGGTGGTTGCGACCCGTGAGCAAGCACGCCCGCGTCGGCGAGCAGAGCGCGGTGGTGTGGAAGTTGGTGAGCCGGAGACCACCCGCCGCGAGGCGGTCGATGTTCGGGGTGTCGATGTCGGAGCCGTAGCAGCCGAGCTGGGCGAACCCGACGTCGTCAAGGACGATGAGCAGGACGTTCGGCGCGCCGTCGGGTGGTGCGGGGTCGGGCGGCCACCACGGCTCCGAGTCGCGCCAGTCGCGGCCGATCCGGCCTTCGAACGCAGGTCGTGCCACCGTCGTCCTCCGAGCTCGCGGTCACGTGCGCACGGACTGTCGCCCACCGCCCGCCGACGGGTCAACTGCACGCCGTCAGCGAACGAGCTGCACCACGAGGAGCGTCGCGAGCGCGGCGAGCACACCGAGATGCTCGACGCAGATCGAGCGCGCGAGTCGGCTCTGGCGCTCGACGGTGTCGGTGCGAGCGCCGAGGCGCACCGCCTGGGGGACCGTGCGCAGCCCCGCGACCATCACGGCCCCGCCGACGAGCGCGAGCGACACCCAGGCCACCCCGGCCGCGACGTCGCCGCTCGTCAGCTCGAGGACGATCGCCGTGGTCGTCCCGACCATCACGGCCGCCACGAGTCGGTTCATCGGCCGCGCGGCGGTGGTCACGCGCCGGTAGTAGCCGGCGATCGACGCCAGGACCGGCTCGGGGAGGTCACCGTTCCGGTGGCGCAGCACCTGCACGTCGAACATGAGGTCGAACCACACGACGGCGAGCAGGAACCCGCCGCCGGCGGTGACGTAGGGCGTCACCGCCGAAGGACCGCGGCGTGCGCCACCTATCGGACCTGGGACTGCAGGCTCGCGACGCCGGGGACCGTCGCGTCCGTCTGGAGCCGACGCAGCGCCAAGGGGTCGTTGCGCAGGTACCGCGCCAGGAAGTCCAGGACGCTCTGCACAATGACCGGCTCCCACGGCGGCGCAGCGGCCGTCGCGTGGCTCTGCTGGCGAAACGCCGTGTGCGGCGCGCCGTGCAGGGTCACGAAGAACTTCGGCGGTGGCGCGCCCGCGTACACCTGCACGCTGGACGAGTACGGGATGGTCGGGTCGGCGTCACCGTGGAAGAGCAGGAGCGGGGCGCTGCGCCCCGGGAAGTACTGGCCGGACCCGAAGGGCAGCTCGATGCCGTCGATCGACACGGCGGCGTGGACCCGCGCGTCGGCACAGCAGCTGTTCGCGGCGACGCCGAGCACCGTGGCGCCACCGATGGAGTGGCCGACCACGCCGACGCGACCGGGCGCGAGCACACCGTGGAACGGGCTGCCGGCCGTCCGGTTCAAGCGAAGCATCGAGGTGAGCACGAAGCTCACGTCACCCGGCTGGTGCGGGTAGTCGGCGAGCGTGGCACTGAGGGCGTTCTTGCTGGACAACGGGAAGGTGGGCGCGGCGACCACGTACCCGGCAGCCGCCCACTGGCGGAGGAGCGGCTCGTAGGCCGCGCCGTTCGACCCGTTCCCGTGGGCGAACACGACGAGCGGGAAGGTGCCCTTGGCGACCGGCGCCGCGGGTTGGTCCCCCGGGCCCGGCGCGCCGCGGGCCGGGTAGAGGACGAGCGTCGGCAGGGACCGCGTCGGGCTCCCCGGGAACGACCCGTTCGGTGGCGTCGGGCGACTCGTGTCGACGAACGGTTCGGTACGCACGCCGACGGCGTACCGGGCCGAGGGCGCCGCGGCGAGTGGGGCCGCGGCGCCGACGGCCGGCACCGTGAGGAGCCCGGCGACGAGCACCAGGATTGTCGGATCGCGATAGCGCATGCTGGCGCATCATCGCCCATCGGGTTCGCCGCTGCCGGTCCGCTCGCGGGCGGACGTCCGGGCAGACTGAGCCCGGCGATCTCCCGGTGGCTCCTCGGTGCGCGGTCAGGGCGGGTCCCGGAAGGGCGACGAAACCCACCCGTGTGCCGCGCACTCATCGTGACAACGCGAGACTGGAAGCGTGATGCCGATCTCGACCGATGAGTCGCCGCGCGACGCGGCACCCGAGGCGGGCACGCCGACGGTCGACATCGTCGTCCCGGTGCACAACGAGGCGCGGGTCCTCGAGGCCAACATCGGCCGCCTCCGGGACTACCTCGTGGCCCAGTTCCCGGTGTCATGGCGCATCACGATCGCCGACAGCGGGTCCGACGACGGGACCGGCGAGCTCGCGGCCGAGCTCGCGGCGCGCCTCCCGGGCGTCGAGGTGGTTCGGGTGGACCGTCCCGGGCGTGGCCGCGCGCTGCGCGCCGCGTGGCAGGCGAGCGACGCCACGGTCGTGGCGTACACCGACGTTGACCTCTCGACCGACCTCAGCGCGCTCCTCCCGCTGGTCGCGCCCCTCATCTCCGGCCACTCGGACATCGCCATCGGGTCGCGGCTGCTGCCCGGCGCCGAGGTGGCCCGGGGCCCCAAGCGGGAGCTGATCTCGCGCCTCTACAACGTGATGCTCCGCGTCGTGTTCGCCAGCCGGGTCCGTGACGCGCAGTGCGGGTTCAAGGCGGTTCGGGCGGACGTCGTCGGCCCGCTGCTCGACGCTGTGACGGACGACGCCTGGTTCTTCGACACCGAGCTGCTGCTCCTCGCGGAGCACAACGGGCTGCGCATCCACGAGCTGCCCGTCGACTGGGTCGATGACTCGGACAGCCGCGTGCGTGTGGTGCCGACCGCGGTCCAAGACCTGCGCGGTGCCGCCCGAATGGCGTGGCGCTTCGTCACCGGTCGCGGCCGGATCGAGTTCGCCGACGCCCGCCGGGGCCGGCTCGGCGACGACTTCGGGCGACGCGTCGTCCGCTTCGGCCTCATCGGGCTCGTCAGCACCGCCGTCTCGCTGGCGATCTTCCTCGCCCTGCGCGAGTCCGTCGGCGCGATCGGGGCCAACGCGATCGCGGTGACCGCGACCTTCCTGGGGAACACATGGGCGAACCGGCACTTCGTCGTCGGCGGCGGGCTCGCCGGACGACACTGGCGGGCCGCGCTGGCCGTGTGGCTCGGCGCCCTCGCGGTCACGAGCGCCGCGCTGGGCCTCGCCGACGCGGTGGGCGGCGGGCTGACGCTCCAGCTGGTCGCGCTCGCCGTGACGTGGACCGCGGCGACCGTCGCCCGCCTCGCGCTCATCCGGACCTGGGTGCTGCGCCTCGCCGTGAGCGACCCGCCGGACCGCTGACGCGACGGCGCCCGGCGTCGTGCGGCGCTACGCGGCGCGCCGCGCGCGCAGCATGCCCATCCCCGTGGCGACGCCGCCGAGGGGCTCGAAGTGGTCGCTCTCCGCCGTCAGCTCCTCGTGCTCGTCGTCACTCAGATCGAGGTCGGCGGCGGCCACGTTGTGCTCGAGCTGCGCGACGGAGCTCGCGCCCGGGATCGCCACGACGTTCGGCTTACGGATGAGCCACCCGAGCGCGACCTGCGCCGGCGTCGCGTCGTGGGCCTTCGCCAGCCGGCGCAGCGTCTCGATCACGGGTGTCGCACGCTCGAGATTCTCGGGCAGGCACAACGGGTTGTTCCGACGCGCCGGACCCGCGGGTGGGTGCGCCGCGTCGTACTTGCCGCCGAGCACGCCCTGTTCGAGCGGGCTGTACGCGATGACGACTCGGTCGTGCTGCTGCGCGTAGTCGACGCTGCCGCGATCCGGCTTGCGCTGCAGGAGGCTGAAGTGCACCTGGTTGGACACCACCGGTCCGCCGAGGTCGCGCTCGGCACCCTCCCACCGGGACGGCGAGAAGTTGCTCACGCCGACGTGCGCGACGATGCCCGCGTCGAGGAGGCGCCGCATCCCGGTCATCGTCGACCGGAGGGGGACGACCGGGTTCGGCCAGTGGACCTGGTACAGGTCGATGTGGGACACGCCGAGCCGCAGCGCTGACAGCCGGCCGTGCTCGTGCACCCGCGACGCCGTCGGCCAGGTCGGCCACACCTTCGTGGCGACGAACGCCTCGTCGCGCCGGCCCTCGATCGCCCGACCGACGATCGCCTCCGACACGCCGTGGGCGTAGGCCTCCGCGGTGTCGAGGAGGTTCACGCCGAGGTCGAGGGCCCGGTGCACGAGCTCGACGGCGGTCGTCTCGCCGTAGGCGTTCCCGTACCCCCAGTCGTGCGAGCCGAACTGCCAGCATCCGAGACCGATGGCCGAAACCCGCAGGCCGGCCGCTTCGACGTAGCGCATGGTGCTCCTTCTGGCCGACGGCGGTGGGGTCGGACCGCCTTGTGCGTCGACCGGTCTCGGGGCAGACCGGGTCGACGCCCCAGAATGTACCGGCTTCGCGATCCATCACGATTCGGGCGGCGCGTGCGACAGGAGGCGACATGGAGCTGAGCGATGTGATGCGCACGTGCGCCGCGGTGCGCGAGTTCACCGACGAGCCGGTGAGCGACGACCAGCTCTTCGCCGTGCTCGACGTCGCGCGGTTCGCGCCGAGCGGCGGCAACCGGCAGGGCTGGCACCTCATCGTGGTGTCCGATCCGTCCGTCCGACGCTCGTTGCGTGAGCTCTACCAGTCAGGGTGGTACGAGTACCTCGCGCTCGCCCGGGCCGGGCTCGTGCCGTGGGCGCCGCTCAGCGACCGGACGGTCGAGCGGGACGCGATCGCCGACGCCCCCGCGATCGCCGAGGCGGCGGCGGCAGGTCCGGGCGGCTTCGCGGAGCACCTCGAGAAGGTCCCCGTCCTCCTCCTCGTCCTGGCCGACCAGCGCGCCCTGGCCGCCATCGACCGCGACCTCGATCGCTACACGCTGATCGGCGGGGCGTCCGTGTACCCGTTCGCCTGGAACGTGCTGCTCGCCGCGCGCGACGCGGGGCTGGGTGGCGTCCTGACGACGGTCCTCGCCCGACGCGAGCGCGAGGTGCGGGCCCTGCTCGGCGTACCGGACGAGTTCGTGGTGGCGGCGCTCCTCGCTCTCGGGCACCCCGTCCACCAGTCGCGGCACTTACGGCGGGCCGACGTCGCCGACTTCACGACGCGCGACCGCTTCGACGGCCCGGCCTTCGGCGCACCGGCCTGAGCTCAGGAGCTCGCGCGACGGGGACGCAGCGCCAGCGCGCCACCGACGAGGGCGAGCGCGCCGCCCACGATGCAGACGTAGGGCGCGAGCCCGATGAAGTCCGTGAGTCCGATGCCCGGCACGTGCTCGGCCCGCAGCTCCTGGTGGGCCTGGAAGATGAACAGCAGCCCAACAATGAGCGCCACGATCCCACCAAGCGCGGCGAGCCAGTGCGAGCTGGGAAGGATGAAACCCAACAGGCAGAGCACCGCCGCCGGGATCAGCACCACGAGCAGCGACGGGCTCGTCGACTTCGTCGTGTAGTCCCACAGGACCTGCACCGGGATCCCGCTCGCCGTGACGCGCCTCGTGATCTGTGTGCCCCCGAAGTTGTGCGACAGGTCGATCCAGTGCAGCACGATCGACACCGCGATGGCGACGGCGCCCAGGACCACGAGTGCGTCAGCGATCCCCATCGTACCGAAGGCACGGGCCTGGCGCGATTCCACGCGTGAAAACGGTAGCCCAGCCCCTTGACAGGACCGGTGACCGTCCCTTCCGTGATTCCGTCAGCGCGGTGATCGTCCACTCCACCGCTTGAGACACCGCGGCGCATTTCCTACACTGGCCGCACCGAGGCCGTGTCAGTGGACCGTCCCGGCAATCAGACAAGCAATCTCGCAAGAAGGACGCGAATCCGTTGGCAACAGGCACTGTGAAGTTCTTTAACGAGCAAAAGGGTTACGGCTTCATCTCCCGCGAAGGAATGGACGACGTGTTCGTTCACTTCTCCGCGATCCAGGGGACGGGGTTCAAGACCCTCCACGAGGGTCAGCGCGTCGAGTTCGACGTCGGCCCCGGCCGGAAGGGCGACGAGGCCCAGAACGTTCGTCCGATCTGACGGACTCGCGGCTGCGGTGGGCCGCTCGGCCCGCCGCAGCCCCCGTCGCCGCCCTCGTCCGCGGCACGGGACCTTTCAGCGCACCCCGATGCACGCTGGTTCGGCGCGTAGCGCCGAGCGCAGCGCCCGCACCTTGTATTGCGCCTCGGCGTCTTGCACGAGCGCGGCGACCTGTCGTCCGGTGTCGTCGAGCGTCTGAACGAGCGACTGCGCCGCGACCTGAAAGCGCTGCGGGTCGTCGGGAAGCGCCTTCACCGTGAGCTGCGCCGCCTGGAAGGTGTGCTGGGCCTGCAGGACACCGGCGCGGATCGACGACGCGATGTCATGACCCTTCGAGACGGAGGGCGTGCCAACGTCGTCGACGGCGTTCAGCAGTTCAGCGGTGCGCAGGATCGCCGTGTCGAGGAAGTCTGAGAGCTCGGTCTGCACCCCCGGGAGGGTGACGGTCACCCCGCCCGGCGGTGTGAGCAGGCTGCTGCCTGCGTTCATCAGGTACTCACCCCAGTCGACGAGCCTCGAGCACACGGTGCGACCCCAGACCCGCGCCGACACGGGCTGATCCGACAGGCCGGTGGGAACGGCGGCGAGGAAGTCGACGCCGAGCTCGCACCGAGCAAACGCGTCGCGGGCGACCGTGGTCGCGGCCTGGTCCAGTGAATCGGTCTCGCTCGCCTGCGCGGTCGCGGCCTGGGTGAGGATGCCGCTCGGATCACCGTGCTGCACCGCCCGCGCGATCGTTTTCAGCGCCGAGCGGGCGTCCGACGGGGCCGCCCGGCCCAGGGTGTTCAACGCGGCGGCCGAGTCGGCGCGCGAGGTCGGGCGGGACGTGTTGAAGGCACGCACCGCCGCGCAGAACGGGTTCGTGCTCGACGCGGCGGCGGGCGGTCCGAGTAGGGACGCCAGCGACGTGACGATCACGGTCGCGACGACGACCGTCGTCGCCGCCCGGGTGCACCCGTCCCCCACGGGCCCAGTATCGGTCCTGGCGCCAGGGGGACGCCGTCACGCGCGTCGCGACGGTGACGTACGGCACCCTGAAGTGTGCCGGGGAACGCGCCACCCGACACGTACACTCGTCGCACCCCGGGAGGAAGACCTCGATGCGCGCGCGCGACGACATCCGAAACGTGGCCATCGTGGCGCACGTCGACCACGGCAAGACCACGCTCGTCGACGCCATGCTCCGCCAGACGGGCGCCTTCGGTGACCACCAGCAGGTGGTCGAACGGGTCCTCGACTCGACGGACCTCGAGCGCGAGAAGGGCATCACGATCCTGGCCAAGAACACGGCCGTCCGCTACGGCGGCGTCAAGATCAACATCGTCGACACGCCGGGCCACGCCGACTTCGGCGGGGAGGTGGAGCGTGGGCTCACGATGGTCGACGGCGTGCTCCTCCTCGTCGACGCGGCCGAGGGTCCCCTGCCGCAGACCCGCTTCGTCCTCCGCAAGGCGCTCGAGGCGCGGCTGCCGGTCGTCCTCGTGGTGAACAAGGTCGACCGCAGCGACGCGCGGGTGGCCGAGGTCGTGCACGAGGTCGAGGAGCTGTTCTTGGACCTCGACGCCGACGAGCACCAGATCGGGTTCCCGATCGTGTACTGCAACGCGCGGAGCGGCCGCGCCTCGCTCGACCCGACCGATCCCGACCTGCAGCTGATGGACGTCGCGGGCGACGGTGGGCTGAAGCCATTGCTCGAGCTGCTCCTCGAGCACATCCCGGCCCCCGAGTACGACCCGGGTCACCCGCTGCAGGCCCTCGTCACGAACCTCGACGCGTCGCCCTATGTCGGCCGCATCGCGCTGTGCCGAGTGCGACACGGGACGCTGCGGCGGGGCGAGCCGGTCGCCTGGTGTCGCGCCGACGGCACGATCGAGACCGTCCGGATCACCCAGCTGTACCTCACCGAGGCGCTGGACCGGATGGACGCGGACGCGGCCGGGCCGGGCGAGATCGCCGCCATCGCCGGGCTGGCGGACGTGACGATCGGAGAGACGCTCGCCGACGCCGAGCATCCGGTCCCGCTGCCCGTGATCCACGTCGACGAGCCGAGCCTGTCCGTGACGATCGGGATCAACACGTCCCCGCGCAGCGGACGCGAGGGTCGGAGCGTGACCGCCCGGCTCGTCAAGAGCCGCCTCGACCAGGAGCTCGTGGGCAACGTCTCGCTGCGCGTCCTCCCGACGGAGCGGCCGGACGCGTGGGAGGTGCGGGGTCGCGGTGAGCTGCAGCTCGCTGTCCTCGTGGAGACCATGCGACGCGAGGGGTTCGAGTTGACCGTGGGGAAGCCCGAAGTGGTGACCCGCGAGGTCGACGGTCAGCTCTGCGAGCCCATGGAGCGTGTCGCGATCGACGTGCCCGAGGAGCACCTCGGGGCGACGACTCAGCTCGTCGCGTCACGCAAGGGGCACCTCGAGTCGATGGTCAACCATGGCAGTGGATGGGTCCGCCTCGAGTACCTCGTACCGGCACGCGGGCTCGTCGGGTTCCGTACCGAGTTCCTGACCGAGACCAAGGGGACGGGGCTGCTGCACCACGTGTTCGACCGGTACGAGCCCTGGCTCGGCGAGCTGCGCTCGCGCCGAACGGGCAGCCTCGTCGCCGACCGGGCGGGGGCGGCTACGGCCTACTCGCTCATGAACCTGCAGGAGCGCGGCGAGCTCTTCATCGGACCGGGCGCCGAGGTCTACGAGGGCATGATCATCGGCGAGAGCTCGCGCGGCGAAGACATCGACGTGAACCCGACACGCGAGAAGAAGCTCACGAACCACCGCGCCGCGTCGGCCGACGAGCTCGTGCGTCTCGCACCACCCCGGGCGATGTCACTCGAGCAGTCGCTCGAGTTCGTCACCTCCGACGAGTGCGTCGAGGTGACGCCCGTGTCGGTGCGGCTGCGGAAGACGACCCTCGACGCGAGCGTCCGGGGCCGTCGCCGGGGCCACGCTCGTCGCGCCGCCGCGCCGGACGCCTGATCGACGGCGCACAGACCAGCGAAATCCACGTCTTGGTGAAGGCGTTCGGTCATGCTGGACAGCACACCAGGAGGCCAGCCGTGGCCCATGTGCTGCACAGTGTCGATTATCGAGTGTGCTGCGTCCGGTGCGGCGCGACCTGGACGGAGATCGACGAGGACACGTCACCGAGCGATCTGCGACTCGGTGCCCGCCACCAGCATTCGTGCCGCTGCTGCGGCACAACTGTGGAGGCCGAGGTGATTCGGGGCGTTGACGAGCCCGCGCCGAGACGAGCGCCCGTGCGTGCACCGCCGCGACCGCGGCCCCGCCGCCGCCCGACCAAGACCCGCGTCTCCGGCTAGCCGTTTCTCAACAGGCCGACACGGCTGCGAGGATGGCGCGCGTGCCGTGGCCGACTGCGTTCACCGACCTGGTCGGGTGTCGGCACCCGCTCCAACAGGCGGCGATGGGAGGGATGCTCAGCGCCGACCTCGCCGTGGCCGTCGCGGCAGCGGGTGGCCTGGGCATGGTGAGCGGCACGGTCGGCGGGTCCGCGTTGGCGACGCAGCTCGACGACGTGCCCGACGGCGCGGCGGTCGGGGTGAACTTTCTCGTGCCGTTCATCGACCCCGCGGCCGTCGAGGTCGCCGCCGCGCGGGCCCCGTTCGTCGAGTTCTTCTGGGGTGCCCCGTCGGCCGAGCTCGTCGGGCGCGGCCAAGCGTGCGGTGCGCGCGTCGCGTGGCAGATCGGGTCGCTCGAGGAGGCTCGAGCGGCGGCGGACGTGGGGTGCGACCTCGTGATCGTCCAGGGTCTCGAGGCCGGCGGGCACGTCCGCGGCACCGTCGCGCTGTTGCCCCTCCTCGACGAGGTGCGGAGTGTCGTCCAGCTGCCGCTCGTCGCGGCCGGCGGGATCGGCAGCGGCCGCGCGATGGCCGCCGCCCTCCTTGGCGGAGCGGACGCGGTGCGGGTCGGGACGCGGTTCCTCGCCGCACCCGAGGCGGCGGCGCACCCTGATTACGTCGACGCGTTGATCCACGCGGACGCCGAGGACACGGTGCTGACCACGGCGTTTTGCGACGGGTGGCCCAACGCGCCGCACCGCGTGCTTCGCTCGTGCGTCGACGCCGGCGAGTCGCTCGGCGGCGCGCAGATGTGGACACCGACGTGGCCGACGGCGGCCGACACGGCCCCGGTCGACGCGCGGGCGCTGTACGCGGGCCAGTCCGTCAGGGGCGTGCGGGCCCGCCAGCCCGCGGGCGACATCGTGGCGGAGCTCGTCAGCGAGGCGGCGCGCTGGCTGCCGGGTTGACTCAATCGACGGGTTGCGGCGGGAGGGGCAGCGGCGCCCCGCCCGCGACCGCCTCTCGGGTCCGCTGGTCGAGCGGCGTGTGGAACGTCGCGTGGAAGCGGTTGATGATGTTCGACACCCCGATCGTGAAGCAGAGCTCCATGACCTGCTCGAGCGTGAAGTGCCGCCGCAGGTCCTCGTACAACGCGTCGTCGATCGGCTCCATTCTCGTCAGGCGGCGCGCGTAGTCGACGACGACCTGCTCGACGTCCGAGTAGACCGGCTCGGGTGCGCTGCCGCCGATCGCGCCGATGTGCTCCTCATCGAGTCCCACGCTCCGACCGAGCGTGATGTGCGTCGGCACTCAGTAGTGGCAGTGGTTCTCGTTCGAGGCCGTGAGGTAGGCGAGCTCCCGGAGCGCCGGGTCGACGGAGGAGCCCCAGTACGCGGCCGCGCTGAAGCTCATGAACCCCTTGAGGATCCCGGGGTGGTTGGCCAGCGCGCGGATGACGTTGAAGTCGGCGCCGCTCTCGCGCAGTCCGCGCAACGTCGCACGCGTGTCCTCGTCGACCCCGTCGTCGTCTGCGTCGACGAGGGGAATCCGTTCCTCCATGTCGTCCCCTCCGTTCGCGACGCATCGTAGGACCCGACTCACCTTGTGCCGCTGGGGGACCAGCAACGTGCCCGTGCATATGCTGGACGCGTCCCTGAGCCGGGAGTCACGCATGCTGCACGTCTTCGGCTTCGACAAGGTCGGCGTCGTGGTGGGCGACCTCTACTTCCTGGACCCCCAGCCGGGGCAGGGCCAAGAAGGAGCCGAGCGGGGGGTGCGCCTGGAGGTGCGCCTGCTCGCCACGCAGCCCAGCGAGGGCTCGATCTACGCGTCGCGTCCGATCCTCGTCGATCGGCCGATCTGGCGGGCCGACCTGCTCGAGTCCGTCGCCGGCGGGCCCGGCACGTGGGACCGGACCCACCACCACCCCAAGATGCGGGGCTGGGAGCCGGACATCCGCCAGTTCGACGACGCGATGAGCGCCGACCCGCTCGGGTTCGTCGCCGAGCGCCTCGGCGACCTCCCCGCACTCGTGGCCGGCGCCGACGTGGACCCGGCGACCATCACGGACCGAGACACCGAGGAGCTGCGCGCCGCGGTCCCCGAGATCATCGCGACGACGCGCGGGCTGCTCGCCGGCGTGCGCTCGGGGCAGCTCGCGCAACCGCCCAGCGACGAGCTCGAGAGCGCGCGCGTCGGCTGGCTCTGAAGACGGGAACGCGCACCCGGCGGCGGGCCAAGGAGCACCCATGACCGGAACGGACCGAGCGCTCTATGCGACATACCTGCAGAAGATCCCGATGCTGCGCTCCTGCTCGCCGGGCGACATCGAGCGGATCGCCGAGCTCGGCGTCACGGTGGCCGTGCCGCCCGGGCGGCCCATCATCCACGAGGGTGAACCCGGCGATCAGTTCTTCGTGATCACGCACGGTGCGGTCGAGGTCACACGCGCCGGCCGACACGTGGCCGAGCTCGGCCCGGGCGACTACTTCGGCGAGCTGGCCCTCTTCGATCCCGCTCCCCGCAACGCGACCGTGACCGCGACCAACGACACCACGGTCGTGTCGGTGTCACGAAACACGTTCCGCGCGCTGCTCGGCGAGGTCAGCTCGCTGCGCGACGTGCTCCTCGCCGGGATGGCGACCCGCCTGCACGAGCTGGACGGCCTCGCCTGAGCGCGGGCGCCGCCGCGGATGCCCGCTACGCCGAATTTCCCGATGGCTTCTTCCGCCGCGCCGACGAGGCACCCGACGACCGCTTCTACGCACCGCCCCGGCTCGTCCAGCACCTCGACACCGCCGCGATCGCCGCCGTCGGTGACCTCTACGACGCGCTCGGCCTCACCGGCGAGGTCCTCGACGTCTGCTCCTCGTGGGTCTCGCACTTCCACACCCGTCCGGCGCGCCTCGTCGTCCTCGGCATGAACGCCGAGGAGCTCCATCGCAACCCAGACGCCGACGACTGCGTCGTCCACGACCTGAACGCGGATCCCCGCCTGCCCTTCCCCGACGCGGTGTTCGACGCGGCCACCTGCTGCGTCTCCGTCGATTACCTCGTTCGACCGCTCGAGGTCTTCGACGAGGTCGGCCGGGTCCTGCGCCCGGGCGCGCCGTTCGTGTGCACGTTCTCGAACCGTTGCTTCCCGACGAAGGCCATCCGGGGCTGGCTGGCCACCGACGACGCCGCCCACCTCGCCCTGGTCACGACCTACTTCCGCCGGTCCACCGGGTGGGTGGGCACCACGGCGGAGCGGCGGACCCCGGAGCGTCACCCCGGTGACCCCCTTTACGGCGTCTGGTCTTACCGGAGGGGCGACGTGGCCGGGCGGACGGCGGCACCCGGCGGCCGGCGGGGCTGAGTACCGGTTACTCAGCACCAGGTCCCTCGGGTCTGCCATCCTGTCCCCCGGAACCGCGGCTCGCGCCCCGGCGGGGCAAGCGGACGACGAGAACGGACACAGGGAGGACACGATGGGTCTCTTCAAGAACGCGAGGGACGCCATGCAGAACGCAGGCAACCTCGGCGCCGCGGGTGGCGCGGGCATGCAGATGCCGCCCGGGATGCAGATGCCGACCGAGATGCCGGACCCGGCCTACGTCCAGAAGGTCAACAAGATCGGCAAGAGCGGCGTGCCGACCCCGGCCGAGATCAAGGCGATCCGTCCGGCCGGCCAGCCCGACATGGCGGGCGCGACGCCGCACGACTTCGACGTCACCGTGACGCCGGACGGCGGGAGCCCGTACGACACGACGATCCACCAGAGCATGCTGCCGACGCAGATGCAGGGTCTCTCGGTGGGCAAGGCCGTGACCGTGAAGGTCGACCCCGACAACCCGGTCGACGCCCTCCTGAGCAGCTGGTAACCCCGGTCCCGGGCTGAGCACCCGGGCCAGCGCACCGCGTCACCCGAGCCGTGCACCCCGCGGCTCGGTTCGGCGCGCCTGACCTACGATCACGGCGCATGGCGGAGCCCGCGTCCGACGCGAGTCTCGACTTCAAAGACCCGTCGAACCGTACGAACCTGACGTTCGCCGTCGTGCCGCTCACCAGCCTCGAGGTCATCTCGCACCAGCGCAAGCCGAGCGACACCCACGTGAAACGCGTGGTCGAGTCCGTCGAACGCATTGGATTCCCGGTGCCGCTCGTGGTGGTCGCCCGCGACGACGCCAAGGGCTACCTCGTCATCGACGGGCAGCACCGGCTGCTGGCCGCGCGCGAGCTCGGGCTCAAGCGCGTCCCGGTCGTCATCGCACCGCCGCGGGCGGCGCGCCGCATGCTGACCCTCAACGTCGAGAAGGAGCCGAACATCCGCGAGCGCTCCGCTGTGGCCCTCTCGATCTACCGGGAGCTCGTCGAGCGGCACCCCGCGATGCGCGAGGACGACGCTGAGGTCGCCGACGCCACCCAGCACGCCCACTACGTCACCCTGGGCCTGGCGTACGCCCAGTTCGGCCGGCTCGCGGGGAGCTCGTACGAGCCGATCCTGCGGCGCTGCGACGGCTACCTCGATCGCCCGCTCGTCGACTGCCTCCCGATCCGTGAGGAGCGGGCGGGCAAGGTCGTGGAAGCCCACCGGCTCGTGCGCGCCGTCTCGGACCAGCTCAAGGAGCTCGGCGCATGGCACGAGTTCGTCGGGGCCCAGATCATCTCGTACGCCAACCCGCTGCGGCGGGCCCGCAAGCAGCACTCGTTCGACGACGTGTTCGACAAGATGATCGCGAAGCTGCGCGACGCCGAGCAGGACCCGAAGAAGGTGCTGCGCGCACCAGCGTGAGCGCGGCGCGGTCCTTCGAAGGCCCGGCCTACAGTGCGCGGGAATGCGAGTTCCCGACTCGGCCCTCGCTGAGATCCGCGAGCGCGGGTTCACCATCCTCGAGGGCTTCCTCGCGCCCGACGAGCTGCAAGCCGCGCAACAGGCGCTGTGGCTGCACTTCCCCACACCCGACGAGTACTTCAATGAGCCGGCGGCCCACGCCCAGTACGCGGCGAGCCAGTTCGCCGGCGTCGAGGAGTTCCCCTACCGATCCTGGGACCTGAACCGACTGGCGTTCCATCCCGACCTGGTCGATGCGGCCGAGCGGTTCCTCGACACGGAGGACCTGCACCTCTACAAGATCGAGCTCTGGGCCAAGTACGCCGGCGCCGTGGACTACGAGCGGCCGCTCCACCGTGGCTACGGGAGCCACAGCCTCGTCGTCCCCCGTGCCGATCACACGTACCAGCAGCTCACGACCTTCATCTACCTGTCCGACGTCGGCCCCGACGACGGTCCGACCCGGATCGTCCCGTACGACGCCGGCAAGGACGTCCCGTACACGCCGCTCTATCTCGAGTTCGGGGCGCTCGCCGCCGTCGAGGTCGCCGCGACCGCGCCCGCCGGCAGCCTCCTCGCCTACCGCACCGACATCCTCCATCGAGGCTCAGACTTCGCCGCACCGCACCGGGCCCGCTTCTCGATCCTCGCCGACTACCAGCGGCGCGGCATGACCTGGGCCGGGAAGATGGCCTGGCCCAAGCAGGCGCCACAACGCTGGGCGAAGCTCATCCCGCAGTGCAGCGTGCGCGAGCGCGACCTCTTCGGGTTCCCGCGGCCCGGCGACCCGTACT
>JBPYDT010000090.1:0-6777 GCA_051986275.1 Acidimicrobiia bacterium | reverse complement strand
TGACGAGCCAGATGCTCTGCCTCGAGGACGGGCAGCGGGCCCGCGACATCGCGTGCTCGATGAACGGCTCGTACCAGAACAGCCTGGTGTTCCACTACCTCGACACGTTCCCGAAGCCGCCCGGCCTGCCCACGTGGCCCGACCTGATCCCCGAGCCGACGCCCGAGACCCTCCAGCTCGGGATCGACACCCACCAGGTGATGATCGGGACGCCCGACGAGGTGCGGCCCGCGGTCGAGGCGTACGAGGCGGCCGGCGCCGACCAGGTCGTGTTCGGGATGCTCTCGACGACGATGCCGATCGAGGTCGCGCTCGAGGCGGTCGACACGTTCGGGAAGCACATCCTCCCCGAGTTCGACCGCGACCCGGTCCACTCGACGACCCGTCAGCGCGAGGCCTACGTGGCCAAGCGCGGGCCGCTCGACAAGCGCTCGCTCGGCCGCGCGGCGGACAAGGTCCCGGTCACCTAGTCGCCGTGGGCGAGCTCGACGGCCGCGTCGCGCTCGTGACCGGCGCGAGCCGGGGCATCGGCGCCGGGATCGCCTGCCGCTTCGCCGCCGAGGGTGCGGCCGTGGCGCTGACGGCCCGCACGCTCGACGCCGAGCCCGACGCACCCCTCGCCGGCTCGCTACACGAGACCGCGGCCGCGATCGAGGCCGCCGGCGGCCGGGCGCTCGCGGTGCGCGCTGACCTGGCCGACGCCGACGACCGGGCCCGCGTCGTCCCGGCCGTGACGGAGGCACTCGGGCCGGTGGACGTGCTCGTGAACAACGCGGCGGCCGCGGTCTACCGCCCGACGTCGGAGATCGGACTGAAGCGGCGCCGCCTGACCTTCGAGCTCAACGTCGAGGCCCCCATCGACCTGGCCCAGGCCGTGCTCCCCTCCATGCGTGAGCGCCACGAGGGCTGGATCGTGAACATCTCGAGCGCCACCTCGAAGCGGCCGGCCGGACCACCGTTCGACTCGGGCTTCAAGCTCGGCCACACGACGACGACGTACGGCGCGTCGAAGGCCGCGCTCGAGCGGATGACGGCCGGGCTGGCGATGGAGGTGTACACCGACGGAGTGGCGGTGAACAGCCTCGCCCCCGTCGCGGCCGTCCGGACCCCGGGCGCGGACACGCTGGTCGGCGACGTGCTCGACGCGAACCCGTCGATCGTCGAACCGCTCGAGCTCTTCGTCGAGGCCGCGCTCGTGCTGGCCACCGCCGACCCCGCCACGATGACGGGCCGCATCTGCTACTCCCGCCCGCTCCTCGAGGAGCTGGGACGCGACTACCGCGAGCTCGACGGCCGCCCCCGGACCAGCCCGTGAGCGTGTTCTCCGCGGCCGAGCTCGCGTACCTCGCCGAGGGCAAGCTCGGGCGCCTCGCGACCATCGACGCGAAGGGGCGACCCCACCTGGTGCCCCTCGGCTGGCACTACAACGAGGCGCGCGACACCATCGACATCGGCGGCCGCGACAACGAGGCGAGCCGCAAGTACCACCACGTGCAGGCCAACCCGAACGTGGGCTTCGCGGTCGACGACGTGCTGCCGCCGTGGCACCCGCGCTGCGTCACGATCCGCGGGACCGCCGAGGTCGTTCCCGCCGGGACCGAGACACCCGACCAGGGCGCACTGATCCGGATCACCCCGACGCTGGTCACGAGCTGGGGCCTCGACGAGAGCTGACCGGCTGACGGTCGCCTAGAGCGTGCGCTCGAGCTCCCACGCGCCGGCGCCGATGTGGAGGCGATGGCGCGGGCCGGGCGCGTCGGCGTCACCCGACTCGTAGCCCGCGTCACCGGCCCACATCGCGACCATCCCGTGGGCACTGCGGCCCATATGGGTCACGTAGAAGGTCGGCTCGCGCTGTCGCGCCGCGGTGACCGCCGCCGCGACGTCGGCGACGTCGGCGAGCTGGCGCAGCGTCATCCAGGTGGGCGGCGCGAGCTCGATCTCCCCTTCGTCGCGGCGGGCGAGCGCGTCCGACGGGCGCATCCACGCCGAGTCGTGGATCTCGCCGCCGTCCACCGTTACCGCGCCGGTCGGCGCGGGCGCGATGAAGAACCACGTCGCGTAGCGCTTCGGCGCGATCGGGGGCGGGACCCAGTGCGAGAACGGCACGAGCGAGGGCGCATCGCAGCGCAGCCCGGCCTCCTCGAACGCCTCGCGCACGGCGGCGTGACGCGCCGCCTCCTGCTCGTCGCGGGCCCCGACGCCGTCCTCGGGGTCGACCCGCCCGCCGGGGAACACCCACATCCCACCGAACGCCAGCTTGGAGTTGCGGTGCAGCATGAGCGTCTCGAGCCCGGCCGGCGCGTCGCGTACGAGCACCACCGTCGCGGCCGGGATCGGCGGGACCGCCGCGGCGTCCTCCGGGGCGCTCACACCGGGGTGGGTTGGCGCGGCTCGAGGCCCGCGGCCCGGTAGGCGGCGTCGATCACCTTCATGTTCGCGACCGCGTCGGCGGGCGTCGTCGGGAACGGCGCGCCCTCGCGGACGGCGGCGGCGAACGCCCGCAGCTGGTACACGTACGTCGGCCCGCCTCGCACGCGCTCCTTGCGGCGCTGCTCGGCGCCCGTCGCCGGGTCACGGGTCCGGACCACCAGGCGATGGAAGTACTGCGGCGCGGTCAGGTTCGTCACGGCGAGGGTGCCGCGCTCCCCCTCGACGCGCGTCGAGACGCTCAGCAGTCGGGCGGACATGAGCGCGCTCTCGACCGAGCCGGTGAGCTCGTCGGAGAAGCGCAGCTCCGCCCGCAGCCAGCGGTCCACGCCGGGCGAGCTGCACTTGGCCCGCGCGTCCGTGACGGTCGGCTCGGCGCCGGCCAGCGTGCGCGCCTGGTGGATCGCGTAACAGCCCGCGTCCATCGTCGCGCCGCCCGCGAGGTCGAGCTGGTACCGGATGTCGTGGGGGAACGGCAGCGGGAAGCACATGCGGGTGTCGATTCGTCGCAGCGACCCGAGCTCGCCGCTGCGCAGGATCTCGAGCACCCGGGCGATGAGGGGGTGGTAGCGGTAGTGGAACGCCTCCATCACCACGAGCCCGGAAGCATCGGCGGCCGCCGCGACCCGCTCCGCCTCCTCGGCGTTCGCGGTGAACGGCTTCTCGCAGAGCACGTGCTTCCCGGCGTCGAGCGCCGCGAGCGTCCAGCGCCCGTGCAGCCCGTTCGGCAGCGGGTTGTACACGGCCTCCACCTCGGGGTCGACGACCAGCGCCTCGTAGCTGTCGTGGACCGTCGGGATCCCGCGCTTTCGCGCGAACCGCTCGGCGCGAGCCCGATCGCGAGCGGCGACCGCCACGACCTCGACCTCGGTCACCTCCGCCGCCGGCTTCGTCAGCGCGCCTGGTGTGATCTTGGCCGCACCGAGCGTCCCGACCCGCAGTGGCTCCATCGCCGAGCACTCTATGGCGGGGCGAGCGAGGCGTGCGCGAGCATGCAGCGACACTCGTTCGTTGGAGGATTTCGCGCGCGTGCTCGAGGAGATCCGCGTCGTCGACTGCTCGGCCGACATCGCCGGGCCCTACTGCACGAAGCTGCTCGCCGACGCGGGCGCGGACGTCGTGAAGGTCGAGACCGCGGCGGGTGACCCGATGCGGTCCTGGCGCTCGGGCGCGCTGTTCGAGTTCCTCAACACGTCGAAGCGCTCGGTCGTTCGAACGGAGGACGACGCGCTCGACGACCTGCGCGCCGGCGCCGACGTGATCGTCTGTGACGGCTCGCGCCCGCTCGACGTGGCGGTGCTCCGGCGCGACCGACCGGACCTCGTCGTGGCGTCGATCACCCCGTTCGGGCTCGACGGGCCGTGGCGCGAGTGGGCGGCCACCGAGTTCACGCTCCAGGCGTGGTGCGGCTCGACCGGCTCGCGGGGCGTCCCCGAGGGCCCGCCGCTGGCCGCGGGGGGCCGGATCGGCGAGTGGATCGCCGGCACGTACGCGGCCGTCGCCGTGCTCGCGGCGCTGCGGTCAGGGCGGGCGAGCGGTCGCGGCGAGCTGATCGACCTCGCGGTGCTCGACTCGATGGCCGTCACCATGAACACCTTCACGTCGGTGTTCGCCGAGTTCCTCGACTGGCCGCCGATGCGCCGCCCGTCGCGGACCATCGAGATCCCGTCGCTGGAGCCGGCATCGGACGGCTACGTGGCCTTCACGACGAACAGCGCGCAGCAGTTCGCCGACTTCCTCGTCCTCATCGAGCGGCCCGACCTCCTCGAGGACAAGGAGCTCGCCCTTCACCTCGGTCGCTTCAAGCGCCGCCACGAGTTCTTCGAGGACATCCACGCCTACACGACCCGACACACGACCGCCGAGCTGCTCGAACGGGCCGCGCTGCTCCGCGTGCCGAGCGGGCCCGTCGGCAACGGCGAGACCGTCACGGGCTTTGACCACTTCGTCGAGCGGAAGGTGTTCGTCGAGAACCCGAGCGGTCGGTTCGTGCAGCCGCGCATCCCGTATCGCATCTCCGGGGTGGACCCGCGGCCCTTCGTGGCGGCCCCGGCGCTCGGCGCCCACGACGCGTCGGTCGACTGGCCGGCGCGCGAGCCGCGGCAGGCCGACGGCGCGGCGCTCCCGCTTGCGGGCGTGCGGGTCATCGACTGCACCGCGTGGTGGGCGGGACCGGCCGCGACCCACGGGCTCGCGTGCCTCGGCGCCGACGTGATCAAGGTGGAGTCGGTCTCCCGGCCCGACCTCATGCGCTACACGAGCACCCGACGACCGGGCGTCGACGAGTGGTGGGAGTGGGGCCCTCTCTTCCACGGGGTGAACAACTCGAAGCGCGGGATCACGCTCGACTTCACGCGACCCGAGGGCCTCGAGCTGTTCCGGCGCCTCCTCCCGACGGCCGACGTGCTGCTCGAGAACTTCACGCCGCGCGTGATGGAGCAGTTCGACCTCGACTGGCCCGCGGTGCACGCCCTCAACCCGTCGCTCACGATGGTGCGACTTCCGGCGTACGGGCTCGACGGGCCGTGGCGGAACCGCACCGGCTTCGCCCAGACGATGGAGGGGATCACCGGGCTCGCCTGGGTGACCGGCCAGCCCGACGGTCCCCCGCTGCTGCCCCGCGGAGCGTGCGACCCGCTCGCCGCGATGCACGCCGTGTTCGCCACGCTGCTCGCGCTCGACGAGCGGGCGCGCCGAGGCGAGGGCTGCCTCGTCGAGGCGGCGATGATCGAGTCGGCGCTGAACATGGCGGCCGAGCAGGTCGTGGAGTTCGCGGCAAGCGGTCAGCTGCTCGAGCGGGACGGCAACCGCGGACCAGTCGCGGCGCCCCAGGGGGTCTACGCGTGCGCGGGCGACGAGGAGTGGCTCGCGCTCGCGATCGCGACCGACGGCCAGTGGGCCCGCTTGCGCGCCGCGCTCGGCGACCCGTCGTGGGCCAGCGACCCGACGTACGAGGGCGCGGCGGGCCGACGCGCCGGCCACGACGAGCTCGACGCGCGGCTCACGGCGTGGTGCGCGACGCAGGACGCGCGGGCCACCGCCGAGCGCCTCGCCGCGGCCGGCGTCCCGGCGGGCCACGTCATCGACGCCCGCGACATCGCGCACAACCCGCAGATGCTCCACCGGGGCCTCTTCGAGCCGGAGGATCACCCCGTGACGGGCCGCCACCCGATCCCCACCCTGCCCTTCCGCTTCCGCGACCGCCCGGGGGGGTGGCTGCGCTCGCCCGCGCCGACGCTGGGGCAGCACAACGACGAGGTGCTTGGCGAGGTGGGCGTCGACGAGGCGGAGCGCGACGCGCTGCGCGCGGCCGGCGTCATCGGCGAGCGACCGAGCGGTCTCTGATGCCGACGCCGGACCGCGACTGGGGCTGGGCCACCGAGTACGAGGACGTGCGCGGCGCGGTCGCGGTCTGCGGGGTCGGCGAGTCGGACCACACGAAGGCCTCCGGCCGGACTGCGACCGAGATCGTCACCCAGGCAGCCGAGCGGGCGATCGCCGACGCCGGGCTCACCCCGGCCGACATCGACGGGCTCATGTACAGCCAGTTCGGCGGGCGCCTCGACGGCCACGACTTCCACGCGCACTTCGGCACGAGTCACGACCTCTGGGAGTCCCATGCGGGCGGCGGCACCCGGCAGGCCGCGACCGCCCCGTACGAGGCGGCGGCCGCGCTGCGCTCCGGGCAGGCCCGTTACATCCTCAACACGTTCGGCGTCGCGTGGGCGACCCAGCGCTCGCAGATGGTGGGCGGTCCCGGCGAGTCGCACGCCCAGGAGAAGTTCAAGCAGAACCTCGAGGTGCCGTTCGGCTGGTTCCCTCAGCCCGTCTACTTCGCCACGGTGGCGCGCCGCCACATGCACGAGTTCGGCACCACCCAGGAGCAGCTCGGCGCGGTGGCGGTGGCGTGCCGCCGCAACGCCAACCACACGCCGGGCGCGGTGATGCACGACCGACCGCTGTCGATGGAGCAGTACCTCGCTGCGCCGACGATCGTGGCGCCGTTCCGCAAGGAGGACTGCTGCCTCATTTCGGACGGCGGCGGCGCGTACATCATGACGACACCCGAGCGGGCCCGGGACCTCCGCACTCCCCTCATCGAGGTCGCAGGCGTCGGCCTGGGCAACTCGGTGACCGGCGTGCACTGGGCCGAGCAGCCCGCGTTCACGTCGACCCCGCAGGTGTTCGCCGCGCCCGTCGCGTTCCAGATGGCCGGCCTTGCGCCGGCCGACGTCGACGTCTACACGTGCTACGACCCGTTCACGATCCACACGATCATGCAGATCGAGGACAGCGGCTTCTGCGAGAAGGGCGACGGTGGGCGCTTCGTCGCCGACGGCGCGCTGA
>JBPYDT010000089.1:0-10240 GCA_051986275.1 Acidimicrobiia bacterium | reverse complement strand
GGCCTCGGCAACGCTCACGTCGACACGCGGCAGCAGCGCGGCGAGGTCGTCACGCAGCCGCCGCACGCCCGGGCGGGCGACGCGCCACCGGGCGGCGCCGCAGGCGAGGCAGACCGCGGCCCGGCTGCCGTCGCCGCGGGGGCACACCAGCCCGCCGTCGGTCTCGGCGACGGCCGCGCCGCACTGCTCGCACCGGGCCGGGGTGCCGCACTGCTGGCAGACGAGCAGCCGGGCGCGGCCGCGGCGGTTGAGCACGCACACGGCGCGCCGCTCGGCGGCGAGCGTCTGGCGCAGCGCGTCGGCCAGGCGCTCGCCCAGGAGCCCCAGGCCGGGTGGCTCCCGTCGGCGGTCGACCACCTCCAGCCGGGGCCAGCCGGGCCGAGCGGTCACGGGCGGCAGGGTGACCGGATCCCCGAGCGCGGCGAGCGCCTCGACGGTCGGAGCGGGCGTGACGACGGTGGCGACCGCGTCGGCCCGGCGGGCGCGCTCGAGCAGCAGGTCCCGGGCGTGCCAGGTGGGGGCGCGCTCCTCGACGAGGGCATCGTCGGCGTCGTCGAGCACGACGACCCTCGCAAGGTCGGGGACGGGCGCGAGCACGGCGACCCGGCCGCCGACGACGACGCACGCGCCGTGCCGGGCCGACGCCCATGACGCGGTCCGGGCCGCCGCCGGCGCGTCGCCCGCCACCTCGACGACGACGCGCCCCGACGCCGCGGCTGCCGCCGCCAGCTGCGCGCGCTCCACCGGATCGGGCGCGACCACGACGGTCGAGCCCTCGGGAGCGAGCAGCGACGCGACGAGCTCCTCGCGCGGCCGCGCGGGCGGCCAGACGATCATGCGCCCCGCGGTGTTCGGCAGCGAGAGGGGAGCGTCGACGCGCGGGTACACGGCGACGTCGCGGGCGACCTCACCGACCGGGACGATGTTGGGGGCCGACGCGGCGCGGAGGAACGTGGCGCGCGGGCCGGCCCAGCGCCACGCGGCCCACTCGCACAGCGCGACGACGTCCGCCGGAGGACCGGCCGAGACCACGGCGCGCACCGGACGCACGTGGGTCGGGTCGACGTCGGGCTCGTCCGCGAGGGCGAGGACCCACCCGCGGACCCGGCGGCCGTGGAGCGGGACGCGCACGATCGTCCCGACGGGGACGGGCGCGTCGGGGGGCGCCCAGTAGTCGAGGAGCCGGTCGAGGGCCGCGACGTCGGGCAGCACCCGCCACACGGCCCCGGTCACGGGGCCGCGGTCAGGCGAGTGCTTGAGCGGCGACGCGCAGCTCGTCCGCGTGGTCGGCGCGCTCCCACGTGAAGGTCGGCTCGCTGCGCCCGAAGTGCCCGTAGGCGGCGGTGCGGCGGAAGATCGGGCGACGGAGGGCGAGGCGGTCGATGATCGCGGCGGGCCGGAGGTCGAAGTGCTCCTGGACGAGCGCGGGCAGCTTCGCCGGGTCGATCTCGGAGGTCCCGAACGTCTCGACCATCACCGAGACGGGGCGGGCGACGCCGATCGCGTACGCGACCTGGACCTCGCAGCGGCGCGCGATGCCGGCGGCGACGATGTTCTTCGCCGCGTGCCGCACGGCGTAGGCCGCGGAGCGGTCGACCTTCGTCGGGTCCTTGCCGCTGAACGCGCCGCCGCCGTGGCGGGCCATCCCGCCGTAGGTGTCCACGATGATCTTGCGGCCGGTCAGGCCGCAGTCGGCGTGGGGTCCGCCCTGCTCGAAGTTGCCGGTCGGGTTGACGAGCACCTCGAAGTCGTCGTCACGGAACGCCTCCGGCAGCAGCGGCGTGATCACGTGCTGGAGGAGGTCGGGCTTCAGGGTCGTCGCGATGTTGACGCCCGGCCCGGTCTGCGTGGAGATGAGCACGCACGACAGGCGCTGGGGCCGGCCCTTCTCGTACTCGATGGTGACCTGGGTCTTGCCGTCGGGGCGCAGGTAGTCGAGGTCGCCCGCGCGGCGGACCTCGGCGAGGCGCTGCGCGAGCCGGTGGGCGAGCCAGATCGGCATCGGCATGAGGTCGTCGGTCTCGTCGCAGGCGTAGCCGAACATCATCCCCTGGTCGCCGGCGCCGATCTCGTCCCAGAGGTCGCCCGCGCCGTCCTTCAGCTCGGCGGCCTTGTCGACGCCCATCGCGATGTCGGGCGACTGCTCGTCGATCGAGGTGATGACGCCGCAGGTGTTGCCGTCGAACCCGTACGACTCGCGGTCGTAGCCGATGCTCTTCACCGTGTCACGCACGACGCGGGGGATGTCGATGTAGGCGTGCGTGCTGATCTCGCCGGCGACGACGACGAGCCCGGTGGTGGCCATGCTCTCGCACGCCACGCGGCTCGTGGGGTCCTCGTCGAAGAGCGCGTCGAGGACGGCGTCGCTGATCTGGTCGCACATCTTGTCGGGGTGACCCTCGGTCACCGACTCCGACGTGAACGTGTAGTGGTCGGTCACGAATCCCTCGCTATCTGGTCGAGGAGGTCGCGCACCCGGTCGAGCACCGCCGCGGCGAGCGCCGGCTTGGGCATGAGCGGGAGCTCCTCCGCCGAACCGGACGAGTCCAGCAGGATCGCCCGGTTCGTGTCGACTTCGAAGCCGGCGTCGGGGGCCGACACGTCGTTGGCGACGACGAGGTCGAGGTCCTTGGCGGCCAGCTTCGCCGCGGCGTGCTCGCGCAGCTGCGCGGTCTCCGCGGCGAAGCCGACGAGGACCTGGTCGCGGCGGGTCGCGCCGAGCGCGGCGAGGATGTCGGGCGTCGGCTCGAGGACGAGCTCGGGGACGCCGTCGCCCTTCTTCAGCTTCTCGGGGGCCGCCGCCTTCGGCCGGAAGTCAGCGACGGCGGCGGCCATGATCACGGCGTCGACCGCGTCGAAGCGGCGCAGCACCGCGTCGCGCATCTCCTCGGCGGTGGTCACCGACACGACCTCGACGCCGGACGGGACGGGCAGCGTCGCCGTGGTGACGAGCGTGACGGCGGCGCCGCGCCGCGCGGCGACCGCGGCGAGGGCCGTGCCCATCTTCCCGGACGAGCGGTTCCCGAGGTACCGGACGGGGTCGATCGGCTCCCGGGTCCCGCCCGCGGTGACGAGCAGGCGCCGACCGGCGAGGTCCGCGCCGGCGGCGAGGACGTCGACGGCCGCGCCGACGATGGCGTCGGGGTCGGCGAGTCGGCCGGGCCCCTCGTCCCCGCCCGCGAGGTGCCCGGTGGCCGGACCGACGAGGTGGACGCCGCGGCGCAGGAGCGTCGCGACGTTCGCCTGGACGGCCGGGTGCTCCCACATCTCCGCGTGCATCGCCGGCGCGAGCAGGACCGGCGCGCGGGTCGCGAGGAGCGTGGCGGTGAGCAGGTCGTCGGCGAGCCCGGCGGCGTACCGGGCGAGCAGGTGCGCGGTCGCGGGCGCGACGAGCACGAGGTCGGCGTGCTGGCCGAGGCGGGTGTGCGGGATCGGGTCCGGGGCGTCGAAGAGCTCGGTCTGCACCGGCTCGGACGCGAGCGCGGAGAACGTGAGGGGCCCGACGAAGCGGTGCGCGTCGGGCGTCAGCACCGGCGCGACGTGCGCGCCGGCGTCGACGAGCAGGCGACAGACCTCGACGGCCTTGTAGGCCGCGATCCCGCCCGTCACGCCGAGCACGACGCGCCGGTGGGCGAGCACCCGGGTCAGGTCACGGTCGGTCATGTCGGCGCGCCGAGGGCGCGGGGCCTACTCGGGGGTCGGCTCGGCCGTCTCGGCGCTCGCCTCGGGCTCCGCCTCCTCGGGGAGCGGGACGGCCTCGATCTTGCCGGCCTCGATCTCCTCGAGGGAGATGGTGAGCGGCTTGCGGGACACCGACGTCACCTGCGGGGGGACGATCTTGCCGAGCCCCTCCCCCAGCTGGTTGTAGTAGTCGTTGATCTCGCGGGCCCGCTTGGCGGCGAGCGTCACGAGGGTGAACTTCGAGCCCACCTCGTCGAGCAGGTGCTCCATACGGGGCTCCATCAGTGAGGCGCGGCGCTCAGCCATCCAGGCTCCAGAGGTCGTGGGGGTGGTCGCCGGTGGCGACCCAGCGAACCAGTCTACGTCGGCGGAGGTCTCAGCCGGTGAACGGGCTCCCGGCGCGTCACCGCCTCGTGGCGAGCAGGGCCTCGAGCTCCCCGACCGCCCGCGCCACGTCGTCGTTGACGACAACCGCGTCGAACGCGCCGGCCTGCGCCTCCTCGGCCTCCGCCTCGGCCAGGCGCCCGGCGAGCGTCTCGTCGGACGCGCCCGGGTCGCGGGCCCGCAGCCGGGCGGTCTGCGCGGCGCGCGACGGCGGCCGGACGAACACGATGAAGGCGTCGGGCAGCGCGTCGCGGATCGCGCGGGCCCCGTTGACGTCCACCTCGACGAGCACATCCTCGCCGGTTGCGAGGCGCTCCTCGATCGGCGCGCGGGGGGTGCCCTTCAGGTCGCCGTAGACCTCGAACGACTCGAGGAGGCCGCCCTCGTCTCGCAGCGCCTCGAACTCCTCGGTGGAGATGAAGTGGTAGTCGCGCCCGTCGACCTCGCCGGGTCGCGGCGGGCGGTTCGTCACAGAGACCGAGAACCAGAGCGCGGGGTCGCGCTCGAGGAGCGCGCGGTAGAGGGTGGTCTTCCCGGCGCCGGACGGGCCGGTGATGACGAAGAGGATGCTCAGGGGACCCGGTCGAAGTGGTTGATGAGCTTGCGCTTCTGGTTGGGCCCGAGGCCGCGCAGGCGGCGGCTCTCGCTGATGTCGAGGTCCTTCATGAGCCGCCGAGCCTTCACCTTGCCCGTGTGGGGCATGGACTCGAGCATGCTGACGACCTTCAGCTTGCCGAGGACCTCGTCGCGCTCGCTCCGCCGGAACAGCTCGCTGAGCGAGAGGCGCTCCGCCTTCAGCTCCTCCTTCACCGCGGCCCGCTGACGCCGGGCGTCCGCCGCCTTCTCGAGCGCGGCGCGCCGCTGGTCAGGGCTGAGGGCGGGCGGCAAGGACATCGGCGACCTCCGCGGGCGCTTGGGGCGGCGGCGAGCATACCTACCGGTCCCGACGACGGCCCGGGGCGGTCTCGTGGAGCGCGGCGTCGACCTCGGCCGTGAGGCGCGCCGCGGCTCGCGGCGGGTCGTCGGCCGCGGTGACGCTGCGCCCGACGATGATCCACTCCGCACCCGCGTGGATCGCCTCGTGCGGCGTGGCGACGCGGGCCTGGTCGTTCGCCGCGCTGCCCGCGAGGCGGATCCCGGGGACCATCGGCGCAAGGTGGAGCGCTCGAGCCTCCGAGGCCTCGGACGCGGCGCACACCACCCCGTCGCAGCCCGCGGCCTGGGCGAGGGCCAGGCGCTTCTCGATGCCGCTGGTGTCCGGCTCGCTGGTGAGCACGGTGACGGCGAGCGCCCGGGGAGGGGCGTGATCGCCGTCCCGGGCGCCCTCGGCGAGGCCGGCCACCCCGGCCCGGAGCATCTCGAGGCCGCCGGCGGCGTGGAAGTTGAGGAACTCGGCGCCCCGCCGGCCGAGGACGCGCGCCGCCCGCTCGACGGTCGTCGGGATGTCGAGCAGCTTCAGGTCGACGAACACGGCGAAGCCGTCCTCGTGCAGCGCGTCGAGCGCGGCAGGCCCGGCGGCGGCCCAGAGCTCGTAGCCGATCTTCGCCGTCGCGTACCAGGCGGCGAGGGCCTCAGCGCGGGCCCGCGCGATCTCGAGGTCGGGGACGTCGAGGGGCAGGACGAGATGGTCGCGGGCGTCGGTCATGACGGCTCCTCTCGGTCGGCGGGGCGGAGGGCCCCGGTCAGGTCGGCGACGCGCTCGACGCCGTGGTGGCCGCACCACCGGTCGAGCTCGGCGAGGATGCGCAGCGGCGCCCGCGGGTCGGCGAACGTCGCCGTGCCCACGCCCACCGCCGTCGCGCCGGCCAGCAGCATCTCGACCGCGTCGAGGCCGGTCGTCACCCCGCCGGTGCCGATGATCGGGACGCCCGGGTGCTCCGCCGCGACCTCGTAGACCGCGCGGAGCGCGATCGGCTTCAACGGTGGGCCCGAGAGCCCGCCCGGGCCGGCCCCGAGGACGGGCCGGCGCGTCGCGGCGTCGACGACGAGCGCCCGCGCCGTGTTCACGAGCGTCAACCCGTCCGCGCCCGAGGCGAGCGCCGCGTCGGCGATCGCCGGGAGGTCGGTGACGTCGGGCGAGAGCTTCGCGAGCACCGGCAGCCCGAGCCCGGCCCCCGACACGGCGCCGATCGCCGCGCCGGTCTGCGCCGGGTCGTGCGCGAACGGGCGGCCGTGCGCCGCGAGATTCGGGCAGCTGACGTTCACCTCGACGGCGAGCAGCTCGTCGCGGGCCCCGACGAGCCGCGCCGCGCCCTCGGCGAAGTCCTCGACGGAGCGGCCCCAGAGCGACGCGATGACGGCCGCGCCGCGGGCGCGCAGCGCGGGGAGGTCGTGGGCAACCCAGTGGTCGAGCCCCGGGCCCTGCAGGCCGACGGAGTTGACGAGCCCCGCGTCGACGGGCGCGAGGCGCGGCGGCGGGTTCCCGGCCCACGGGTACGGCGCCTGGGACTTGGCGGTCACCGCGCCGAGCCGCGACGGGTCGCAGAGCGCGGCAACCTCGTCGGCGTGGCCGAACGTCCCCGACGCGGCGACGACGGGGTTCTGCAGCGCGACCGGGCCGAGCCGCACGGTGAGGTCGGTCGCCACGCTCAGACGTCGAGGCGCAGCTGCGCCTGCCGGTAGTGGTCCTGCAGGGCGCGCACCCGCGGGTCGTGCGCGGCGCGCTCCGCGATGCCGGCCGCCGCGGCGGAGGCCGCGGCCACGGTGGTGATGCACGCCACGCGGTGGCGGGTCGCGGCGCGCCGAATCCGGTCGCCGTCGGCGCGTGGCCCGCGGCCGTGCGGCGTGTTCACCACGAGGTCGACCTTGCCCGAGGAGATGAGCTCGACGGCGTCGATCGCGTCGGCGCGGCGCTGCTCGCCGACCTTCGACACGACGGTGTCGACGCGCAGGCCGGCCTCCTCGAGCGACGCCGCGGTCCCGGCGGTGGCGGCGAGCCGGAAGCCGAGCTCGGCGAACCGGCGGGCCGCGGCCTGGCCGCGCGGCTTGTCCCGGTCGGCGAGCGAGAGGAAGACCGTGCCGGCCGCGGGAAGCCGGTTTCCCGCGCCCGCCTGGCTCTTGGCGAACGCCAGCCCGAAGGAGCGGTCGATGCCCATCACCTCGCCGGTGGAGCGCATCTCGGGGCCGAGGACGGTGTCGACCTCCGGGAACCGGTCGAACGGGAGGACGGCCTCCTTCACCGCGACGTGACCGAGCCCCTCGATCGGGCGCAGCAGCCCGTCGGCGCGCAACTCGTCGAGGGTGGCACCGACGACGACCCGGGCGGCGAGCTTGGCCAGGGGCACGCTCGTCGCCTTGCTGACGAACGGGACGGTGCGGCTCGCGCGCGGGTTGGCCTCGATGACCGACACCGTGCCGTCCTTCACCGCGAACTGGACGTTGAGGAGCCCGCGGACGTCGAGCGCGTCCGCCAGCGCGCGGGTGTGGGTCTCGATGGTGGCGAGCACCGCGGCGGGCAGCGTCGGCGGCGGGATGGCGCAGGCCGAGTCGCCGGAGTGCACGCCGGCCTGCTCGATGTGCTCCATGATCCCGCCGAGGTAGAAGTCGCCGGTCGCGTCGCGCAGCGCGTCGACGTCCACCTCGACCGCGTCCTCGAGGAACTGGTCGATGAGCGCGGGCCGCTCGGCCGACAGGCCGCCCTCCCGGCCGAGGCTGCCGGTCGCGGCGAGCTCGGCCATCGCCTCGTCGAGGGCGTCGCCGTCGTAGACGATGCGCATGGCCCGTCCTCCGAGGACGTAGGAGGGCCGCACGAGGACTGGGTAGCCGACCGACGCGGCGACCGCGCGGGCGCCCGCGGCGTCGATCGCCGTCCCGCCAGGCGGCTGGGGGATGCCGAGCTCGGCGCACAGGGCGTTGAAGTGCTCCCGGTCCTCGGCCCGGTCGATCGAGGCCGGGCTCGTGCCGAGCACGGGGACGCCCGCCGCCTCGAGGGTGCGGGCCAGCTTGAGGGGCGTCTGCCCGCCGAGGCTCACGATCACGCCGGTGAGCTCGCCCGCGGCCTGCAGCCGCTCGCAGACGTGGAGCACGTCCTCGGCGAAGAGCGGCTCGAAGAACAGGCGGTCGCTCGTGTCGTAGTCGGTCGAGACCGTCTCGGGGTTGCAGTTCACCATCACGGTCTCGTAGCCCGCGTCGGAGAGCGCGAACGCGGCGTGGACGCAGCAGTAGTCGAACTCGACGCCCTGGCCGATGCGGTTGGGGCCGCTGCCGAGGATCACGACGGCCGGCCGGCGGGGCGCTGCGAGCTCGTCCTCGTCCTCGTAGGTGCCGTAGTGGTACGGCGTGCGGGCAGCGAACTCGGCGGCGCACGTGTCGACCGTCTTGTAGGTGACGGCGCAGCCCGCGGCAAGGCGCGCGCCGCGGATCGCGTCGACCTCGGTGCCGAGGCAGTACACGAGCTGCGCGTCGCTGAAGCCGAGGCGCTTCACCGACCGCCACTCGCGGCGGGTGAGCGAGCTCGGCGGGCGGCCGGCGAGCTCGCGGCGCGCGGCCGGCAGGCGGGCGAGCTGGTCGAGGAACCACGGGTCGATGGCCGAGACCTCGTGGAGCCGCTCGACCGACACGCCGCGGCGCAGCGCCGCCTCGAGGAGGAAGGCCCGCTCCGGGGTGGGCGTGGCGGTGCGGCGCACGAGTTCGTCGGTGTCGACCGCGTCGAGCGCGGTCTCCGCGGCGTCGGCGTTCACGCCGGCCCGGCCGACCTCGAGGCCCCGCATCGCTTTCTGGAGCGACTCGGGGAAGGTGCGGCCGATCGCCATCACCTCGCCCACCGACTGCATCTGGGTGTTGAGGGTCGGCGAGGCGCCGGGCAGCTTCTCGAACGCCCACCGGGGCACCTTCGTGACGACGTAGTCGATCGTCGGCTCGAAGGAGGCCGGGGTCTCGCCGGTGATGTCGTTCGGGATCTCGTCGAGGCGGTAGCCGACGGCGAGGCGGGCGGCGATCTTGGCGATCGGGAACCCGGTCGCCTTGCTCGCCAGGGCGCTCGAGCGCGAGACGCGAGGGTTCATCTCGATGACGACCTGCTCGCCGGTGGCGGGGTCGACCGCGAACTGGATGTTCGAGCCGCCGGTGTCGACGCCGATGCGGCGGATGCAGGCGAAGGCCGCGTCGCGCATCCGCTGGTACTCGACGTCGGTGAGCGTCTGGGCGGGCGCGACGGTGATCGAGTCGCCGGTGTGGACCCCCATCGGGTCGAGGTTCTCGATCGAGCAGACGACGACGGCGTTGTCCGCCTGGTCGCGCATGACCTCGAGCTCGAACTCCTTCCAGCCCCGCACCGACCGCTCGACGAGGATCTCCCCCACCGGGCTGGCCGCGAGGCCGCGCTCGGCGATCTCGCGCATCGTGTCCTCGTCCACGGCGAACCCCGTCCCGCCGCCGCCGAGGATGAACGAGGGACGGACCACCACCGGGTAGCCGACGTCGGCCGCGACGACGAGCGCCTCCTCGACGGTGTACGCGAGCCCGGAGCGCGGCACGCCGAGGCCGATCTCTTGCATCGCGGCCTTGAAGCGCGACCGGTCCTCGGCCGTGTGGATGGCGTCCACGTTGGCGCCGATGAGCGAGACCCCGTACCGGTCGAGGACCCCAGCGTCGGCCAGCCCGACGGCGAGGTTCAGGGCGGTCTGGCCGCCGAGGGTCGGGAGGAGCGCGTCGGGTCGCTCGGCGGCGATCACCTGCTCGACCGTCTCGACGTCGAGCGGCTCGATGTACGTGGCGTCGGCGAACTCGGGGTCGGTCATGATCGTCGCCGGGTTCGAGTTCACGAGGACCACGCGGTAGCCGTCGGCGCGCAGCACCCGGCAGGCCTGGGTGCCGGAGTAGTCGAACTCACACGCCTGCCCGATCACGATCGGCCCGCTGCCGAGCAGCAGGATCGTGTGGAGGTCGTCGCGTCGCGGCACTAGCGCGCCCCGGCCATGACGGCGGTGAACTCGTCGAAGAGGTACGCCGCGTCGTGGGGGCCCGGGCCGGCCTCGGGGTGGTACTGCACCGAGAAGGCGCGGGCCGACGGCACGGTGAGCCCCTCGCAGACGCCGTCGTTGAGGTTGACGTGGGTGCGGCGGGTGTCAGCGCCGTCGTCGAGCTCGACCGCGTAGTTGTGGTTCTGGCTCGTGATCTCGACGCGCCCGGTCGCCTCGTGGCGCACCGGGTGGTTCGCCCCGTGGTGCCCGAACGC
>JBPYDT010000088.1:0-2513 GCA_051986275.1 Acidimicrobiia bacterium | reverse complement strand
CGCGGGCGGCGCCGGGAGCGGCGGCGGCGGTGGAGGCGGTGGCGGCGGCTCGTCGTTCGTCGTGAGCACCGCCTCGAGCTTCTCGTCGATGCCGAGCGCGCAGGCGAGCGACGGCCAGGTGACGATCGAATACGACCCCGCCACGGACGGGTGCCCGCTCGCCGCCGCGTTCACCGGGTGAGCGAGCCCGTCAGATCCGCCTGAGCACCGCGGTCACCAGAGCTGGTCGGTGTAGGTGTCCGTGCCGAGGACCGTGGCGAGGAACGGCGACGCGAAGAGGATCCTCCCGGTGCCGGACGCCTCGAGTTCGGGGCCGATCGGGGCGAACCGGTCGTCCCAGACACTGCGCGGGTCCTCGAGGCAGAAGTGCAGGTGCAAGAAGCGGTTCCCTGTCGGCTGGTCCGGGACGTCCGCCGGCCGGTCGCCGCGCAGGGGGAGCGGCGTCCCGACGAGGCACACGTCCGACGGGCAGCCGCGCGCCCGCAGCCACGCGGTGACGGACTCGACGCCGTTCGAGGCCTCGCCGATCATGGCGACGATCCCCGGATAGTTGCGGTCGAGGGCGAGCTCGATCGGCATCGTGCTGCCCGGAGCGTTCAGCTCGTCGGCGTACTCGTACAAGGCGGTGTGGATGTGGTCGCGCTCGTTGAACATGCGGTCGTTGGCGTGCAGCCAGTTGACCTGCTCGACGCCCCACTTGTTCCAGTCGTCGTGGTGGCCGTCGAGCACCCAGTACACGGCGAGGTAGGAGCCGATGTCAGCGTTGGGGACGATGGGGGAGTCGGCCGGGTAGCGCTTGGCCTTGCAGTCCCGCGTCGCGACGTAACGGGCGCCCGCGAACTGCCACTTGCCGACCATGCAGCCGGCGTAGAAGTGGTCCCGCTCGTACCAGCGGTTGTACGCGACCTCGTGGCCCTTGTGCGGCTCGACCATCGTGAAGAGCAGCGAGCCGACGCGGATCTGGCGGTCGCTGCGGGGGACGTCGGGACGCTGGTAGCGCGCCTCGGACACGCTCATGTCGCTCATGGCTGGGCTCCTTGCTCGGCCGCCCGGACGGACAGCGCGCGCTTGTCGATCTTCAGCATCGGGGTCGTCGGCAGGTCGTCGACGACCACCACTCGGTCGGGTGCCTTGTAGTCCGCGAGCCGGGCCCGACACCAGGCGCGCAGGTCCTCGGGCGACGGTGCCGCCGCGCCGGCCGGGACGACGAACGCCACCCCGACCTCGCCGAGCACCGGGTCGGGCGCGCCGACGACGGCGGCCCGCGCCACGTCGGGATGGTCGGTGAGGACCCCCTCGACCTCGGCCGGGTACACGTTGTAGCCACCGCGGATGTACATCTCCTTAAGGCGGCCGACGAGGCGCAGGTTGCCGTCGTCGCCGACGAACCCGAGGTCGCCCGTGTGGAGCCACCCTTCGGGGTCGATCACCGTCGCGGTGAGCTCGGGGTCGCGCCAGTAGCCGCGCATCATCGCTAGCGACCGGGACAGGACCTCGCCCACCTCACCGGTTGGCAGCGGCTGGCCGGACTCCGGGGCCGCGATGCGCACCTCGACCTCGGGGGTCGGACGCCCGACCGTCGTCGCGATCACCTCGTCGGTGTCGGTCACGAGCGTCGAGGTCGTCACCCCGGCCTCGGTGCACGTGTAGCGCGTGATCACGGGGCACTGCAGCGTCTCGCGCATCCGGTGAACCAGCTCCGGCGGGATCGAGGCCGCCCCGATGCCGGCGACGCGCAGTCCGGAGAAGTCCACGGTCGCCACGTCGGGATGGTCGAGGACGAGCTGCCACTGCGTCGGGACGCCCGTGGCCATCGTGATCCGCTCGTCCCGGATGATCCGCAGGGTCTCGGCGGCCGACCACGGCTCCCCGGCGACGACGATCGTCGTGGCGTTGGCGAACTCGTCCCACATCCTCGTCATGTAGCCGACGTGCGCGAACGGGAGGACCACGAGGCGCCGGTCACCCGGGGCGGTGAGCTCGCCGACGTTGCGGGAGATCGCCGCCTGTGTCTCGTGGTCGTACACGGCGCCCTTCGGGGCGCCCGTGGTCCCGCTTGTCCACACAATGCAGGTCGGGTCGGAGGGGGCCAGCCGCGGCGGGTTCGTGAGGGCGTCGGCCGCGAACGCGGTCTTCAGGTCCGTGACCGGCAGCACGTGCCCGGCCCCGACGCCGGGAGGAAGCGTCGCGCCGTCCCCGAGCACGGTCACCCGCGGCTCGGTCCGGGCGAAGATGCTCGACTGCTCGGTCGGGCCGAGGCGGAGGTTCACCGCCGAGGTGATCGCGCCGGCCCGGAGCGCCCCCGCGTAGCAGGCCGCGAACTTGGTCGACGACGGCACGAGCAGCACGACCACGTCGCCGCGTCGCACGCCGGCGTCGACGAGCGTGGCGGCGAAGCCGTCCGCGGCGCGGTCGAGCCAGCCGTAGGTGACGCGCTTCTCGCCGTGGACGTAGGCGTCCCGCTCGGGATGCGCCGCCGCCGCGTCGCGGAGCAGGTCCCCGACCAGCGCCGT
>JBPYDT010000087.1:0-6336 GCA_051986275.1 Acidimicrobiia bacterium | reverse complement strand
TCAGGGAATGTGCTTGCCAGAGATGGCTCGCGCGACCACCAGGCGCTGGATTTCCGACGTCCCCTCAAAGATCGTGTAGATCTTCGCGTCGCGGTGCCACCGCTCGACCGGGTACTCGCGCACGTAGCCGTAGCCGCCGAGGATCTGGATGGCCTCCTCGGTGACGTGCACCGCGACCTCCCCCGCCTTGAGCTTGCTCATCGAGCCCTCGCCGCTCTCGAACCGCTTGCGCGTCGCGGCCATCCAGCAGGCCCGCCACACGAGCAGCCGCGCCGCGTCGATCTCCATCTTCATGTCGGCGAGCTTGAACGCGATGCCCTGGTTCTCGATGATCGCCCGACCGAACGCCTGCCGCTCCTTCGCGTAGTCGAGCGCGTACTCGTAGGCGGCGCGGGCGATGCCGAGCGCCTGCGCGCCGACGAGCGGGCGGCTGGCCTCGAACGTGCTCATCGCGGCCTGCACGTTGGTGCTTTGGCCCTCGCGCGCCCGGGCGAGGCGGGAGTCGAGCTTCTCCTTGCCCCCGAGGAGGCACCGGCCGGGCACGCGCACGTCCTCGAGGATGACCTCGGCCGTGTGGCTCGCGCGGATGCCGTGCTTCTTGAACTTCTGGCCCTGGCGCAGTCCGGGGGTGCCGGGCGGCACGACGAAGCTGGCGTGACCCCGCGCCCGCAGCTCGGGGTCGACCGCCGCCACGACGACGTGCACGTCGGCGATCCCGCCGTTCGTGATCCACGTCTTCGTGCCGTTCAGCACCCACTCGTCCTTGGCCTCGTCGTAGACGGCGCGCGTCCGCAGGTTGGCGACGTCGCTGCCCGCGTCGGCCTCGCTCACCGCGAACGCGCCGAGCTGGATCTTCTCGGGGGTCCCGAAGCACTGGGGCACCCACTCGGCGACCTGCTCCGGGGTGCCGTTGCCGACGATGCCGGACACGGCGAGGGTCGAGCCGAAGATCGAGAGGGTGATGCCCGCGTCGCCCCAGCACATCTCCTCGCTCACCATCGGGAACGTGATCCCGGTGGGGTCGGCGAACGCGTTGGCGATGAACTCCCACGAGTAGAGGCCGATGTCGGCGGCCTCCTGGATGATCGGCCAGGGGGTCTCCTCGCGCTCGTCCCACTCGTGGGCCGCGGGGCGCACGACGTCCTCCGCGAAGTCGTGGACCCACTTCTGGATCTGGAGCTGGTCCTCGTTGAGGTCGAGCGAGAAGTCCGCCACGGCCGCCTCCTTCCTCGGGCCCTCCACCACCATAAGTTACCCGCCGGTAACCCGCAATAACCCCTCGGCGGTCAGGTGGTCGAGGTCGTGCTGGAGGTCGAGGTCGGCGGCGGGGCGCCGGCGTTGACCTGCACGCTGCGGGTGGCCTGCTGGCCGTTGGCCCCCTGGGCGACGATCCCGTAGGTGTGGGCGTGAGGCGGGCAGGCGAAGGGCACCGAATGGGACCCGCTCGCCGCGAACGTCCCGAATCCGGCGCCGTCGATCGTGATCGTGACGACCGCGGCGTGGAGCGCCGACCAGCTCACGAGCACCTGGCCGTTGCTGAGGCAGGTGGGCGCGGACGGGCTCACCGAGAAGCTGGTGATCTGCGGGACGGCGACCGGCACGGTCGTCGTGGTGGTCGTGGTCGTCGTGGTCGTCGTGGTGGTGCTGGTCGTAGTGGTGGTCGTGGGCGTCGTGGGGCTGCTGCCGCTGCCGACGGCGAGGGCGAGGACCGCGCCCACGACGAGGCCGGCCAACGTCGAGCCGCTCAGCAGCAGGATCGGGCCGCGGTCGTCGGGCTCCGCGCCGCTCGGCCCGGCCGGTGGGACGCCGCCCGGGCCCCCCGACCCGGCGGCGACGGTCCGCTCGCCGGCCGGGACGGTGCGCTCGCCCGCCGGGACGGTCGGCTCGCCGGGGATCGTCATCGTCGCTCCCCTGCGTCGGCGGGCGGGCCCGCGGACGGTAGCGGATGGGTTCGGGCGCGACGATGCCCGCCGGGACCGCCGCGTCCCGGCGGGCACCGGTCGGGGCTCAGGTCGTGCCGGTGGTCGGCGTCGTCGCCGGCGCCCCGCCGCCCTGCAGCCGCTGGCAGCGCGCCTGGGGGACCTTGTAGCTGTCGACGAGCTTCGTCGCCTCGGTCTTCACCTTGGCCAGGCGCTTGGTGGCCTGGGCCTGGGTGATCTTCCCGGACTTCTCGTTCGCCTGGATGTGCTGGTCGGCGGCCTTCACGAGCGCGTCGATCAGGTCCTGGGAGGTCTTCCCGTGGGTGTTGGCCACCTGCGCGAGCGTCTTGCCGCTGCACAGCCCGCTCACGAGGTCACGGCGCGAGACGTCGAGGGTCTGCGCGCTAACCCTGAGCACGCCAAGCGCGACGCGGCCGCGGCGACCGTTCGGGCTCGCCACGCTCGGCGGGTTGGACGGGTTCGTGCTGCCGCCCGTGGTCTGGGCGGCGGCGACGCCGACGCCGCCGAGCGTGAGGAGCCCGGCGGCGGCGACGACGACGAGCAATCGCTTCATGGTTCGCTCCTGGTCGTGGTTGCTGTCACCAGAGGCAACTGACGCCAGGTCAGGGGGGCGTAAAGGCGGCGCGAGGCACCTGCGAGGGCGGACGCGCCGACCAGAATGCCGGGATGGGCGACCACGACGACGCGGCGCGCTACGCCACCGCGGCCGGCGACCTACTGGTGGACGTCCGGGCCCGTGGCGCGGACCCTGGCACGGTCGGCGAGGCGGGCGACGCGCGCGCCAACGAGCGACTCCTCGAGCTGCTCCACGCCGATCATCCGGGCGACGCCGTCCTGTCGGAGGAGTCGGCCGACGACCGGGCACGCGTCGACGCCGACCGCGTGTGGATCGTCGACCCGCTGGACGGGACGCGCGAGTTCAGCGAGGCGGGTCGGGCCGACTGGGCGGTGCACGTCGCGCTGTGGACGCGACGCGCCGGGCTCCAGGTCGGGGCGGTCGCGCTGCCCGCGCAGGACCGTGTGCTGTCCACGGCGTCGCCCCCGGTCGTGCCGGCGCGCGGGCCGCGCCCGGTCCGTGTCGTGGTGAGCCGCACCCGTGCCCCCGCCGTCGCGAAGGAGGTCGCGGCCGCGCTCGACGCCGAGCTCGTCGCGATGGGCTCGGCGGGCGCGAAGACGGCCGCCGTGCTCCTCGGCGAGGTCGACGCCTATGTGCACGCGGGCGGGCAGCACGAGTGGGACTCGGCGGCGCCGGTCGCGGTGGCGTGGGCGGCCGGGCTGCACGCCTCGCGGCTGGACGGCTCGCCCCTCGAGTACAACCGGCCCGAGCCGTGGCTCCCCGACCTCCTGGTCTGTCGACCCGAGCTGGCCGCGCCGATCCTCGCCGTCACGGGGTGACGCGGCCGCGCGGCGCCGACAGGGCTTCGGTATCGTCGCTCACAGCCGATCCGGGGAGGACCGTGCAGCTCGTCACCGCCGACGGTGTGCGCTTGACGGCGACCTGGTGGACGGCGGACGCGCCGGCGCGGGGCACGGTCGTGCTCGTGCACGGCTTTGGCGCGTGCTGCACCGAGGCCCGCGTCGTGGCGCTGGGCGAGGCGCTGCGGGCGCACGGCTTCGACGTGCTCGGCTACGACGCTCGCGGGCACGGCGCGTCGGGGGGCGCGACGACGCTCGGCGACGACGAGCACCTCGACGTGGCGGCCGCGATCGGCGCGGTCGCGCCGGCCGGGCGGCCGCTCGTCCTCGTCGGGGCGTCCATGGGCGCCATCGCCGTGCTGCGCTACGCCGTGGCGCACCCCGAGACGGTCGCCGGCGTCGTCACGGTCAGCTGCCCGGCGCGCTGGAAGCTGCCGCGCAACGCCCGCGGCATCCTCTCGGCGCTTCTCACCCAGACGCCCCTCGGGCGCAACCTCGCGCGCCGCCACATGGGCGTCCGCATCTCGGCGCGGGTCGCGCGGGGTGCGCCGCCCGCCGACCTCGTGGCCGCCTTGACCGTGCCGCTCGCCGTCGTGCACGGACGAGCCGACCCGTTCATCCCACCCGACGACGGGACGCTCCTCTACGAGACGGCCCACGAGCCGCGGCGGCTCGACCTCGTCGAGGGGATGGGGCACGCGTTCGAGCCGGCGGCGGTGGAACCCGTGCTCGCGGCCGTCGACTGGTGCGTCGACCGCGCCGGGTCGCCGCGCCAGCACGCCGACGCCGTCTAGCTCAGCCCGGGGGCTCCCACCACCAGGCGAGCCCGGCGAGACCCGGCCCGGTGTGCACGACCATCACGGGACCGAACCCGCCGAGGAACGCGTCGGGGGAGTCGTCGTGGCCCCGCACCCGCGCCAGGAGCTCCGCGCCGGTGTCGGGGGCCAGCGCGTGGAGCGCGGCCGCGTGGAGCCGCGCGCCCGGCACGCGCGAGCGGCGCAGGATGCCGACCATGCGGTCGAGCGCCGCGTCGCGTGACAGCGCGGGCCGGAGGCGCCGCACCTTGCCTCGCCGGAACTCGAAGAGCGGGTTGATGCCGAGCCGGTTCCCGGCCCAGCCGGCGAGGCCGGGCACCCGTCCGCTGCGCACGAGGTAGTCGAGCCTCGGCAGCGTGGCGACGAGGCGCACGCGCTCGATGACGTCCCGGGCGGTCTGCTCCACCACGTCGAGCGTCTCGCCCCGCGCCGCGGCCTGCGCCGCGGCGAGGACGACGAGCGCCTCGGCGCCACCCGCGGTCGCGGTGTCGACGACGCGCACCGGCCCGCCCACCGCCTCGCCCGCGAGGTGGGCCGCCTGGTAGGTGGCGCTCATCGAGGACGCGATCGTGAGCACGACGACGCCGTCGCTCGCGCGCAGGCGGTCCTTGATGGCCTGCTCGAACTCGCCGGGCGTGGGCGCCGACGTCGTCACGCCCTCTTGGTCGACGAGGTCCTCCAGCGGCCGCGCGCCCTCGATCTCGGCCTCGCCGCCCACGGTGAGCCACATGGGCACGACCGTGACGGCGTAGCGCTCGGCGAGCTCGCTCGGCAGCGCGGCGGCGCTGTCGGTCACGACGGCGACGGTCACGACGCCGCCGACTCTGAGGCGTGCTCCGACTCTGGGGGCGTCTCGGGTGGGGCGGCGTGCGCCAGCTTGAGGTTGGGGCTCGCGAGCCGCTCGCTCACGAGGACGGAGGCGAGCACGGTGAGCAGCCCGCACGACAGGAGCACCACGCGCGAGGGCTCGAGCCGCCCGACGAACGGCCATCGGACGTCGTTGAGGAGCTGGGCCGCGACCCCGGCGGCGATCGCTGCGAGGCTGAGCGCGAGTCGGATCACGACGTGGAAGGCGGCGAACGCGAGGACGCGTTGCGTGCCGTCGAGGCGGGACTGCAGCGCCCCCATACCGGACGCCAGCGTGTAGGACGCGGCCGCGCCGAACGCGAGCGCGCCCACGTACGCGATCCAGATGTTGCCGGCGAGCGAGAACACGGCGACGACACCGCCGATCGCCGCGACCCCGAGGCGGGTCTCGAAGAGGGGGTCGTGTTTTCGGCGCAGCTGCAGCACCCCGAGGCCGAGCGCGGCCCCGATGCCGAAGAGGGCGATGAGCACCCCGAACTCGGTGTCGCTCGCCGAGAGCACGTTGCGGACGAAGACGATGCCGAGCGAGAAGAGGGCGCCGAGCCCGAGCGCGACGGCCGCGGTCGCCGGCATGACCGCGCGGACGAGCGGGATCCGGAAGGCGTCCCGGAACTTGACGTCCTTGCGCTCCTCCTCGGGGGCGGTCGGGACGCCCAGCATGCGCAGCCGGTAGATGAAGGAGAAGGACACGAGGAAGGTGAGCGCGTCGATCCAGAACACCAGGGCGAGCTGGCGGTGGAAGATCGTCGCGATCGGCAGCGCGGCGACCGCGGCGAACGCCCCCGCGCCGAAGGGGATCGTCCCGTACGAGGAGCCGAGGACGAGCCCGTCGGCGAGGGAGAGGTCGTCGTCGCCGACGAGGTCGGGGATCGACGAGTCGCGAGCGGGGAGGAACACGATGCTCGCGGCCTCGACGACGGCCGCGCACAGGTAGATCCACCAGAGGCTCTGGATGAGGGGGACGGCGGCGATCACGAGGGCGCGGAACGCGTCCATCGCGAGCATGGTGCGGCGGCGGTCCCACTTGCGCACCGCCTTCGTCGCGAGGGGCCCACCGAGCGCCGCGGGGAGCAGCCGCAGCGTGAGGATCCCGCCGACGGCGGTCGGCGACCCGGTGAGCTTCAGCGCGAGGGCCATGAACGCGACCGTGCCCATCCAGTCGCCGAGCGCCGAGACGCCCTGGCCGATGAGCAGGTCGCGGAAGCCGCGCCGCTTGACGAGCGACGGGATGCTCACGGGCTCGTGTCGCGGTCGAACAGGAGGCGGTGCGCGTACACGCCGAGCCCCGGGGTCGTCGG
>JBPYDT010000086.1:0-6635 GCA_051986275.1 Acidimicrobiia bacterium | reverse complement strand
GACCAGGAAGGTCCCGCCGGCGTCGTGCACTGCGTCCGCGAGGCGGCCGCCCAGAGCGGCCCGCGTTCGCGCCGGCAGGTGCTTCTCGCACAGGATCACGGTGCGGGCACCGCCACGCAGCGCCGCGGTCACGACGTCGAGCAGCGGCCGACCCCGCGTCTGCGACGCGTCGGTGAGCACGAGGAGGGGGTCGGGCACGGTCACAGGTCCGGTCGGCCCTCCCACGTGGTCGAGGCCTCGGCGTACAGGCGCCGGGGGATGCGTCCCGCGAGGTAGGCGAGCCGTCCCGCCTCGACCGCGCGGCGCATCGCCTCGGCCATCTGCTCGGGATCGCGGGCTCGCGTGACGGCCGACGCCAGCAGGACACCGTCGCAGCCGAGCTCCATCGCCAGCGCGGCGTCGGACGCCGTCCCGACGCCCGCGTCGAGGATCACGGGGACGTCGACCTGCTCTCGGATGATCGCCAGGTTGTACGGGTTGCGGATGCCCATCCCGCTCCCGATCGGTGACCCGAGCGGCATGACCGCGGGGCAGCCGAGCTCGGCGAGGCGGACGGCGGTGACCGGGTCGTCGTTCGTGTAGGGCAGGACGACGAAGCCCTCGTTCACGAGCTCCTCGGCGGCGACGAGCAGCTCGACGGGGTCGGGCAGCAGCGTGCGGTCGTCGGCGATGACCTCGAGCTTGATCCAGTCGGTCGAGAACGCGTCGCGGGCGAGCTGGGCCGTCAGCACCGCCTCGCGAGCGGTGAAGCAGCCCGCCGTGTTCGGGAGGGTGCGCACGCCCGTGCGCTCGAGCACGTCCACGAGCGAGCCCGGCGCCGTCGGGTCAATACGCCGCAACGCGACGGTCACGACCTCCGCGCCGGAGGCCACGATCGCCCGCTCGAGGGTGGTGAGGCTCGGCGCACCGCCGGTGCCGAGGATCAGCCGCGAGGCCAGCGCGGTGCCGGCGAGGTGCAGCGGGTCATCCATGCGTCATCCTCCTTGCGCCGCGCGCAGCACCTCGACGCGGTCACCGGCCCGCAGCCGCGTGCCCGACCACGCGCCGCGGGGCACGACGTCGTCGTTCACCGCGACAGCCACGCCGCGGGCGTCACGGCCGAGCCCGTCGACCACGGTCGCCACCGTCGCGTCGGGCTCCACCTCGGCCGGTGCGCCGTTCACGGTGAGGATCATCGGAACCGCTCGGGCCCGAACGGCGCGGCGAGCGCGCTCGCACCGGTGGTCACGAGGTCCGCGACCGCGTCGGCCGTGACTGGGGTGAGGAGGATCCCGTTGCGGAAGTGCCCGGTCGCGGCGACGACGCCGTCGAGGCTCGGGACCGGTCCGAGGATCGGAGCGTTGTCGGGGGTGCCCGGACGCAGGCCGGCCCGGGCCTCGGCAAGTTCGAGCTCGGTGACGCCGGGCACGAGCTGCGCGGCCGCGTCGAGCAGCGTGTGGACCGCGCCGGCGGTCACGGTCGTGTCGAAACCCTGCTCCTCGACGGTCGCGCCGACGACGAGCTGCCCGTCGGCGCGTGGCACGAGGTAGACGGAGACGCCGTCCGCCAGGCCCCGCACGGTGTGGGCCGGCTGGCGGGCGACGTCGCCGCGGAGCCGCAAGATCTGCCCCTTCACCGGGCGCACCGGCAGGTCGAGGAGCTCGCTGGTCCAGCAGCCGGCGGCGACGACGAGCAGGTCGCTGACGAGCTCCGCGCCGCTCGCCAGGCGGACGCGCGGCCCCGCCTCGATGGCCGTCGCGCCGTCGCGACGCAGCTCCACGCCCGACCGATTGCACGCCGCCAGCAGGGCCTGGACGAGGGCCCGCGGCTCCACCTGACGATCACCCGTGACGAGCGCGCCGGCGCGGACGCGCGGGGTGAGCACGGGCTCGAGTTCTCGGCATCCGGCGCTCGACCGTGGATCGACGCGGAGGTCGAGCTGGTGCTGGAACCGGACGAGGGCGTCGAGGGCGCGCCGGTCGTCGTCGCGCATCGCGACGACCAGCGTCCCCTCCTGGCGGTACCCGACCGGCAGGCCGGCGGCCGCCTCCAGCGCGTCCACGAACGACGGCCAGCGCCGAGCGGACTCGAGGTTGAGCGCGAGCAGCGGCTCCTCCCCGTAGTGGACCTCCGTGACCGGGGCGAGCATCCCCGCGGCGACGTCGCTCGCGCCGCGCCCCGGGTTCGGGTCGACGACGGTGCACGCCGCGCCACCGGCGGCGAGGCGCCACGCACACGCCAGCCCGATTGCGCCACCGCCCACGACCGTCACGCGGGTCACCGCGGCACCGCCGCGTCGATCGCGCGCAGCAACGCCTCGGTGGCCTGGGCCGGGTCCTCGGCGTCGGACACGGCGCTGATGACCGCGACGCCGTAGGCGCCGGCTTCGAGCAGCGGTGCGACCCGCTCGGGGGTCACCGCGGCGACGGCCACCACGGGGATCCCGACGGCGGCGGCGACCGCGGCGACGCCCGCCGGACCGAGCGCGGTCGGCAGGCCCTGCTTGGTCGTCGTCGCGTACGCCGGCCCCACGCCGAGGTACGACGCCCCGGCGGTCTCGTGTTCCCTCGCGGTGGGCGCGTCGCGCGCCGTCGCCCCGAGGACGCGGGACCGACCGAGCACCCGCCGGGCGGCCGCGACCGGCAGATCGTCGCGACCGACGTGCGCGCCCGCTGCCGCGACTGCCAGCGCGACGTCGGGCCGGTCGTTCACGATGCAGGACGCGCCCGCGGCGGCGCAGAGGTCCGCGACACGGCACGCCAGCTCGTACAGCTCGGCATCCGGCCAGCCCTTCGCCCGGACCTGGACGACGGGGGCGCCGGCCGCGATCGCCGCCTGCACCGTGCGCAGCGGGTCGCGCCCGGGCCGGGTGTCGGTCACGACGTGAAGCCGACCGAGCGTCACCCTCCTCCCTTCGCCGGCATGACCCGGATCAGGTTCCAACGGTCGAGGGCTCCGCAGCCCTCCTCTCAGCCCGGTTTCACCGGGCTCCCGTGCGTGCCACCCACCATATCCGGGGCCCCTCACCGGGGCGGTGACGAATCGCGGCGGGCCCCCCTTCTCCACCCGGAGTGTTGCGCGGCCGCTAAGTGTCGAACGCCGGGCGCTAAGGACGCGTTAAGACGGTTCCCTGGCGTGTCGCGAACCGGTAAGAGACCGGAACCGCCGCGGCAGCCGCGCGCGGCGGTCGGAGCCAGGGGGGTGCGTGGTGGCCGATCTCTTCGTAGCGCTGTTCGTCGTCGGGTTCTTCGTGCTCTGCCTCCTCTATGTCCGGGTCTGCGACTGGATCGTGGGGCCGGACAGTCAGGCGTTGCCCGCCGAGGACACCGAGGAGAGCGAGCAAGCAGCGGCATGACCGCGAACAACATCGCCGGCCTGGTGATCGCCGTTCTGCTGGCGGGCTACCTCGTCGCGGCGCTGCTCTACCCCGAGCGCTTCTGATGACCTTTGCCGACGGGGCCGAGCTCGTCGCGCTCATCGCCCTCATCGCGGTCACCGCGCCGCCCCTGGGCTTCTACATCGCCCGGATCTACGAGGGCGGCCCCGTCATCGGCGACCGGGTCTTCCTCCCGGTCGAGCGCGTCATCTACCGGTTCTGTCGCATCAACCCCAAGCGCGAGCAGCGATGGACGATCTACACCGCGTCGCTCCTCGCGTTCAGTGTCGTCGGCATCGCCATCCTCTACGTGCTCCAGCGGATCCAGTCGAGCCTGCCGTTCAACCCGACGAGTGTTGCGAACGTCGCTCCGGCGCTCTCGCTGAACACCGCGGTCAGCTTCGTCACGAACACGAACTGGCAGGCCTACGCCGGCGAGTCGACGTTGAGCCACCTCACGCAGATGGCGGGGCTCACCGTGCAGCAGTTCGTCTCGGCGGGCGTGGGCATGGCGGTGATGGCGGCGCTGCTCCGTGGCCTCTCCCGCAGGGGGCAGCGCACGGTCGGCAACTTCTGGGTCGACCTGGTCCGCACGACGCTGCGGGTCCTGCTGCCGATCGCGTTCGTGGTCGCGATCATCCTGCTCACCCAAGGCGTGATCCAGAACACGCACGGGTTCACGACCGCGCACACGATCACCGGCTCGACCCAGCAGATCCCCGGCGGCCCCGACGCGAGCATGGAGGCGATCAAGCAGGTCGGCACGAACGGCGGCGACTTCTTCAACACGAACGCGGCGCACCCGTTCTCGAACCCGACGGCGCTGAGTGACTTCGTCGAGCTCTACGCCATCCTCATCATCCCGTTCGCCCTCGCGTTCACGTTCGGCCGCATGGTCAAGGACAAGCGGCAGGGCTACGCGGTGTTCACGATCATGTTCGTCATCTGGCTCGGGACCTCGATCGGCGTCATGGTCGTCGAGGGGAACGGGAACCCCCGGCTCTCGCAACACGGCGCGACCCAGGTCGCGACCGCCTCGCAACCCGGCGGGAACATGGAGGGCAAGGAGGTGCGCATCGGACCGGGCGGCTCGGGACTGTGGACCGGGTCCACGACGGGCACCTCGAACGGCTCGGTCAACTCGGCGCTCGACAGCTACACACCGGCCGGCGGGTTCCTCGCCCTGGCGCACATGAAGCTGGGGGAGGTCTCACCGGGGGGCGCCGGCGTGGGGCTCAACGGCCTGCTCGTGTTCGCGATCTTGGCGGTGTTCATCGCCGGGCTCATGGTCGGGCGAACACCGGAGTACTTGGGCAAGAAGATCCAAGCCTCCGAGGTGAAGCTCGTCGCCCTCTACATCCTCGCGATGCCCGTGGTGCTCCTCGGCGGCACCGCGGTCGCGACGTACGTCCCGTCGGTCAAGACGTCCATCACGAACCCGGGCGCGCACGGCTTCAGCCAGATCCTGTACGCCTTCACGTCGGCGTCCAACAACAACGGCTCGGCGTTCGCCGGACTCAACGCGAACACGGCGTTCCTGAACAACGCGCTCTCCTTCGCGATGCTCTTCGGCCGGTTCTTCCTCATCATCCCGACGCTCGCCCTCGCCGGCTCGCTCGTGCGCAAGCAGACCGTGCCGGCCTCGGCCGGGACCTTCCCAACGCACACACCGCTGTTCATCGTCCTCGTGATCGGCGTGTTGCTCATCGTCGGGGCGCTCACGTTCCTGCCGGCGCTCGCACTCGGTCCCGTCGTCGAGATCCTCAAGGTTTAGAGGACAACCGCATGGCCGGCGAGACCCGCTCGATGTTCGACCCGGAGATCCTCCGGCGCGCCGTCGCCGACAGCTTCGTGAAGCTGAACCCGAAGACGCTCTCCCGCAACCCCGTCATGTTCGTCGTCGGTGTCGGCAGCGTCCTCGTCACCGTCCTGTTCTTCCGCGACCTGGGCTCGGCGAGCACGCAGGAGGACGTCTTCGCCGGGCTCGTGGCCCTATTCCTTTGGTTCACCGTCCTGTTCGCCAACTTCGCCGAGGCGGTCGCCGAGGGCCGGGGCAAGGCGCAGGCCGACACGCTGCGCAAGACGCGCTCCGAGACGACCGCCAACCGGCAGCGCGCGGACGGCACGCTCGAGGAGGTCGCGAGCACCGCCCTCGACGTCGACGACCGCTGCGTGGTGTGCGCCGGGGAGCTCATCCCAAGCGACGGCGAGGTCGTCGAGGGCATCGCGAGCGTCGACGAGTCGGCGATCACGGGCGAGTCGGCGCCGGTCATCCGCGAGTCGGGGGGTGACCGCTCGGCGGTGACCGGCGGCACGCGGGTCCTCTCCGACGAGATCACCGTGCGGATCACGGCGCGGCCCGGCGAGACGTTCCTCGACCGGATGATCGCGCTCGTCGAGGGCTCGAGCCGCCAGAAGACGCCGAACGAGATCGCGCTCAACATCCTGCTCGCCGGGCTCACGATCATCTTCCTGCTCGCCACCGTGACGCTCCAGCCGTTCGCGATCTTCAACCACGCGCAGCAGACCATCGTGATCCTCGTCGCGCTGCTCGTCTGCCTCATCCCGACGACGATCGGGGGCCTCCTGTCGGCGATCGGCATCGCCGGCATGGATCGCCTCGTCCGGCGCAACGTCCTCGCCATGTCCGGCCGCGCCGTCGAGGCCGCGGGAGACTGCGCGACGCTCCTGCTCGACAAGACCGGCACGATCACGTTCGGGAACCGCGCCGCTGACGAGTTCCTCGTCGCGGAGGGCGTCGCCCAGGAGGACCTCGCCGAGGCGGCGCAGCTCTCCTCGCTCGCCGACGAGACGCCCGAGGGACGCTCGATCGTCGTGCTCGCCAAGGACAAGTACGGACTCCGCGAGCGCGAGCTCGCCGGCGCCGAGCTCGTACCCTTCACGGCGCAGACGCGCATGAGCGGTGTCGACCTCCCGGGACGAGCGGTGCGCAAAGGCGCGGCCGACTCGGTCCGCCGCTGGGTCGAGGAGGGCGGGGGCTCGTTCCCGGCCCAGCTCAACGAGACGGTCGACGGCATCGCCGGCCGGGGCGGCACGCCGCTCGTCGTCGCCGACCGCGCCGACGGGTCGCCGGCCCGCGCGCTCGGCGTCGTCTACCTGAAGGACATCGTGAAGCCGGGTATCGCGCAGCGGTTCGCCGACCTTCGCACCATGGGGATCCGCACGGTGATGATCACCGGCGACAACCCGCGCACCGCCGCCGCCATCGCCGAGGAGGCGGGCGTCGACGACTTCCTCGCCGAGGCCACGCCCGAGGACA
>JBPYDT010000085.1:0-15498 GCA_051986275.1 Acidimicrobiia bacterium | reverse complement strand
TTCGGCGAGCGGACGATGCGAAAGACGATGCTCAAGCTGGCTCTGGTACCGCGGTGGGCAACGAGCCGCGACTTCCGCCTGGCCTTTACGTCCGGCGTGAGCCCGAACAGCGTGTGCTTCGAGCGCCAGCTCCTCGAGCACTATCGCCTCGTGTTCGAGAAGACGACAGCCTCGCTGGCGGAATGCTGACCAACAGGCTCAGGCAAAGCCGTCACAGCCGAACCGTACGGTTCGGCGGTGAAGGTGCGGGATGCCATCCGGCTGATCGAGCAGGACGGATGGCGCCTCGCCCGACAGCGGGGAAGCCACCGTCAGTTCCGACACACCGCTAAGCCGGGCACCGTCACGATCGCAGGCAAGCCCGGCGCTGAAGTCAAGCCCGGTACCCTGAGAAGCATCCTCCGGCAAGCAGGGATCTGAGAGACGAACAGTTGAGCGCTTACGCCGTGATCATCGAGGGGAGCGACGGAGCCTTCTCCGCGTACGTCCCTGACCTTCCCGGTTGTGTCGCCGCGGGTGCCTCGGTTGCGGAGGTCGAAGCACTCATCCAAGAGGCCGTCCGTCTCCACGTCGAGAGTCTGCGCTCTCACGGCGAGCCGGTACCGCCGCCGGTGACGGCTGCCGTCCGCATGGTTGAGGTCGTCTGAGCCGTTCGGTTGGCCGATCAAGAACTCATCGCCGCAGACCGATCGAAGTGGTCGACTGCCTGAGGCCCGCGTCGGGCACCGAACGACTCGCGATCCCCTGAACCGCGAGTCGGGCCGACGGACGTGTGGACAATGTCGGCGGGCGCGTTGACTGTCCACGCCAAGATGGCCGACGTGGCTCTCCCACTGCCGCGCAACCTGGTTGAGAACATCGCGTCGAGCGGGAACGAAGAGCGGCGAGCATGGCTGGCGGCGCTCCCCAAGACGGTCGCCGAGCTCCAGCAGCGCTGGTCGCTCGGGCTTGGCGAGCCCTACCAGCCGGGGGGTGTGACCGCCTGGGTCGCGCCCGCCGAGACCGCCGACCGCGCAGATCTCGTACTGAAGGTCGGGTGGCGCCACAACGAGTCCGAGCACGAACCAGACGGCCTGCGGGCCTGGGACGGTCAGGGCACGATTCGGCTCCACGACGTCCACGTGCTCGACAACACCGTGGCGCTGCTCCTGGAACGCTGCGTGCCCGGGGTGACGCTTCGGAGTCGACTCGAGCCAGAGCAAGACGTCGTGATCGCATCGATCCTGCCTCGGCTCTGGCGCGCCTCCCCGGAGGGACCATTTCGACCGCTCCAGCGCCTCTGCGATTACTGGGCAGACGCGTTCGAGCGCCTCCCGCCGCCGCGCGGCGGTCTCGACCCAGGTCTCGCCCGGGAGGGGATCGAGCTCTACCGGTCCCTTCCCTCCACGGCCGATCGCCACGTCCTCCTCTGCACGGATCTGCACGCCGGCAACGTGCTTGAGGCGCAGCGCGAGCGGTGGCTCATGATCGATCCGAAGCCCTACGTCGGCGACCCGACCTACGACGCGGTTCAGCACCTCCTGAACTGCGACCGGCTGCACGCGGAGCCTCGTGTGGTCGTCAAGCGCATGGCGCGCCTGCTCGACCTCGATGCCGATCGGTTGCTCCTCTGGCTGTTCGCCCGCTGTGTCCAGGAGTCGGCGGAGTTCCCCTCCCTGGCGGACGTCGCGCGTACGATCGCACCGAGGTAGCGATGCAGCACGAAGCCAAACCGACCCCGAGAGCCAAATGCTCGGTCGAGGCGAGCGACTCCGCGGAGCGAGTCGACGCAGGAGTCGACCGATCGGGGATCCGAGAGCTGCTGCGCTTGACACCCGCCCAGCGCATCGCGACCCTCCCGGACGAGGCGGCGTTCATCGAGCGACTCCGGACTGCTCGCCGGATCTCGTAGCTGCCCTGCGCCCGCGCGGGGTCAGTCGCTCGCCTCGATCTCGTCGCGCAGGGCGTACAGGACGGGCAATGTTGCCCGGTCCTTCGGCCGGTTCGCCGCTTCTTTGGACCGGATGACATCGTCGAGCGACGCGACGGCAACCACCGTTCCCGCGATGGACACCGCGACCGCGTGTTGCGCGAGCTCCTCGTATCCGGAGAACGCGGCTGGCTCGAACGCCAGATCGAGGTCACCGAAGTCGGTGCTCAGGTTGACGACCTTCATGCGGCCCAGCAACGCGGCGTCGGGCTTGAAGGGAACGCCGTCGGGCTCGGCGCTCGAGCGGACCCTCGCGTGCAGCGCCTCGAGCGCGCGGGACAACCGGCGGAGGTTGTCCGCGGTGCGTTCGGCACAAATGTCGGCGTCGGCGGTCACGGTGGGCGAGCCGTGGAGCACCGCCGCGAGCCCTCCGATCAAGACGTAATGCACGTGGTGCTCGGCCAGCGTGCCGAAGATCTCCGCCGGCCGAAGGGGATGCGGCACGCTCAGCCGCCGGATCGCGCGAGGCCCAGGAGTTCCGTCGTGTTGACGATCGACTCGAGCCGCTCGTCGGGCGTCAGCGCCAACGCGCTCTCGATCTGCGCGCGGTCCACGTCGTCACGCCGTCGGAAGACCAGGTCAGCCTCGAAGCCGCAGGCCCGCAGAGCCCGCGCCAAGGCATCAAGTCGGGGGACCTCCACACCTCGTTCCCAGCGGGACACCACGGCCTGAGTCGTCCCGACCCGACCAGCGAGCTCCGCTTGACTCAGGCCGGCGAGCCCTCGTGCGTCCCGGATCAGGGCTGCGGAATCCAGTCCGCTAAGTGCCTGTCGTTCAGGCCTATCTCGACTCACGTCTATACCCTATCAGGTATAGCAGTCCCGTAGACAACGCCTCGTCGCGGAGAACCACGGCCGTCGTGACGAGGGCCGGCAGCCCGCCGCCGCGTGCGGATCGCTCAGCGCGCCGGGGTCCGGGCGACCTCGTCGTCGGCGACAAGGGGCGGCACGCCGGCGATCCCGAGCTCCGCCGTCTCCTCGAGCGCCTCGGTCGGGGTCGGCCCGCCGTGCGGCACAAGCCGGTGCGGGAGGTACCGGTAGGTGACGACGGCCGCGACAAGGGCGAGCACCGCGCCCGCGATCGACGCGAGGTGGACGCCGTCGACGAACGCAGCCTTCGACGCCAGGGTGAGCGCCTCGGCGGCGACGCCGTGGAGCTGGCCCGCGACGTGGAGCGCGCCCGCGATGGAGGCGCGCGCCGTCTGCTGCGCCGAAGCAGAGAGGCCCGTCAAGGCGTGGCCCAGCGCGCCCGTGTACCGGGAGGCGGCCACGCTGCCGAGCACGGCGACGCCGAGCGCGGCGCCGAGCTCGCGCGTCGCGTCGTTGGTGGCCGAGCCGGCGCCCGCGCGTCGTGGTGGGACGGCCGACATGATCGCCGCGGTCATCGGGGACATGGCGAGCGCGATCCCGCTCACCAGCGGCAGCAGGCACACCGCGACGTAGAGGTACGGCGTGTGCAGTCCGAGGTGGAGAAACATGAGCATGCCGCCCGCGATGAGCGCCATCCCGAACGCCACCGTCCGGTGGGCGCCGTACCGGGCGCTGAGCCGGGGGGTGAACGGCGCGACCACGATCATGATCGGGGCGATCGGGAGGAGACGCAGCGCCGCGGACAGCGGGGTGTAACCGAGCACGAGCTGGAAGTACTGGGTGATGAGGAACATCACGCCGTACATGGCGAGGAACACGAGCACCATGCCGCCCGTGCCGGTGCTGAACGCCGGGTTCTTGAAGTAGCGGATGTCGAGCATCGGATCGCGCTTGTGCAGCTCCCATAGGGCGAACAGCGCCAGGACGCCGAGGGCAAGCACGAACGCGCCGATGGTGTTGACGTCGCCCCACCCCTTGTCGGGTGCCTCGATCAGCGCGTAGACGAGCGTCGCGATGCCGATCGTGGACAGCACCGCCCCGACCGGGTCGAGCTTGGCCTGCTCGGGGTCCCTGGACCGGGGCACGAGCCACCAGCCGGCGACGAGCGCGACGACGACGAACGGCACGTTGATGAGGAAGATCGACCCGTACCAGAAGTGGCCGAGCAGCCATCCGCTGGCCACGGGCCCGATCGCGCCCGCCGCGCCGGTCGTGGCCGCCCAGATGGCGATCGCCTTCGCCCGCTCGTCGGGCGGGAAGACGTTGACCAGGATCGAGAGCGTCGACGGCATGATGAACGCCGCGCCGGCGCCCATGACCGCCCGCCCCGCGATGAGCTGCCACATCACGGTGCCCTGCGACGCGAAGACGCACCCCGCGACGAACACGAGCAGCCCGACCTGGAGCGCACCCTTCCGTCCGAAGCGGTCGCCGATCGCGCCGGTCGAGAACAGCAGGCCGGCGAACACGAGCGAGTAGGAGGCGACGACCCACTGCAGCTCGGACTCGGACGCGTGCAGGTCCCGGGCCAGGGTCGGGATCGCGACGTTTAGGCTCGAGTTGCCCACGAACACGATCAGCAGGCTCATGCAGAGGACGCCGAGGACCCACCAGCGCCGCTCGTAGGCGCGCGCGTTGGCGTCCACCGAGATCAACCGCATCAGCAAATTGTGTCACTGTCTGCCAGATAGCGCAACCCGCCATCTGGCGCCCCCCGTCAACTGGCAGGATATGGCAGAATATGGGGGTGACCGTCGAGGCTCCCGAGGGGCTGCGGGAGCGCAAGAAGGCCCGCACGCACGAGGCCCTGGAGCGTGCCGCCCTGGACCTCTTCCGGCGCCAGGGGTTCGACCACACCACGGTGGAGGACATCGCCGCGGCGTGCGAGGTCTCGCCGCGGACCTTCTTCCGCTACTTCCCGACGAAGTCCGACGTGCTGTTCGGCGGCGAGATCGAGCAGCGCCGCAACCGCATGCTGGCGCTGCTCGCCTCCCAGCCGCCCGACCGCTCGCCGTGGGAGGCGCTGCGCGCCGCCCTGCTCGCGCTCGCGCAGGAGTACGCGGGCGAGCGCGAGCGCATCACGGCCCGGATCGCGATCATCGAGGCGACGCCGAGCCTGCGGGCGAGCAAGTCGGAGCTTCAACGCGGCTGGGACGACGCCGTCGTCGAGGTCCTGGCCGACCGATCCCGACGCGCCGGCTCGCCAGCCGACTCCCTGACGCTGCGCCTCGTCGCGGGTGCAGCGACCGCCGCGTTCCGCGCCGCGGTCGACAGCTGGGTCGCCGGGCCGAAGTCCGGATCGGTGACGGGGCTGCTGGGTGAGGCGTTCGACGAGCTCGGGGCGGGTCTCGATCGATCGACCACGCCGGCCCGCCGGGCGTCGGGCTGACGCCGCTCCCCTACCGCTCGAGGCGGAACCGACCCGCTGCGCCGGTCCCCTCGACGCGCTCGAGGTCGACGATCACCGCGACGCCGCGCTGGTAGGGATCGAGGTTGCGCTCCACCTCGGGCTGACCGGCGTACACGGCCGCGCGGGTCGACGGTTCGTCAGCGACGCGGGCGCGCCCCGTGAACTGGTACGTCCGCCCGCGGCTGGCGTCGCGGTAGAAGAGCGCCACGGTCGGGCGCTCAGGGATCGCACGCAGCAGCCCGCCGGCGGGGTCCCTGATCCACAGCGCGAGCTGATCGTCGCCGTGGGTCTGCGTCGAGCCCCGCAGGGAGAGGTGGGGTACACCGCCGGCGTCCACGTAGGCGACGACGAACGGCGTGCCGTTGGCGAGCGCGCCGTTCACATCGTCCTGTACGTCGGCGGACAGGACCAGCGCGCCCGGCTCGGGCGGCGGTGCCGGTACGACCTCCTGCACCACGCCCGTGAGCACCCCGGCGTCGTCGACGGTCATCGTGGACCGGATCGCCGCCGCGGGCAGTCCGGGTGGGAGCACCGCCTCGACCGTCACCGTCGTGCCGTCCCGGTGCGGCGAGCCCCAGGTGGCCGCCCCGAGCGTCGCCTGCAGCCGGGGGCTGCGGAAGAGCTCGCCGACGGCGGCGGGTCCCGTGGCGCGGCCGAACGGTGTGATCACCGCGGCGTCGGCGCGCAGCGCCGTGCCGAGCGCCTGCACCGCATCGTCGGTCGGGTCCGTAGCGGCGGCGATGAACTGGTCGACGGAATTCACGATCGGCGCTCCCGAAATGATCGAGGCATGATCGGCGACGCGGGCCGCCAAGGGAAGTCGGTCAGTCGCGGGTGAGGATCCAGACGATGGCGAGCGGGAGCCCGGCGATCGCTTCCTCGTAGAGCGTGTCCGACATACCAGGGAACGTGGCGAGCGCCGCGGCGTGCGTCCACGTCGGCTCAATGCAGGCCTCGATCGTGAGCCCGGCGGCGCGGAAGACCCCGAGCATGTGGCCGGGGAGGTGGGCGTGGCTCGCGACGAAGTGCGGGGCGCCGCCCTCGGTGCGGAACACGGCCTGGCCGCCGAGCAGCACCATGTAGGGATGGAAGTCCGAGATCACGATGTTCCCGCCGGGGCGTACGACACGGGCGAGCTCGCCGACCGGCCCGTCGGGATCGACGAAGTGCGAGAGGGCCAGCGCGCTCAGCGCGGCGTCGAACTCCCCGTCCTCGAACGGGAGCGGGAGCATGGAGCCCTCGAGGAATCGTGCGCCCGGCACCTTGTCGCGCGCGACGGCGAGCATCTCGAGCGAGATGTCGATCCCGGCGACGGTGTGGCCGAGCTCGACGAGCAGCGCGGTGTGGCGGCCCGTCCCGCACGCGGCGTCGAGCACCCGCGAGGGCGTGGGCCACTCGGCGACGGCCTCCCGCACGAGTGGCTCCTCGATCTGCAGAAGGGGGTTGAACGATCGGTCGTAGCTGGCCGCCCACATCGCGTAGCCGCGGGTGAGCCCGACCTCCCCACCCATCGCCTCCCCGGCGAACTCGGGCTGTTCGAGCGCGTTGGCGACGTCACGCAGCTCCGCCACGCGGGTGGCGAGCGCCGTGTCGGTGTCGAACGGCCCGGCCCGGAGCAACGCCAGGCCCTCGAGGCCCAGCGCGAACTGTCCTGTCGTGTACGGCACGAGCCCACCCTATGGGACGGCGTGGGACCGTCACCTTCGATTGCGCGGCGCCGGTCTAGACGACCCCGGCGGACACCGGCGCGCCGGGCACGTCCGTGGCGTGCGCCGGGTCGAGGCCGGCACGGCGCTCGGCGGCGACCGCGTCGACGGGCGGCGGAAAACGCACCTCGACATCCAAACCGCCGGCGGGACGCGCGACGGCCTCGATCGTCGCGCCGTGCGCCCGGGCGATGGCGTCGACGATCGACAGGCCGAGACCCAGCCCCTCGGGCTTGCTCGCTCGCTCGGCGTTCAGACGCTGCAGCGGAAGGAAGAGCCGTTCGACCTCGGTGGCGGGAACCGTCGGGCCGTCGTTCGTGACCCGGATCGACGCGTGCTGGTCGCAGGCCGAGGTGGAGACACGCACGCGCCCCGCCGGATGATTGTGCCGCAGCGCGTTGTCGGCGAGGTTCGCCACCAGGCGCTCGACCAGCGGCAGGTCGCCCGTGGTGACGGCGGGCTCGAGGGCGGCGTCGATCTCGATGCGACGCTCGAGCGCCTCGTCGTGACGGGCGTCCAGCACGCCCGTCGCGACCCGTGCGAGATCGACCGGCTCGCGGCGGGCGGGTCCGGCCTGGCCGCGCGTGAGCGTCAGCAGCGCCTCGATGAGCCGTTCCTGCTGGCGACCGCTCGCGAGGACTCGCTCGTGCGCGGCTCGGAGCGAGGCGACCGTGGCATCGGGGTCGGCGAGCGCGACCTGAGCCACCGTGCGCTGGCGGGCGAGCGGCGTGCGCAGCTCGTGCGATGCATTCGCGACGAACGCACGCTGCGCCTCGAAGGATCGCTCGAGCCGGCCGAGGAGGTCGTCGAACGTGTCGCCCAGCTCTTTGAGCTCGTCTTCCTGGCCGCGGAGCGCCAGCCGCTCGTGCAGGTTCGTCGCGGAGATGCTGCGCGCCGTCGTCGTGATCGTGCGCAGGGGGCGAAGCACGCGGCCCGCGACCAGCCAGCCGATGACCACCGAGACGACCGTCATGATCGCCAACGCGATCCCGGACTGTGCCAGCAGCTGGTTCAGCTCGTCGGCCCGCTGCTGGTCAACGAGCGCCTGGATGCGATGCGCCTGAAGCCGCGCCTGCTTCGGTGTCGGGAGGGTGCCCGGGACGGCCTGCACCGCCGCGCTGTGCCCGAACGCGATGAAGGGCTGCTGGCGCTTGCCCGCGTCTCCCCGCACCGGCCCGCCGACGATGGCGCCGAAGATCCCGTTCGGCGCCTTCACCGTCACGCTGTTTTGCGTCGACTGGTCGACGAGGACGTAGGTGAAGGCCAGCAGTGCGGCGCCCAGCGCGAGGAAGAGGCAGCTGTAGAGGAGCGTGAGCCGGAGGCGCACCGTCCGCCGGGGCAGGTGCGGCCGAAAGGAAAGCCCGAGGAACCAACGGCGGACGGCACCCATCAGATCCGGTATCCCGCCTTTGGGATCGTCTCGATCACCGGGGGATCGCCCAGCTTCGAACGCAGCCGGCTCATCGCGATCTTGACCGCGTGGGTGAACGGGTCGGCCGCGTCGTCCCACACCCGCTCCAGCAGCTCCTCGCTCGACACGACCCGCCCCTGCGACGCGAGCAGGAGCTCGAGCACGCCGAACTCCTTCGGCGACAGGTCCAGCGGCCGCCCGCGCCGCGCGGCGCGCCGCTGGGCCGTGTCGACCTCGATGTCGTCGTGACGGAGGACTGGTGGAATGGCCGGCTGGGCCCGCCGAAAGAGGGCGTGGATCCGAGCGACCAGCACGGGGAAGTCGAAGGGCTTTGGGAGGTAGTCGTCGGCGCCTCGGTCGAGCCCCTCGACGAGGTCCTGCATCGACGCCGCCGCCGTGAGCATGAGCACCCGGCAGCGACAGCCCGCGTCGAGCAGCTCGCCACAGATGGCGTCGCCGTGGAGCCCCGGCAGATCGCGGTCGAGGACGATGACGTCGTACGCGTCGCCGACGGCCATCGCCCGACCGCTCGGCCCGTCGAACGCGACATCGACGACCATGGCCGCGCGGCGAAGCCCGACGGCGATCGCCTCGGCCAGCTCCTGGTCGTCTTCGATCACCAGCACCCGCGCCACACGTGCTCCTCGGCCGACGAGTCGGCGTCGGCTCGTGCGGGCACCGACGTCGACCGTCAGGGTGCGCCCGACGGGGTTTCGACCGGGTCTCGCCCCGCACGGCTGACCCTCCACGCGTCATCGTCCGCCGGCGGGCTGAGAGCACGCTGAGAAACGGGCCGAGCGAAACCGCGCCGAAACAGTCGTCGTCCTACAACACGAGCGTCAGAGACCGCGACGTGGAGGACACGGCATGCGCGACGACGCCGACGTCACCCCGAGACGACATCGGATGGGTTGCCGACGACACGCGGCGCTCCTCGGCGGGACGCTCCTGGCCGCCGCGCTGGTGCTCGCCGGCTGCGGCGGCGGCTCGGGCAGCCCGGGCGTCGCGTCGGCGGGGACGCCGACGACCACCAAGTCCTCGTCCAGCGGCTCGTCGGCGAAGGCCAGCCCGCTCGCCTTCTCGCAGTGCATGCGCGCCCACGGGGTCCCGGACTTCCCCGACCCCAACGGCAACGGCCAGCTCTTCATCCAGGGTGGGGGGAGCGGCAGCGACCTGAACCCGTCCTCACCGCAGTTCCAGGCCGCGCAGAACGACTGCAAGTCGCTCGCCCCCGGAGGGTTGAAGGCGCGCGCGGGCAACGGCAACCGGGCGAACGCCCTCAAGTTCTCGGAGTGCATGCGCAAGCACGGGATCGCGAACTTCCCTGACCCCAACTCACAGGGCGGAATCGAGATCCAGGGGGGTGGGAGCCTCGATCCCCGGTCGCCGCAGTTCCAGTCCGCGCAGAGCGCGTGCTTCCACTACCTGGGCTTCCGGGGAGGTCCGCCGAAGCCGGTGACGGGCGGCGGACCCGGCGGGTCGGGTGGAGCGTCCTCGTCAGGTGGAGCGTCGTCATGAGCGTCGACACCTCGACGGTCGCGCAGCACGAGGAGTCGGCGACCCCGCGTCGCTTCGGCCGGCGGTGGCGCCGACGCGACGCCGTCGTGGTCGGCGCCGTCGTGGTCCTGATCGTGGGTAGCGTCCTCGCGATCACCGACCCGTTCACCGGCGGCAGCTCATCGAGCACCGACAACGGTGCCGCGACCTCGCTGCAGAGGGTGGTGCAGCACGACCTGTCGTCCGAGACCAGCGTGAACGGCACGCTCGGCTACGCCGGGAGCTATACGGTCGTCAACCAGGCCCAGGGCACGATCACCTGGCTGCCCGCCGTCGGGCAGATCATCACCCCCGGCTCCGTCCTATACCAGGTCGACGGGAAGCCGGTCGTGCTGCTCGTCGGCTCCGTCCCGCTGTACCGCGCGCTCTCCGAAGGGGCCACCGGCGCCGACGTCGCGCAGCTGAACGCGGACCTCGTGGCGATGGGGTACGCGACGAGCGCCCAGCTCGACCCGACCTCGGATGTGTTCAGCGCCGCCACCGCGACGGCACTGAAGGACCTCCAGGCTCTGGTCGGGGCGAGCCAGACGGGCAGCCTCAGTCCCGGCGACGCCGTGTTCCTCCCCTCGGCCGCCCGGATCACCGCGGTGTCGGCGACGCTCGGTGCGTCGGCCGGCGGGCAGATCATGACCGCGACGTCCACGACGCGCGTCGTCGCAGTCCAGCTCAGCGCGGCTCAGCAAGCGAACGTCGCGGTGGGCGACCCGGTGACGATCACGCTGCCCAACAACACCACGACACCGGGTGTCGTCTTCGCCGTCGGCAGCGTCGCCACGACGCCGTCGGGCGGCGGCTCCCCCACGATCGACGTGACGGTCGTGCCAACGAACCCCGCCGCGACGGGATCGCTCGACCAGGCCCCAGTCGAGGTCGCGATCACGACGGCCACCGCCAAGAACGCCCTGATCGTGCCGGTCAACGCGCTCCTCGCCCTGAGCGGCGGCGGGTACGGCGTCGAGACCGTCGACGCCCATGGCACCCATCACCTCGTCCCCGTCACGACGGGGCTCTTCGATGACGCCGACGGACTCGTCCAGGTCAGCGGACCCGGCCTCGCGCCCGGTGAGCGCGTCGTCGTCCCGTCCTCGTGAGCCTCGACCGATCCGTTCTCGAGGCGACGCCGCAGGGCCCGGCGCTCGCGGTCGTGACGGACGACGGCGGTCGCGCGCCCGTCCTCGAGCTGCGTGACGTGACGAAGCGCTACGAGGCCGAGCCGCCGGTCACGGCCCTCGCCGGGGCGAGCCTGCGGGTGCACTCGGGTGAGCTCGTCGCGGTGCTCGGCCCGTCCGGCTCGGGGAAGTCGACGCTGCTGCACCTCATGGGGACGCTGGACCGGCCCAGCTCCGGGACGGTGCTCATCACCGGCGTCGACGTCGCGGCGCTCACCGATCGCGAGCTCGCCGCGCTGCGGGCCCAGCGCATCGGCTTCGTGTTCCAGCAATTCTTCCTGGCTGAGCACGCCACGGCGCTCGAGAACGTCGCCGACGGCCTCCTGTACGCCGGTGTGGCCGTCGGCGAGCGGCGCCGACGGGCCGCCGAGGCCCTCGTGCGCGTGGGGCTGGCGGACCGGGCGGGGGCGCGCCCCACCCAGCTGTCGGGCGGCGAGCGCCAGCGGGTCGCCATCGCGCGGGCGCTCGTCGGCTCCCCCGCCATCGTCCTGGCGGACGAGCCGACCGGCAACCTCGACAGCGCCACCGGCCAGGCGATCCTCACCCTGCTCGAGGAGCTTCACGCCGACGGTGCGACGATCGTCGTGGTCACGCACAACGTCGAGCTCGCCGCGAGCCTGCCGCGGCGCATCGAGATGCTCGACGGCCGGATCGTCACGGACGCGACCCAGATGGCGCGCCCATGACCACGGCGGTCGGCCTCGAACCTAACACGTTGCGCCCCGATGACCTCGCCCGCGTCGCGAGCGTGGCCTTACGCACGCGTCGCCTCCGCGCCGCGTTGTCGTCGCTCGGCATCGCGATTGGCGTGGCGGCCATCGTGGCCGTGCTCGGCCTGTCGTCGTCGTCGCAAGCGGGGCTCCTCGCCGAGATCGACCGGCTCGGCACGAACCTGTTGACCGTCACGAACGGCCAGGACTTCCTCGGCAAGACCGCCGAGCTCCCGAAGGCCGCGCCGGGGATGATCGGCCGCATCGGGCCGGTCACCGCCTCGCAGTACACCGGGACCACGAGCGCGAGCGTCTACCGCAGCCCGCTGATCCCGACCATCAACACGAACGCGTTGAGCGTCGACGCCGCGAGCCTCCAGCTCCCGGCCGCGGTCGGCACCACGCTCGCGTCGGGCCGGTTCCTGAACGCGGCGACGGCCCACGAGCCCGTCGCCGTGCTCGGCGCGACCGCCGCCCAGCGCCTCGGCATCGACCGCGTCTACCCCGGCGAGCGGATCTGGGTCGGCAACCAGTGGTTCTACGTCGCCGGGATCCTCAACCCGGCCGCGCTCGCCCCCGAGATCGACACCGAAGTCCTCATCGGCTTCCCCGCGGCGGAGACCTACCTCGGATTCGACGGCCACCCCTCGACGATCTACGTACGCGCCCACACCGACCAGGTCGATGCGGTGCAGTCCGTGCTCGCCGCGACGGCGAACCCCGAGGCGCCGAACCAGGTCAACGTCAGCCGGCCATCGGACGCGCTCGTCGCCCGGGCGCGTGCCAAGAACGCGTTCAGCGCGCTCTTCCTCGGCCTCGGCGCGGTGTCGCTGCTCGTCGGCGCGGTCGGCGTCGCGAACATCATGATCATCTCGGTGCTCGAGCGCCGTTCCGAGATCGGGCTTCGGCGGGCGCTCGGCGCGACGAAGGGCCACATCCGCATCCAGTTCCTCGCGGAGGCGATCCTGCTCGCCGTGATCGGTGGGATCGTCGGCGTTGCGGCCGGCGTGATCGCCACGGTGATCTACGCGTCGAGCAAGGGTTGGACGATCAGCATCCCGGTCGCGGCGTGGGCGGGCGGCTTCGCGGCCGCGCTGGCGATCGGCGCGATCGCCGGCTTGGTCCCTGCCGTCCGCGCGGCGCGCCTCTCGCCGACCGAGGCGCTCCGGACCGTCTAGCTGCGGTCGTCGGGCGCGGCGCGCGCCCGCTCGGTCTCCGCGAGCCGGCCGGCCAAGTAGCGCCGCTCGGCGTCCGTCGTCGCCGACTCCATCGCGACCCGATAGGAGGCGGTGGCCTCCGTCGCCCGACCGAGCCGCCGCAGCAGGTCGGCCCGCGTCGCGGCCACCAGGTGATAGCGGGACAGCTCACCCGCCGCGTCGAGCGCGTCGACGAGCGCCAGCCCGGCCTCGGGTCCGTCGGCCATCGCGACGGCGACGGCCCGGTTGAGCGCCACGACGGGCGTCGGCGCGAGCGCGTAGAGCCGGTCGTAGAGCTGGGCGATCTCCGCCCAGTCCGTCGCCGCGGGGTCGGCCGCGGTCGCGTGGCACGCGGCGATCGCGGCTTGCAGCTGATACGGCCCGGGCTGGCGCCGCCGCAGCGCCGACTCGAGGAGCGCGGTTCCCTCGGCGATGGCGTCGGCGTCCCAGCGGGAGCGGTCCTGCGCCTCAAGGGGCACGAGGTCACCGGCCTCGTCAACCCGGCCGGCGCGCCGCGCGTCGTGGAGGAGCATCAGGGCGAGCAGTCCGACGGCTTCGGGCTCGTCGGGCATGAGCTCGGTGAGCGTCCGCGCCAGGCGGATCGCCTCGTCGCACAGACCGCTCCGCAGGAGGTCCGCGCCCGCGGAGGCGCTGTAGCCCTCGTTGAAGAGGAGATAGAGCACGGCCAGCACGGCGGCCGTGCGCTCCGGCAGCAGATGCGCGGGCGGCACGCGGTACGGGATCCCGGCGTGCCGGATCTTTCGCTTGGCCCGGACGAGCCGCTTGGCCATCGTCGGCTCCGGGACGAGGAACGCGCGCCCGATCTCCGCTGTCGTCAGCCCGACCAGGGTGCGCAGCGTCAGCGCGACCTGCGCGTCGAGTGCGAGCGCCGGGTGGCAGCAGGTGAAGATCAGCCGCAGCCGGTCGTCGGCGATGCCGCTGTCGTCAGGGGCGGGTTCGTCCGGGCGCACTGCCATCGCGACGTCCTTCTGTTTCGCGGTCGCGACCTGACGGTGGCGGAGCCGGTCCAGGGCGCGGTTCCGGGCCGTGGTGGTGAGCCAGGCACCGGGTTGGCGCGGGACGCCTTCGCGGGGCCATCGCTCGATGGCCTTCGCGAAGGCGTCCTGCGCGCATTCCTCGGCGAGGTCCCAGTCTCCGGTCATCCGGATCAGGGACGCGACGACCCTTCCCCAGTCGGCGCGGAAGGCGTCGCTGACCGCGGCGTCGACGGCTACAGGTCCCAGATGGGCCTCACCTCGATGGAGCCGGTGGCGGCGCCGGGGATCTTGGCCGCCACCTCGATCGCCTCGTCGAGGTTCTTGCAGTCGACGAGGTAGAAGCCGCCGATCTGCTCCTTCGTCTCGGCGAACGGCCCGTCGGCGGTGAGCACCTTGCCGTCGCGGACCTGGACCGTCGTCGCGTCGGTGGTCGGGCGCAGCCGCTCGCCGCCCTGCAGGACGCCGCGGCGTCCCATCTCGTCCCCGAACGCCATGTACTCCGCGAGCCGGGCCTGCCCCTCCTCGGCGCTCATCGCCGCGTCGGCGCTCTCCTCAGTGCAGATCATCAGCAGGTATCTCACGTCTACCTCCCTGTCGTGGTCGGGTACCCCTACGACGGCCGACGACCCGCCAGATGGACAGTGGACACCAGATTTCCCCGGCCCCCCACGCCGTTCACAGGGCCTCGACGCGGCAGCCCTGGTCCGGGTCGGTGCCCCGGACCAGCGGTCGGCCGTCCCACGTCGTGTCCAGTCGGAGAGGAGCGTCGCTGGCGATCCGCAGGCGTGCGCCGGCCCGCACGGTCCGCGGTGCGGCCTGCTCGAGCGGGGCGTTGGTCGCCAGCAGGATCGGGCGGGTCGCGGCCGACGCCGGCTGGACGGTGAGTGCGGCCGGCCCCTCGACCCGGCAGTCGAGAGGGCAATCCGGCTGGCCTCGGACGGCGACCCAGCGGACGGTGTCGCCGTCCCGACAGTGGAGGGTGCCGGGCACGTATTGATCCCACACGCGGTCGCCCCGAACGCCTTCCACGGCGCCGATCATGACGTCCGAGCCGAGCCACGCCCGCGCCCGGCCTCCGTCAGGCAGCGTGAAGGTGCGCTGCCGGGGCAGCGTGGCGTCGTCCGCGGGGAACGGCCCCGGTGCCGCTCGCCGTGCCGCATCGACCAGCGGCGCGAAGAAGAGGTCGTGGCTGTGCGGGATGACGCCCGTCAGCGGCGGCAGCGTGCCCGGGTCGCCGAGCGCCACGAAGCGCCACAGGCCGTACAGGGTGACGCTCGCCGCGAGGTCGAGTGTGTACGCACGGCTGAACGGACCGCAGAGGCTGCGGAGCCCCGGGTGATACAGGAACCGAAGCTCGTCGAAGAGGCCGGCGAGGAGGTCGCGACCGGCCTGCGCCCACTCGGGGTCATCGACGCTGCTCCACAACGCGGCCGCCACCAGGTCCACGCCGTAGTAGGTCGGGGCGTTGAACTCGTCGACCGTCCCGTGCCTCCGAAATCGCTC
>JBPYDT010000084.1:0-2024 GCA_051986275.1 Acidimicrobiia bacterium | reverse complement strand
TCGCGCTGCTGGTCCAGCCGAACGCGTACCGGCGCGTGACCGACGCGATGAGCTCGTCCTGGCGCACCGTCACGAGCGTCCGCCCGATCCCGCGCCAGCTCGCGCGGCTCCCCGAGGTGAAGTGGTCGATCCGCGGGCTCCGGGTCCTCGTCGTCGCCGCCGCGGTCCTGCTGCCCGTCGTGCTCACGACGAGCCAGACGTACCTGGCCGCGCTGATCGTCATCTACGCCATCGTCGGCCTGTCGCTGCTCGTCCTGACGGGCTGGGCAGGGCAGATCTCGCTCGGCCAGTTCGGGCTCGCCGGCATCGGCGGGGCGACGACGGCGGTGCTGTTCCAGAGCCACGGCTGGGACTTCCTGCTCGCCCTCGCCGCGGGCGTCCTGGTGGGGGCGCTCACCGCCCTCGTCATCGGGCTGCCCGCGCTCCGGATCCCGGGCCCGCTGCTCGCCGTGACGACCTTGGCCTTCGGGATCGCGGTGTCCACCTACCTGCTGGTCCCCAACAACCTGCCGTGGTTCGTGACGCTGCAGCTCACGCGCCCGACCGTGTTCGGCGCCGACATCCTCGACCGGGACTGGCAGATCTACTACCTGTGCCTCCTCGCGTTCTTCGTCGTCGTGGCCGCTGTCCGGTCGCTGCGTCGGAGTCGGGTCGGACGCGCGCTGATCGCGACGCGCGACAACGAGCCCGCGGCGGAGGCCGCGACGCTGAACACCACCGTCACGAAGCTGACCGCGTTCGTGATCTCGGGGGCGATCGCGGGGTTCGCGGGCGTGCTGTTCGTGCTCCACCAGCGCGGCGTGAACAACGGCTCGTTCACCGCCGACATCAACGTCGCCCTGTTCCTGATGGTGGTCGTGGGCGGAGCCGAGTCGCTCCCCGGCGTGGTGATCGGCGCCATCTACATCTGGGGGACGCAGTACTACCTGCACGGCGGCTACACGCTCATCGCGAGCGGGCTCGGGATCCTGGTCCTGCTCATCGTGCTGCCCGAGGGGCTCGGTGGGCTCCTGTACCGGCTGCGCGACGCGCTGCTGCGCGTCCTCGCGCGCCACCGGCACATCGCCGTGCTGGGCCTCGCCCCGCAGGTCGAGGAACCGGGGGGCACAGCGCAGGGGGCCGTCGAGGTGCTCGAGGAGCTGCGCGCCGCCCAGCCCGACGGAGACGGGGCCGCGGCCCGCGCGCCGCGACCGGCCGACCGACGATGACGCGGCCCGAGCTCGCGGCGGCGCAGACGCCGCCCGGCCGGTGGGACCCACGTCGTCTCACGGCGCCGTACCCGGTGCTCCCGCTCGTCGTGCTGGTGGGGCTGGCGGCGACGGCCCAGATGGGGGCCTTGAGCCTCCTGCTGCTCCTCCCCTCGATCAAGGGCACGTTCGGCTCCGGGCTGTTCATCGTCTCGACCCTGGCGGTCATCGCGATCCAGCTCGGGATCTTCGTCGACGTGCCGACGGCAGCGCTGGCCAACCGGCTCGGCACGAGGCGCGTGCTGTGCGCAGGCATGACGCTCGTCGCCGTCGTGCTGGTGCTCGTCGCGGTGGCGGGGTTCGCCACGAGCTCTGTGGCGCTCGAGATCGGCGTGGCGGGGGTCGCCGTCGGCGGGTGGTTCCTGACGTCGGTCGAGCACCGCACGCTGGCCGAGCACTACCCTCCGTCGGTCCGACCGACGGTGTATTTCGCCCTGCGCGCGGGGATCGTCGGGGGCCTCGCGCTCACGCCGCTCGTCGTCGGCGCCCTCGAGCTCTTCTACAGCTGGGAGGCGCCCTTCGTCGTCCTCGCCGTCGTGATGCTCGTGTTCGTGGCGGCGGCGCTCGCGCTGCCCCCTCCGCGGGCAGCCGACGACGAGGAGCCACCCGCCGAGCCGGCCGAGCCGCCGACGTTCGCCGAGGCCGTGCGGGTCCTGTTCGCCCGCCGCTCGATGCGACACCTGTACTTCGCGCTGCCGTTCCTGGCGGTCACCGCGCTCGGGATCCGGTCGTTCAGCGAACTCGTGTACCAGAACCTGTTCCACCAGGACGCGGCGG
>JBPYDT010000083.1:0-5376 GCA_051986275.1 Acidimicrobiia bacterium | reverse complement strand
TGCCCGCGACGATCTCGCACGCGGTGCCGTCGCTGCGCACCGGGTAGCCGCACTGGAGCCCGTCGGGGACGCCGTACTCGCCGTGACTCACGACGGCGAGCGAGTGCCAGTCTCCGGCGGCAGTGGGCTGCCAGATGCTCCGCACCGACTCGATGGCCGCATGCGCCGCCGAGGCGGCCGACGACGCGCCCCGCGCACTGATGACGGCGGCGCCCCGCTTCTGGACCGTCTCGATGAACGGTCCGCGCAGCCACGCGTCGTCGCCGATCACCTCGGGGACGGGCTGCCCGTCGATCCGCGCGTGCACCCAGTCCGGGAACTGAGTGTTCGAGTGGTTGCCCCAGATCGCGAGGTTCGTGACCGCACGACTGGGCACGCCGGCCTTCTTGGCGAGCTGGGTCTTGGCGCGGTTCTCGTCGAGGCGCGTCATGGCGAACCAGCGCTCGTCGGGCACGTCGGGGGCGTTGCTGCGGGCGATGAGGCAGTTCGTGTTGCACGGGTTCCCGACCACGAGCACCCGAACGTCGCTGGCCGCGTGCTCGTTGATCGCCCGACCCTGGGGCCGGAAGATGCCGCCGTTCACCGAGAGCAGGTCGCGGCGCTCCATCCCAGCCTTGCGGGGAATCGATCCGACAAGAAGACACCACGACGCGCCGTCGAAGGCGTGCCCGACGTCGCTCGTCGGGTCGATCCCCTCCAGGAGCGGGTGCGCGCCGTCCTCCAGCTCCATGACCACACCCTCGAGCGCGCCCATGGCCGGCTCGATCTCCAGGAGCCGGAGCACGACGGGCTGCTCGGGACCGAGCAGCTCGCCCGCCGCGATGCGGTGGACGAGCGCGTACCCGATCTGGCCGGCGGCGCCGGTGACGGTGACGTGCACGGCGCGGGTCGCCATCGAGGCGGGAACCTACCCGGTGTGTCCCGCGCCCGCCGACTCCGGCGTCGTCGACGCGACGGCGAGGAGCAGCTCCCGCGCCTCGGTGAGCTCGGCCAGCCGCTCGGCCGCGCCGACGCGCGCCGCGCCGTGGTCGGGGTGGGCGAGGATCACGAGGCGGCGGAAGCGAGCCTGCACGTCGCGGCGCTCGATCACCATCCCGGCCTTCAGCCCGAGGACCTCCATCGCCCACCGCCGCTCGGCCGGCACGCCGCGCCACACGCTGTCGTCGACCGCGCCGTTGCCGTTCACGCTCCCCGGGGCGAACGGCTGCAGCCCCGGCACACCTTCGTACAGGCGGCGCACCACGAGGCCGTCCGGGAGGACCGGACGCAGCACCGCGTCCTCGACGGCGCGGAGCGCCACCCGACGCGCCGACGGCGGGAGCGCCGCGGCGGCGAGCACCGCGCCGAGGAGCTGGGGCACGCCCGCGCCGTGCCGGTCGAGCTCGAGGACGACCGCTGGCTGGGCGCCGAGCCCGGCCTCGCTCACGATGCGGTGGCGGGAACGGTCGAGGCCGTGGGTGTCGGTCTGGAGCCGGTAGCGCAGCGCGATGCGCGGCACGGTCAGCCCGTCGGCCGCGTCGTGGATGAGCCGGGGCAGCAGCTCGAGCTGCTCCTCGTCGAGCGCCTCGACGTGCTCCGCGGTCACCGCCCCGAGGAGCACCGCGCCCCACGCCGGTCCGCTGAGCGGCAGGTACGCGTCGCCGAGCGCGATCCGCCGGGTCGGCATGTGTCGGCGGGTGTGCCGGATGTTCAGCTCGGCGAGCAGCACCCACGCCTCCGAATGGCGAGCGGCCGGCAGCGGCCGCCGCGGCTACATGTGTTCGATGATCGCGCCCGCGAACTGCGAGGTCTTCACCTCGTGGGCGCCCTCCATGAGGCGGGCGAAATCGTAGGTGACGACCTTGTCCGCGATGGTGGCCTCGAACGCCTTCGTGATCAGGTCAGCGGCCTCCTGCCACCCGAGGTGCTCGAGCATCATCACGCCCGAGAGCAGCACCGACGACGGGTTGACCTTGTCCTGTCCGGCGTACTTCGGCGCCGTGCCGTGCGTCGCCTCGAACACGCCGTGGCCGGTGACGTAGTTGATGTTCCCGCCCGGCGCGATGCCGATCCCGCCGACCTGCGCCGCGAGCGCGTCGGAGATGTAGTCGCCGTTGAGGTTGGTCGTGGCGATGACGTCGAAGTCGTCGGGTCGGGTCAGGATCTGCTGCAGCGTGATGTCGGCGATGTTGTCCTTCACGAGGATCTTGTCGCCCGGGTCACCGCCACAGTCGTCCCAGGGGACCGCGACGTCGGCGAACTCCTCGCGGGTGAGCTCGTAGCCCCAGTTGCGGAAGGCGCCCTCGGTGAACTTCTGGATGTTGCCCTTGTGCACGAGCGTGACGCTCTTGCGGCGGTGGTCCAGGGCGTACCGGATCGCGGCGCGGATGAGGCGCTTCGACCCGGTCATCGACACCGGCTTGATCCCGATGCCGGAGTCGCCGCGGATCGTCCAGCCCATCTCCTGGTACAGGAGCTCGATGAGGCGCTTCGCCTCGGGTGTGCCCTCCTCGACCTCGAGGCCGGCGTAGATGTCCTCGGTGTTCTCGCGGAATATGACCATGTTCACGAGCTCCGGCCGCTTCACCGGGGACGGCACGCCCGGGTACCAGCGCACCGGACGCAGGCACACGTAGAGGTCGAGGATCTGGCGCAGCGCGACGTTCAGCGAGCGGATCCCGCCTCCGACCGGGGTGGTGAGCGGGCCCTTGATCCCGATGAGGCGGTCTCGGAAGGCCTCGACCGTCTCGTCGGGCAGCCAGCTACCGGTCGCGTTGAACGCCTTCTCGCCGGCGAGCACCTCCTCCCACGCGATGCGGCGCTTCCCGGCGTAGGCGCGCTCGACCGCGGCGTCGAGCACCCGCTGGGCCGCAGGCCAGATGTCGACGCCGGTGCCGTCGCCCTCGATGAAGGGGATGATCGGCTCGTCCGGCACGGTGAGCGTGCCGTCGACCATCGCGATCTTGTCGGCCATCCGGTCTCTCTCCTGCCCCTCGTCAGTGCGTCAACGCGACGATCGCCAGCGTGATGAGGTACACCGCGAGGAACCCCGCGCCAGTCCACCACAGCGCGACCCGAGAATACGGACCGGGGCGGCCGTCCACGCCCGCGAGGGACCAGCCGCACGACGGGCAGCGCTGCGCCGCGCTCACCGTCTCCGTGCCGCACAGCGGGCACGTGCTCCCGCGGCTCACCGGTTCGAACGTCATCGTGCCCCGCTCCGCTCGGCGGCCTCCACCGCGTTGCGGAACAGCATCGCGATCGTGGTGGGTCCGACGCCACCCAGCCGGGGGGTGATGGCGCCTGCCACCTCCTCGCACCGCTCGTCGACGTCCGGCAGCAGCTTCCGGCCCTCGTAGCGGACGCCGCCGCCCACGACGACGACCCCGGGCGTGAGGTGCTCGGGCTGGAGGATCCCCGGCACGCCGGCGGCCGCGACGACGATGTCCGCCCGGCGCGTGTACTCGGGCCAGTCGGGCACCCCGGTGTGCACGACGGTCACGGCGGCGTTCGCCGTCGGGCGCTTCTGGGAGAGCAGCAGCGCGAGCGGGCGACCCAAGGTGGTGCCCCGCCCGAGGATGCAGACGTCGCGTCCGGCGACCGGGATCTCGTAGTGGGCGAGCAGCGCCTCGATGCCCGCGGGCGTGCACGGCACCGGTCCCGGCATCGAGAGCGCGAGACGGCCCATGTTGACCGGATGCAGGCCGTCGACGTCCTTGTCGGGGTCGATGGTGAGCAGCGCGGCCTCGTAGTCGATCTGGGGTGGTGTCGGGTGCTGCACGAGCATGGCGTCGACGCTCGGGTCGGCGTTGAAGCCGGCGATTGCGTCGAGGAGCTCCTGCTGGGTGGCGTCGTCGCCCAGGTGGACGTGCGGCGACGTGAAGCCGAGCTCGGTGGCCTTCTCCTGCTTCATGCGGATGTAGCCCGCGCTCGCGGATTCGTTGCCGACGAGGATCGTCGCCAGGCCCGGGGTGCGCCCAACGTCGATCAGCCGCTTGATCCGGGGCGCGAGGTCGGCGAACACGGCCTCGGAGACGGGTGCGCCGGGCAGGAGACGGGCGGGCATCAGTGCAGGAAGTGCCGTTCGCCGGTGAGCACCATCGCGAGGCCGAGCTCGTCGGCGCGCCGGGTGAGCTCGTCGTCGCGCATCGCGCCGCCGGGCTGCACGACCACCGCCGCACCCGCCGCCGCCGCGGCCTCGAGCCCGTCGGGGAAGGGGTAGAACGCGTCGCTCGCGCACGCCCCGCCCTCGGCGCGCCCGGCGGCCTTGCGCGCCGCGATCTCCGCCGAGTCGACACGCTTCTGCTGCCCTGCGCCGATGCCGACCGCCTGGCCGTCCTTCACGAGCACGATGGCGTTCGACTTGACGTGACCGCACAGCCGCCACGCCAGCTCGGCGTCCCGCCACTGCGCGTCGGTCGGCGCCACCTTCGTCACGACGCGCCAGTCGTCGCGGCCGGCGACGAAGCGGTGCGGCTCCTGCACGAGGAACCCGCCCGAGAGCTGGCGGACGTCGCGTGCCGTCGGCTCCGGGGGCGGCGCTTCGAGCAGGCGGGTGTTCCTGCGCCTGGCGATGAGCGCGTCGACCGTCCCCTCGTCGTAGGCGGGGGCGACCACGACGTCCGCCTGCGGGCCGGCGACCATCTCCTCGACCGTCGCCGTGTCGATCGGCCGGTTCATCGCGACCACGCCGCCGAACGCGGACTGCTCGTCGCACGCCAGCGCCCGGGCGTACGCCTCGGCGAGCGTGTCCGCCACGGCGACGCCGCACGGGTTGGCGTGCTTGATGATGGCGCAGGCCGGGCGATCACCGAGGTCATGGACGAGGCGCCACGCCGCGTCGGTGTCGTAGAAGTTGAGGTAGGAGAGCGCGACGCCGCTGTGCTGGCGCACGTCATCCCACCACGACGTCGTGCCGACCAGCCGGTACCGCGCGGCGCGCTGGTGCGGGTTCTCGCCGTAGCGCAGTGCGTCCTGTGTGCGCTCGAGCGCGAACACCAAGTGCTCGGGCAGGAGCGCGTCGTCCTCGAGCCACGCCACCACCGCGGCGTCGTAGGCCGCCGTCCGCGCGAACGCCTCGCGGGCGAGGCGACCCCGCGTCTCGGCCGAGAGCGTGCCCTCGCTGGCGCGCAGCTCGGCGAGCACCTCGTCGTACTGGTCGGGGCTCGTCACGACGCCCACCCATGCGTGGTTCTTCGCGGCCGCCCGCACCATGGCCGGGCCCCCGATGTCGATCATCTCGATGCTCGGCTGGTCGACGAACGGGTAGAGGTTGCTCACCACGAGCTCGAACGGCTCCACGCCCAGGCGCTCGAGGTCGGCGACGTGGTCGGGGTTCCCGAGGTCCGCGAGCAGGCCGCCGTGTACCCGCGGGTGCAGCGTCTTCACCCGGCCGCC
>JBPYDT010000082.1:0-23020 GCA_051986275.1 Acidimicrobiia bacterium | reverse complement strand
CCCTTCGTGTAGTCGAACTTCTCGACCGCCCGCATGAGGCCGAGGTTGCCTTCCTGGACGAGGTCGAGCAGCGCCATGCCCCGCCCGACGTAGCGCTTGGCGATCGACACGACGAGACGCAGGTTCGCCTCGGTGAGCTGCTGCTTGGCGAGCTCCCCGTCCTCGACGTTCGCCTGCTCGCTGGCCCGTTGCTCCTCGTCCATCGAGCCGTTGTTGGCCAGACGCTCGTCGGCGAGGACCCCGGCTTCGATGCGGCGGGCGAGGTTCACCTCCTGCTCCGCGGTGAGCAACGGCACCTTGCCGATGTCCTTGAGGTACATGCGCACCGGGTCGAAGTTGCCCGTCTCGCTGCGCTCGCCCCGCGTCGTCGGCTCGTCGAACACGGACGCGACGTCACGGCGAGGCCGGGTGCGCGGCGCGGCGGCCTCGCCCGGCCGGGTGACGGTGGTTGGTCGAGTCTCGCCGCGGCGGGCCCGGTGCGCCGGCTCGTCGCGCCGGCGCGCGTCCTCGAGCTCGAGCTCCTCGGTGATCTCGTCTTGGATGGCGACGCCGCGGGCTTCGATGCGGCGATAGATGTCGGCGAGCTCGTCGGTCTCGGGCTCGAGGCTGTGGAGGGCGGCGAAGATCTCGCCGGACGTGAGGGACCCGCGCTCGCGGGCGCGTGCCACCAGCTCGTCGATGACGGGCTCCAGCGCGTCCGCCGACACGCGGGGCTCAGGCTGCGTCACGTCCGGGCGCTCCGCGATCGCGCACAATCCACTGTAGCAACCGTCGTGCCGTGTCCTCGGCGCTTCGCCACTCGCCGACTTCCCGCTCGTGCGCCAGCTCGTCGAGGTCGCGCGTCATCGCGGCGCGCGCGTCGTCGTCCGGTCGTTCGGCGAGCACCCGGTGCGCGACGGGTTCGACCGCGTTCACGAGGAGCCGGGCGTGGCGCAGCTGCATCTCCTCCTCGTCCTCCTCGTCGCCCGCGGGCGGCTCGACCGCGAGCCGCTCGAGGATCGGGCGCACGTCAGCGTCGCTGCCGTCGATCGCGTCGACGACCGACGTGCTCTCGGCGAGCCGGCGGTAGGCCTCCCGCGCGAGCGGGTCGGCGAAGAGCGATTCGTCGAGCCAGTCCGCCACTCGCTCGGGCTCGTGCATCGCCCAGCGCAGCACGTCGAGCTCGCGGCGATCGACCGGACGGGCCCGCGGAACAGGCTCGGTCGGCTCGTGCGGCGCCTCGGCACGACGCTTCGGCTGAGCGGCCTGGCGGACCTCGTCGCGGAGCCGGTCGGCGTCGATGTCGAACGCGCCGGCGAGCCGCATGACGTACTGGTCGCGCACCAGTGCGTTCGGGTGCTCGGCGACCATGCGCGCCGCGGTCGTCGCGGCGCGGGCCTTGCCCTCGATGCTCGTCATGTCGGCACCGGTAATGGCCCGGTCCAGGCGGAACTGCAGGAAGGGCACCGCCTGCTCGATCGCCTGCACGAGGCGGGCCGGGTCGGTGTGGAACAGCTCGCCCGGGTCCTGGCCCGCGGGCAGGTCCGCGACGCGGACCTCGATCTCGAACTCCTGCTCCCACCGGTACCAGCGCTCCGCGGCGCCCTGGCCGGCGGCGTCCGCGTCGTAGGCGAGCACGACGCGGCGCGCCAGGTTCTTGAGCACCTGGAAGTGCTCGTCGGCCAGCGCGGTGCCACACGTGGCGACCGCGTTGGGTGCGCCGGCGAGCGTGAGGCCCATCACGTCCGTGTAGCCCTCGCAGATCACGACCTCGCCGCGGGCGACGATCTCGCCCTTCGCCCAGTTCAGCCCGTAGAGCAGCCGGCTCTTGTTGTAGATCGGCGTCTCGGGCGAGTTCTTGTACTTGGGCTGCTCGTCGCCGAGCGCCCGGCCGCCGAAGCCGACGGGCTCGCCGCGGGCGTCGAAGATGGGAAAGAGCAGCCGGCTGCGGAACTGGTCCTGGAGCCGGTTGGCACGGTTGACGAACGCGAGCCCGGCCGCGACCACGTCGTCGCGCGAGAACCGCTGCTGCTGCAGGTGGCGGCTGAGCCGGTCCCAGTCGTCCGGGGCCCAGCCGAGCTGGAAGCGGCGCGCCGCGTCGCCGTCGAAGCCGCGCCCGCGCAGGTGCTTGCGGGCACGGCCGCCCTCGTCCGGTCCGAGGAGCAGACGGTGGTAGAAGTCGACGGCGGCCGCGGTGGCCTCGACGAGCCGGGCGCGACGCGACCGGTCCTGCGCCGTGCGGTGGTCGTCGTAACGGAGTGTGATCCCCGCACGCTGGGCGAGGCGCTCGACGGCTTCGACGAAGTCGAGGTGCTCGACCTCGCGCACGAACGTGATCGCGTCCCCGGAGCGCTGGCAGCCGAAGCAGTGGTAGACGCCGAGCGCCGGATTCACGGAGAACGACGGCGTCTTCTCCTGGTGGAACGGGCACAGCCCTTGCCAGCGCTGACCGACCCGCTTGAGCGCGACGTGCTCGCTGACGACGGCGACGAGGTCGGTGCTCTCGCGGACCCGCGTGACGTCCTCGTCGAGGATCCCCATCGGAGGCTCAGGTTACGGCGCGGCGCGCGCCGGAGCGCTCACACGCCGCGGGGCAGGTCCTCGGGCGACCAGCCGAGGAGCTCGACGCCGAGCGCCAGCGCGTACCGGTCCGTCATCCCGCTGACGTAGCGCACGGCGAGCGCCGTGGCCTCGGGTGAGCCGGGTGCCACGGCGGCCGCCTCGGGCTCGGAGCCGGCGAGCAGGCGGGGCGCGTCGGCGAACCGGTCGACGAGGCCGCGGAGGAGCCGCACGACCCGCTCGGCCTGGCGACGGGCGGCCGGCCGCAGGTAGATGCGCTCGAAGTTGAAGTCGCGGAACGCCCGCAGCGTCCGGGCGGCCGGCTCGGTCATGCCGACGTGGCCGGTGCGGTCGATGGCGTCGAGGACGCCCAGCACGAAGGTCTCGATCTGGTGGGAGCGCCGCGTCCCCACGACGGCGCGCACGTCCTCGGGCAGGTCGTCGGGGGTGAGGATCCCGGCACGGACGGCGTCCTCGAAGTCGTGGCACACGTACGCGATCCGGTCGGACCAGGCGACGACCTCCCCCTCGGGGGTGGCCGGCGGCGGCCGACGCCAGGAGTGGTTGCGCACCCCGTCGAGGGTCTCGCGGCACAGGTTCAGCCCGGCGAGCGTGACGTCGGCGCCGTACACCGCGTGGTCGTAGCCGCCCGGCCCGAGGTACGGAGAGAAGGCCTCCTCGGAGGCGTGGCCCGCGGGGCCGTGCCCGCAGTCGTGGGCCAGCGCGATGGCCTCGGTGAGCGGGAGGCACAGGTCGACGGCTCGGGCGATGCCCGTCGCGACCTGCGCGACCTCGACGGCGTGGGTGAGGCGCGTCCGCAGGTGGTCGTCCTCGGGCGCGACGAACACCTGGCACTTCCCGGCCAGCCGGCGCCACGGCCGGGAGTGCTTGACCCGGTCGAGGTCGCGCTCGAAGCACACCCGGTAGGGGTCGGGCGCCTCGGGGCGGTGTCGGTCGCCGGCCCCGATCGGACGCGTCGCGCCGGGCGCGAGCAGCCCGTCGAGCTGGGCCTCGCGCTCCTCGCGTCGGCGGGGGGCGCGACCGACGAGCGCCCGGGCCGCCGGGTGCGCCCGGGCGACATCGAGCTCGCGGTCGGTCGCGACGTGCGCCAGGTCCATCCGTCGAGGGTACCGGTCGCCTGCGACAGCGACGCGGCCCGATCCCCCACCCCACAGGGGCCGCGAGGTGTCAGTGCGGCAGCGCGTAGGTGACGGTGGCGAGGGCCACGGGCTCGGCCTGCCCCTCCGCGTACAGGAGCACGTCGCCCGTGGCGAGGCGCCGTCCGACGCGGTGGAGCTGGGCTTCGGCGATCACGTCGCCCTGCGGGGCGGGGCGGAGGAAGTGGATCGTGAGGCTGACCGTCACGGCCATCGCGGCGTCGCCCAGCACGCCGATGATCGCGGCCCACACGGCGCTGTCGGCGAGCGACATGAGCACCGGGCCGCTGACGATCCGGCCGGGCCGGAGACCGTTCTCGCCGACGTGCGTGCGCAGCCGGGCCCGCCGGTCCGCCACCTCTTCGATGGTCATCGAGGACGTGACGCCCGGCCAGACGCGGTCGAGGTACTCCGTGACCTCCTCGGCGTTCAGGCCCGCCGCGGCCGTCACGCGGTGCTGGACGGGCCGGGCGCCCGGAGTGCGGCGTGCGCCGCGGCGAGCCGGGCGAGCGGCACCCGGTACGGGGAGCACGACACGTAGTCGAGGCCCACCTCGTCGCAGAAGGCGACCGAGGCGGGGTCGCCGCCGTGCTCGCCGCAGATCCCGAGCTTCAGGTCGGGTCGCGTCCGCCGGCCCGCCTCGACGGCCGTGCGCACGAGCGCGCCGACGCCCTGGACGTCGATCGTCTCGAAGGGGTTGGCCGCGAGCAGCTTCAGCTCGAGGTAGCGGGGCATGAAGCGGCCCTCGATGTCGTCCCGGGAGAACCCGAACGTCATCTGGGTGAGGTCGTTGGTCCCGAACGAGAAGAAGTCGGCGACCTCGGCGATCTCGTCCGCCACGAGCGCGGCGCGCGGCGTCTCGATCATCGTCCCGACCGTGTAGCCGACCCCGGCCGCCCCGTACGTCTCGGACGCGGTCTCGTCCCCGACCTCTTTGACCCACGAGACGGCGAGCGCCAGCTCCTCGCGCGTGACCGCGAGGGGGATCATGATCTCGACCTTCGGGTTGCCCCCCGCGAGCTTGCGCTCCATCGCCGCGTCGAGCAGCGCACGGACCTGCGTCCGGTAGAGCGCGGGGCGCAGGACGCCGAGGCGGACGCCGCGGGTCCCGAGCATCGGGTTCGCCTCACGCCACTGCTCGGCGGCATGCAGCAGGCGGCGGCCGGCGTCGTCGAGCTGACCGCGGGCGTCCTGGACGAGCAGCTCCTCGACGTCGGGCAGGAACTCGTGCAGCGGCGGGTCGAGCAGCCGCACCGTCACCGGCAGCCCGTCCATCGCCTCGAGGATCCCCACGAAGTCACGACGTTGCAGCGCCTCGAGCTCCTCGAGCGCGGCGTGCGCCTCATGCTCCTCGGCGGCGAGGATGTAGCGCTGCACGATCGGGAGCCGGTCGCCGAGGAACATGTGCTCGGTGCGGCAGAGGCCGATCCCCTCGGCACCGAAGCGGCGCGCCACGCCCGCGTCGCCCGGGAGGTCGGCGTTGGTGCGGACCCCGAGCCGACGGAACTCGTCGGCCCAGGCGAGGATCGTCTCGAACGGGCCGGACGGCTCGGGGGTGATGACGGGCACGGCGCCGACGACGACCTCGCCGGTCGTCCCGTTGATCGAGAGGACGTCCCCGGCCCGCACGACCGTGTCGCCGACGTGCATCTCGCCGGCGTCGACGCGGATGTCGAGCGCGTTGGCACCGCACACCGCGGGCTTGCCCATCCCCCGCGCGACGACCGCGGCGTGGCTGACGAGCCCGCCGCGCGCCGTCAGGATCCCTTGCGCGGCGATCATCCCGTGGAGGTCGTCGGGCGAGGTCTCGGGGCGGACGAGGATGACGCGCTCCCCCGCCTCGGCGCGGGCCTGTGCGTCATCGGCGGTGAAGCACGCCTGCCCGACGGCGGCGCCCGGCGAGGCGTTCAGCCCCTTCGTGAGCGCGGTGTAGCGCGCCTGCGGGTCGAACTGGGGGTGCAGCAGCTGGTCGAGCTGCGCCGGCTGGACGCGCAGCACGGCCTGGCGGCGGTCGATCAGGCCCTCCTGCTCCATGTCGACCGCCATGCGCAGCGCGGCGGCGGCCGTGCGCTTCCCGACGCGCGTCTGGAGGAGGAAGAGCCGCCCCTGCTCGATCGTGAACTCGATGTCGCACATGTCGTGGTAGTGCGCCTCGAGGCGCTGCATGACGTCGAGCAGCTCGCGGTGGGGCGCCGGGAAGTGCTCGCCCATGCGCTCGAGAGGCTCGGTGGTCCGGATGCCGGCGACCACGTCCTCGCCTTGCGCGTTGGGGAGGAAGTCCCCGTAGGGGCGGTGCTCGCCGGTGGCGGGGTCGCGGGTGAACGCGACGCCCGTCCCGGAGTCGTCGCCCTTGTTGCCGAACACCATGGCCTGCACGTTCACCGCGGTGCCGAGGTCGTCGGGGATCCGCTCGAGGCGCCGGTAGTCGCGGGCCCGGCGCCCGTTCCAGGACCGGAACACGGCCTCGATCGCGAAGCGGAGCTGGTCGGCGGGCTGCTGGGGGAACTCGAGGTTGGCCACCTCGCGCACGATGCCCTTGAAGGTCTCGACGAGCTCGGCGAGGGCGTCGGCGCTGAGCTCGGGGTCGGTCGCGACGCCCTCTCGGGTCCGGAGGTCGCCGAGCGCGTCCTCGAACCGGTCGCCGGGGATGTCGAGCACGATCTTGCCGAACATCTGGACGAAGCGGCGGTACGAGTCGTAGGCGAAGCGGTCGTTCGCCGTCTGCTTCGCGAGCCCCTTCACCGAGACGTCGTTCAGCCCGAGGTTCAAGACGGTGTCCATCATCCCGGGCATGGAGAACGGCGCCCCCGAGCGCACCGAGACGAGAAGCGGGTCGCTGTCGTCGCCCAGCTGCTTGCCCATGTTCTGCTCGAGCACCGTGAGGTGCTCGGCGACCTCGTCCAGCAGGCCGTCGGGGAGGACGTCGCCCGCCGCCATGTACGCCTTGCAGGCGTCGGTCGTGATCGTGAAGCCGGGAGGGACGGGCAGGCCGAGGTTCGTCATCTCGGCGAGGTTGGCGCCCTTGCCACCGAGCAGGTAGTTCTGCTCCTTCGAGCCCTCCTCAAACGCGTGGACGTAGCGCACGCACCCCTCCTTCCTCCCGCTGCCAGCGAGCCTATCGAGGGGCCTCGTCCCGTCCCGCAGGGATCAGGTGATGCGCTCGGGCTTGTAGCGGGCGATCACGACGGCGGTCCGGGCGAACCGGTCGGCGAGCGAGATCTGGTCGCGGTTCATGAGGAACGACAGCCCGTAGATGAGCCCGATCACCGCGCCGGTCGTGCTGAGCAGCGCGAAGGCGAACGCCGGGATGATGTAGCGCCGGATCACCTGGCCGGTGCTCGGCAGCTGGCCGGTGGCCCGGTCGACCACCATGCAGTACGTGTAGCGCTTCCCGAGGGTCTGGCCCGTCCAGGCGGTCGGCAGGATCAGGTACACGAGGACGAGGAACTCCATCGTCCCCACCTCGACGGCGAAGAGGGGGTAGCCGCTCTTCACGCCGGCCGCGAGTGCGATGCCGTAGATGACGGCCCAGATGGCCAGCATCGTGATCACGTCGATGAACGCGGCGGTCATGCGCCGGCCCGTGCTCGGGATCTCGAGCGGCTCGCCGCTGACCTGCGCCGGGACGCGATCGGGACGGGCGGGCGCTCGCTCGACGGGGACGAGCGCCGGGTCCGTGTCCTCGGTGACGGCGTCGACGTCGAGTCCCGGGTCGGTGTCCGCGCCGTCGCCGTCGTCCGCCGGGACGTAGAACTTCTCGTCGTAGCGCTGCCGCTGGACCGGGTCGCTCAGGACCTGCCACGCCGCGCGCAGGCGGGCTTCCTCCTCGCGGGCGGCCCGGATGATCGCCTCGGAGGGCTTCTTCGTCTCCTCTTCCTTGTCGCGCGCGGCACGGACGTTCGCCAGCTTCGCCTGGTAGGCGGTCCGGATCTCGTCCTTCGGCGCGTCGGGGTCGACCTCGAGCAGCTCGTAGTGGGTGAGGTCGTCGCTCACGGCAGGCGCCCCCGGAGGGCGTCGACGAGACCGTCGATCGGCAGGCGCTCCTGCCCCATCGTGTCGCGGTCCCGCACGGTGACGGCCTTGTCGTCCAGGGTCTCGAAGTCGATGGTGACGCACCACGGGGTGCCCACCTCGTCCTGACGACGGTAGCGGCGCCCGATCGACCCCGCGGAATCGATGTCGACCATGAAGTGGGGGCGCAGCGCCGCGGCGACGTCCTCGGCGACGGGCACGAGCCGCTCGTGGCGGGAGAGGGGCAGCACGGCGACCGTGATCGGGGCGAGGCGCGGGTCGAGACGCAGCACGGTGCGCTTCTCCCCCGCCACCTCCTCCTCGGCGTACGCCGCGAGGAGGAAGGCGAGTGTGGCCCGGTCGGCGCCCGCGGCCGGCTCGACCACGTGCGGGACGTAACGCCGGTCGTGCTCCTGGTCGAAGTAGGACAGGTCCTGGCCCGAGCGCGCCATGTGGGCCCGCAGGTCGTAGTCGGTGCGGTTGGCGATCCCCTCGAGCTCGCCCCAGCCCCAGGGGAAGTCGAACTCCACGTCGGCCGTGGCCACCGAGTAGTGCGACAGCTCCTCGGGGTCGTGGGGTCGAAGGCGCAGCTGGTCCTCAGAGATCCCGTACTCGACGTACCAGCGCAGCCGCGCGTCGCACCAGTACTCGAACCAGCGCTCGGCATCCTCGGGCGGCACGAAGAACTCCATCTCCATCTGCTCGAACTCGCGCGTCCGGTACACGAAGTTCCCGGGCGTGATCTCGTTGCGGAACGACTTGCCGATCTGGGCGATCCCGAACGGCGGCTTCTTGCGCGACGTGGTCTGGACGTTCGCGAAGTTGACGAAGATCCCCTGGGCCGTCTCGGGCCGCAGGTACGCGATCGAGGCGTCGTCGGCGACCGGCCCGACGTGGGTCTGGAACATGAGGTTGAAGTCGCGAGCCTCGGTGAAACCCTCGGTCGCGCCGCAGTCGGGGCACGCCCCGGACGCCGGGAGGTGGTCGGCGCGGAAGCGGTGCTGGCAGTGGCGGCAGTCGACGAGCGGGTCGGTGAACGTCGCGACGTGCCCGCTCGCCTCCCACACCTGGGGCGCCATGAGGATCGCCGCGTCGAGCCCGACGATGTCGTCGCGCAGCTGCACCATCGAGCGCCACCACGCGTCCTTCACGTTGCGCTTCAGCAGGACGCCGACGGGCCCGTAGTCCCACGTGGAGCGGAACCCGCCGTAGAGCTCGCTCGACGGGAACACGAAGCCACGCCGCTTGCACAGGTTGACGACGCGCGCCATGAGGTCCGGCTTCGCCATAGGAACTTGCGATCGTACCGGCTGCCCTGCGCAGCCCGGCAACGGTTCAGAGCAGCGCGGCGCTGCGGAGTCGGCGCTCGGAGTGGTACTCGAGGGAGCGGATGGCGAGGCGCTCGACGTCGGCGAGCACGGGCGCGGGCGGCGGCTGGGCCAGCACGTGGGCGACGCGCCCGCCGAGCAGGTCGCCGAGGACGGCGGCCGCCGCCGGGTCGAGGCGGTACCGGCCGGCCGCGGTGCAGGACTCGCAGAGGACGCCGCCCTCGTCGAGGTCGAACCCGGGGAACGGGCCGGCGTCGTCGCCACAGCGGGCGCACAGGTCGACGAGCGGCTGGAACCCCTCGAGGGCGAGCAGCTTCCAGAAGAAGGCGGTGCTCACGACCGGGGACCGCTGGTCGGCGAGGGTGCGCAGCGCGCGGACGAGCATCCGGTACAGCGCAGGGTTGGGTTCACGCTCGAGCGCGACCTGGTCCACGGCCTCGAGCATCGAGACGGCGTGGGTGAGGCAGCCGTAGTGCTCCCGAAGCCGCCGGTGCGCGTCGATCGTCTCGACCTGCGTGACGATGTCGAGCTCCCGGCCGCGGTAGCACTGGCACGCGACGTGGCTCGTCGGCTCGAGGCGCGCCCCGAAGCGGCTCGCCGTCTTGCGCACGCCCTTCGCGACGCCCCGGACCTTGCCGTGCCCGCGGGTGAAGAGGGTGACGATCCGGTCGGCCTCTCCGAGCTTGATCGTGCGCAGCACGACGCCCTGGTCCCGGTAGAGGCTCACCCGCCGAGTGTAACTACACGCGTGTGGTTCGGGCGGGGGTCACTCGTCGATCGCCCCGAACCGGCGCTCGCGTCCCTGGTACTCGGCGATGGCAGCGAAGAGGTCCTGACGACGGAAGTCGGGCCACAGTACGTCGGTGAACACGAGCTCGGCGTACGCGAGCTCCCAGAGCAAGAAGTTGGAGATGCGGTACTCACCCGACGTGCGCACGAGCAGGTCGGGGTCGGGCATGTCGGGGGCGTAGAGGTGCCGGGCCAGGAGGCGCTCGTTCACCCGGTCGGGCTTCAGTTTCCCGTCGGCGACCTCCGTCGCGATGCGCCGCGCGGCGTCGACGAGCTCGGCGCGCCCGCCGTAGTTGAACGCGAAGGTGAGCGTCATCCGCCGGTTGTGGGCCGTCATGGCCTCGGTGTCGGCGATGTGACGTCGGACGCGCTGCGGGACGCGTCCGGCACGGTGGCCGATGAAGCGCACCCGCACGCCGCGCTCGTGGAGGTCGTCGCGGCGACGCAGCAGCAGCGACTCGTTGAACCGCATGAGGAACTGGACCTCGTCGAGCGGCCGGCGCCAGTTCTCGGTGGAGAAGGCGAAGACCGTGAGCCACGGCAACCCGATCTCGAGGCCGCCTTCGACCGTGTCGAAGAGCGCCTCCTCCCCCGCGGCGTGCCCGTCCGTGCGCTTCAAGCCGCGCCGGCGGGCCCAGCGACCGTTGCCGTCCATCACGATCGCGACATGACGGGGCACGCGCTCGCGGTCGAGGCCCACGCGCGGCACGCTACTGCCCGGTCGCGCGGTCGCGTCCTACGCTGCCCCGGTGCGGTGGACGGCGATCGTCAACCCCGCCGCCGGGCGGGGCCGGGCGCGCCGCACCCGAACGGCGCTCGACGCGGCGCTCGCCGACCGGGGCGTCGCGGTGTGCCAGCCCGATGGGCCCGCGGCGACCGCCGACGCCGCCGCGGCGCGCTTCGCCGAGGGTGAGGGCGTGCTCGTGTGCGGCGGCGACGGGACGGTCGCGTCCGTCGCCGGCGTGGCCGCGGCGGCGGGCGGCACGATCGGCATCGTTCCGACGGGGACGGGCAACGACTTCGCCCGGCACCTCGGCATCGACGGGCGCCGACCCCTCGATGCGCTCGCGCTGCTCGACACGGGCCGGGTCGCGTCGTGTGATCTCGGTCGCGTCCGGGCCGCCGACGGGACGACCGCGTGGTTCACCACGGTCGCCAACACCGGCTTTGACGCGGAGGCGAACCGTTGGGCGAACGGGGTGCGCTGGGCGCAGGGCACGACGCGCTACGTCCTCGCCATGCTGCGCACGCTCGCGACCTACCGTCCGGCGGGCGTGCAGGTCGTGGTCGACGGTGTTGCGCATGACACGCGGGCGTGGCTGGTCGCGGTGGCGAACAGCCGCTACTACGCGGGCGGGATGATGATCGCGCCGTCGGCCGAGCTCGACGACGGACAGCTCGAGGTCTGCCTGGTCGGCCCGGTGTCCCGCGCCGAGTTCCTCTATCGGTTCCCCCGCGTGTTCCGAGGGACGCACGTCGAGCTCGACACCGTGCACACGTGGCGCGGCGCCACGATCGAGCTGCGCGCCCTCTCCGCCGCGGACGATCTCGAGTGCTGGGCCAGCGGCGAGCGGGTCGGCCCGCTGCCGGCGACGCTCAGCGCGGTGCCCGCGGCGGTGCGCGTCCTGGTCCCGGCCGGCGCGCCGGTTACTGGGCGATGATCGTCGCCTGCATGCCGGCCTGGCGGTGGCCCGGCACCGTGCAGAACACGACGTAGGAGCCGGGCTTCAGCAGTACCTTCGCGCTGCTGGGTCCGCCGGGCGCCATGAGCAGGAAACTCGAGTAGCGCGGGTCGTCGAAGGCCAGCGTGTGGTTGCCGCCCTCGCTCACGTACTGGATGTCGACGATCCCCGCCTTGACCGTGAACTGGGTCGCCTGGAAGTGGAGGGCCGGGAACGCCTGGACCTGCAGGGTCGCGACGGCCGGCCCCTTCGGGTTCACGAAGCCGTTCCCGCCGCCGGCCGCGGCGGGATGTGACACGGTGCGCGGCGCGGCGACCATCCCGGCGCTCGCCAGGACGAGGAAGAGCCCGCACAGGAGCAGGGCGAGGGTCGAGGTGCGCATCCGGGGCGCGGCCGACATGATCGTGGCCCCGCCCAGGATCACCAGGATCATCGAGACGCCGAGGATGATGGCGCCGGTGTCGCCCGCGGCGAGGAAGATCCGCGAGAGGTTGAGCACGAACACCGCGATCGCGACGGCGGCGCCGACCGGCAGCAGGATGGGGAGGATGAGGCGGGTCCGGCGCGCCTCACGGACCGGGTCGGGCGCGGGCTCGAGCGAGAGCTGCGCCTCGCGCGGCGCGTCTGGCGGGCTCTCCTCGGTGGTCGTGTCCTCGGGCGGCGCGTCGGCCTCGGGCTCGGCGGTCAGCGTGTCGTCGTCGGGCATCTAGCTCCTCACCGGCCGAGGTGTTCCAGCTCGCGCTCGAGCTGGCGGCGCACCCTCGGATGCTGGGCGCGCTCCTCGTCGGCGGCCCACTGGAAGAAGGTTACGGCGATCAACGCCCACAGCAGGATCCCGGCACCGATCTTCATGATGAGGCCGGCGAGCTGCTGATCGGCGAGCGGGGTGAGCCCCCAGATCGTCGCCTTGTGCGCGTAGTAGTGGTACAGGACTGTTGTCCCGAAGGTCAGGAACGACGCGGGCAGGGTCGGGACGATCGACTGCAGGAACAGGTACGCCATCCTCGACGGCGGCGCGAGACGCGGGATCTCGGGGAGCGGGCTGAGCACGGGCAGCCACACGATGAACGACGACATGAAGATGAGCGCGTGGACGCCGAAGTGCAGGGCGCCGTTATGGAGGCTGGCGTCGACCACGGCGGGCCAGTGGGTGAGCACGAGCACGACGTTGAAGACCACGAGCGCCGGCAGGAACCGCGCGAGCCGACGCACGACCCGGAAGCGGCGGCTCGGCGGGCCGAGGATCCAGCGCAGCAGCCACGCCGGCAGGCCGAGCAGCAGCAGCGGCACGCAGACCATAGACAGCACGAGGTGCTGCACCATGTGGACGCTGTACGTCGACTGCTCGGCGATGTCGTGCACCGGCCAGTCGGACACGACCCAGAGGGCGAGCAGGCCGAGCGAGAAGCTCGTGATCTGGAGGCGGCTGGCGGCGCGCTGGCCGGGCAGCGCGTAGCGCGGGCCGAGGCGCACCACGGCGATCGCGTAGCCCGCGGCGAGGGTTGCGACGAGCAGCCACGCGCCGGGCTCGGCCCGCCACGCAGGGATGCGCGCTAGGGCCCCGAGCATGTCAGGAGAAGACTTCCAGGCTGCTCAGCACGATGAGGTACAGCACGACGGCGGCGACGATCCCGACCACGAAGAAGCGGGCGAAGATCGGCTTGTCCGTGCGCAGGTGCATGTACCACGCCGCGACGAGCCCGAACTTCAGGGCGGCGAAGACCAGCAGGAGCGGGATGATGGCCGCGTTCGGGATCGTCCCCTCGAGGTAGTAGAGGCTCACCTCGGCCGACGTGATCACGACCAGGACCAGCGCGATGACGACGTACTGCACCGGCGTCGGGTGGGGGCGCAGCTCGCCGGGCAGGAGCGCGGGCGCCGCCGCGGCCGCCGGCTCGGGGACCTGGCCCTCGTCGCGCAGCTCGATGTCGGTCATGGGCCCACCCCCCTCACTTCGACGGCGGGATCAGGTACACGAGCGTGAAGATCACGATCCACACCACGTCCACGAAGTGCCAGTACAGCCCGGCGACCTCCACCTTCTCGGCGTCGGCCTGCGTCAGGCGGCCCTGCATGGCGAGCCCCCACAGCGACATCAGCCAGATGATCCCGACGGTGACGTGGGCGCCGTGGAAGCCGGTGAGGACGAAGAACGTCGACCCGAACAGGTTCGTGTCGAGCGACAGGCCCTTGTGGGCGAAGTTCGTGAACTCGAAGATCTGCCCGCCGATGAAGACCGAGCCGAGCAGCGCGGTCGACATGAGCCAGATCCGAAGCCGCCGCATGTCGCCCCGCTGGATGGCGGCGAGCGCGAGGACCATCGTGAGGCTGCTCATGAGCAGCACGAACGACGACACCGACGTGAACGGGATGCTGTAGACGTCCTGGGGCTTGGGGCCGGTCTGGGGTCGGCCCCGGTAGAGCAGGTAGGCGCTGATGAACGCGCCGAAGAACAGGCAGTCCGACGCCAAGAACAGCCAGATCGCCAGCTTGACGTTCGTCGTGCCGGTGGTCGTCGGCGGGTGCGCGGGCTCGCCCCCGTGACCCGTCGGCGGCGGGGCGGGCGGGAGCCGCGGCGGCGCGTCCTGGACGGTCGCCATCAGTGCGCCTCCTCCGGCGCGGTGGCCGGTTCGATCGCCCACGCGTAGACCCCGAACACCAGGATCAGCACCCCGACGGCGAGGAGGGCGAAGCTCCACGTGAAGCTGTGGAACACCGCGGCGTAGCCGAGGATCGGCAGCGCGAGCGCGGCGACGAGCGGGTAGAAGGACGGCGACGGCATGTGGATGCGGTGCCCGGGCGAGGCCGCGGCCCGCGTCGCCGCGGGCGTGTCGGCCGCCCCGCTCGGGAGCGGGACGAGCATGCCGTCATCGTCCTCGGTGTACTTGCGATGCCAGAAGTCGTCGCGCGCGTCGATCTCGGGGATCTCGGCGAAGTTGTACTCGGGCGGCGGCGACGAGGTCGACCATTCGATGGTGCGGGCGTCCCACGGGTCGTTGCCCGCGATCTGTCCTCGTCCGTGCGACACGATGAGGTTCACGATGAAGATCAGCACCGACAGCGCGATGACGAACGCGCCGCAGGTGATGATGAGGTTCAGCGTGTTCCAGCCGAGCCCGTTGTTGTACGTGTAGATGCGTCGCGGCATCCCGAAGATGCCGAGCAGGTGCATCGGGAAGAACGTCACGTTGAAGCCGACGAGCATCATCCAGAAGCTGATCTTGCCGAGGCGCTCGTCGAGCATCCGCCCGAAGACCTTCGGGTACCAGTAGTAGAAGCCCGCGAAGAGCCCGAACACCAGGCCGCCGAACAGCACGTAGTGGAAGTGCGCCACCACGAAGTACGTGTCGTGCTGCTGGGTGTCGGCCGGCACCACGGCGAGGCTGACGCCGGACAGCCCGCCGATGGTGAACATCGCGATGAAGCCGAGCGCGTAGAGCATCGACGTCGTGAGCTTGATCGCCCCTCGCCACACCGTCGCAAGCCAGTTGAAGATCTTCACCCCGGTGGGGATGGCGATGAGCATCGTCGAGAGGCTGAACGCCGACACCGCGACCGGCCCGAGCCCGGTGGTGAACATGTGGTGTGCCCACACGCCCCAGCCGAGGAACCCGATGGCGATGCCCGAGAACACCACCACGGGGTAGCCGAACAGCGGCTTGCGCGTGAAGACGGGCAGCACCTCGGAGACGATGCCCATCCCCGGCAGGATGAGGATGTACACCTCGGGGTGGCCGAACAGCCAGAACAGGTTCTGGTACAGGAGCGGGTCGCCGCCCTTCGTCGCCAGGAAGAACGACGTCCCGAAGTTGCGGTCGAAGAACACCATGATCATCGCCACGGTGACGATCGGCATGGCGAAGAGCGTGAGGAAGAAGGTGACCAGCATCATCCACACGAACACCGGCATGCGCATGAGCGTCATGCCGGGCGCCCGCATGTTGAGCACGGTCACGATGATGTTGATCGCCGAGGTCGTCGACGCGATGCCGAGCATCACGATGCCGACCGCCCAGAAGTCCGGACCGCGCCCCGGCAGGGCACCCAGCCCGAGAGGCGTGCTCGTCAGCGGCGTGTACCCGAACCAGCCGCCGTTCGGCGCGCCGCCGAGCAGGAAGCTCGAGTAGAGGAACACGCCGCCCAGCACGAAGCCCCAGTAGCCGAACGCGTTCAGACGCGGGAACGCGACGTCACGTGCCCCGATCATGAGCGGGATCAGGTAGTTCGCGAAGGCGACCGACAGCGGCATCCCGAGCAGGAAGATCATCGTGGTGCCGTGCATCGTGAAGATCTGGTTGTACTGGGACGAGGTCAGCACGGTGCCGTTCGGCTGCGCCAGCTGCAGGCGGATGAACAGCGCCTCGATGCCGCCGAGCACGAAGAAGAACAGCGCCGTCGCGCCGTACATGATCCCGATCTTCTTGTGGTCGATCGTCGTGAACCACGACCAGAACCCCGTTGTCGCCGTCGGCCGCCGGAGGATGACCGGCGCGCGGACGGGGACGGGGGTCGCGGTCTCCGTGGCGGTCGTCATCGCAGCTCCCTCGCGGTCACTTGAGCGACAGCAGGTAGGTCGCCAGCGTCTCGGCCTCGGCGTGCGTCATGGTCGACTGGCCCTTCGGCGTGTTCAGGGTGAACGACGGCATGCCGACGCACGTCACGCCGGGCGTGCCCGGCGGCCCCTTCCGGCAGTCCTGGGACTGCATCGGTAGGAGGCCTGGGGCGTTCATGATCCACCGGATCAGGTTGGCACGGTTCAGCGCGAACGAGCCGCTGGCGAACGTGCTCCGGCTGGCCAGGTGGGTCAGGTTCGGGCCGTACGTGCTGAGGCTCGACGAGGCCGTCGTGTGGCAGTTCGTGCACTGGAACTTGGTGGAGAACAGGGTGCCGGCCTCGCCGGCGTTGGCGAGGGTGACGGCCGGACCCTGTCGCTGGCTGGCCAGCCAGGCGTCGAAGTCGCTCGGGCTCTGCACGATGACGCGGAAGCGCATGTTGGCGTGGCTGAGCCCGCAGTACTGCGAGCACTGCCCGAGGAACGTGCCGGGGTTGCTCGTACGGATCGTCATGTGGTTCAGCAGGCCCGGCACGACGTCGGTCTTTCCTGCGAGCTCAGGGACCCAGAAGGAGTGGATGACGTTGCAGCCCGGCCCGTTATTCACGCCGTACGGCAGCGACTGGTCGCACGCGGTGAGCGTCAGGTACACGTTGGTGTTCGTCGGGATGTGCAGCTCGTCGGCGACCACAACCTGCTTCTGCCCGTTCGACGCGGGGTATTGGAACTCCCACCACCATTGCTTGCCGATGACCGTGACGGGCATCGCGGCGCTCGGGGTGGCGTCGGTCTTGAAGATGAGGCTGATCGTCGGGACGGCGATCCCGACGAGGATCGCCGCGGGGATGAGCGTCCACGCGACCTCGAGCCCGAGGTTGCCGTGGATCTGCTTGGGCCGGCCGTCGTCGCCCGGGCGGCGCCGGAAGCGGATGGCCGAGTACACGACGCCGCCCATGACGAGCAGCCCGATCGCGATCGCGATGCCCCAGATCGGGAGGATGAGGTTGTTGATGCGGTGGGCCTGCTGTCCGGACGGGCTCACCGCGTTCTGCGAGTTGCTCGGCGAGCACGCGGCGAGGACGACGGCGCCGACCCCCACGAGGGCGAGCCCCCACCGCCCTCGGCGCCAGATGCGGTTCGTCATCGCCGAATCGAGACGTTCCCTGCAGTTGCGACTGGGCGGCCAGGACCGGCTCCCCCTCGCCGCGCAATCTATCCCGGGCCGATCTGGCGCCGGCAACTTGTGGTCCGGCGTTTCGGCTGGTCAGAGGCCCAGACGGTCGAGCGCGCGGGGTCGGCGCTGCCAGTTGCGCTCCACCCGGACCCTCGTCTGCAGGAACACGGGCCGGGCGAGGCGCGCCTCGAGCTCGAGGCGGGCCGCGGTCACCGCCGCCTTCAGCGTGGCGCCGCCCCGACCGAGCACGATCGGCCGCTGGGACGGCCGCTCGACGTGGACGTCGACGAGGAGGCGCAGCACCTCCGCCGCCGGGTGCTCCGGGTCGGGGTCGAGCTCCTCCACGGTCACCGCGATGGAGTGGGGCAGCTCGTCCCGGGCGACGTGGAGCAGCTGCTCGCGGACGAGCTCGGCGGCAAGGACCACGTCGGGCTCGTCGGACACCACGTCCTCGGGGTAGTAGGGCGGGCCGACCGGCAGCTGCGCGGTCAGCGCTGCGGCGAGCGCGTCGATGCCCTCCCCGGTGCGGGCCGAGCACGCGACGACGGCCGCGAAGGAGCCGAGCTGCTCCTCGGCGCTCGCCCGCTGGCCGTCGACGCGGTCGGCCGCGAGGTCGGCCTTGTTCACGACCAGCACGCATGGCGTGGCGGCACCGCGCGCGAGACGGGCGACGTGACGGTCGCCCGGCCCGATCGCGGCGTCGGCCGCGATCACGAGCCCGAGGACGTCGACGTCGCCCAGCGCGGCTTCGGCGCGGGCGTTCGTCCGCTCGCCGAGCAGCGTTCGCGGCCGGTGCAACCCGGGCGTGTCGACGAGCACAAGCTGGCCCTCCGGCGCGTGCCGGACGGCGCGCACAACGCTCCGGGTAGTCTGGGGACGCGACGAGGTGATCGCCACGTCCGTCCCGACGAGGCGGTTCACGAGGCTGGACTTCCCGACGTTGGGGCGGCCTACGAGGGCCGCGAACCCGGACCGGAACGTCACGTCAGGGGGACGGGGCGTCGCTGACACGGGCGCGGGCCGCGTCGCCGTCGACCGGCGGGACCGGCGTGATGCGCACGGACACGATCCGTCGGCCTTGCACCCGCTCGGTGCGGAACTCGAGGTCCTGGAAGCGGACGACCTCGCCCTCGTCGGGCACGTGGCCGAGGAGGTTGAACACGAGCCCGCCGACGGTGTCCCATTCGGTGTCGGGCAACTCGACGCCGAGCGCCTCGTTCACGTCGTCGATCGCCATCCGGCCGGGCACGCGCAACGAGCCGTCTGGGAGCGGCTCGACGCCGGGCTCTTCGACGTCGTACTCGTCGGTGATCTCGCCGACGATCTCCTCGAGGAGGTCCTCGAGGGTGACGATGCCCGCCGTCCCCCCGTACTCGTCGACGACCACCGCCATGTGGTACTGCTTCGTCTGCATCTCGCGGAGCAGCTCGGCGACGTGCTTCTGCTCGGGCACGAACACCGCGGGGCGGGCGACCGTGCGCACCGCCTCGGCGCCGCCGCCGCCGCGGGCGCGGTGCACGAGGTCCTTCAGGTACACGAGGCCGACGATGTTGTCGGGCGTGTCGTCGAAGGCCGGGATGCGCGAGTAGCCGCCGCCGATGGCGGCCTCGATCGCGGCCTCGATGGTGGCGTCGGCCTCGATGGCGACCATGTCGGTGCGGGGCACCATCACCTCCCGAACGAGCGTGTCGCCGAACTCGAAGATCGAGTGGATGAGGCGGCGCTCCTCCGTCTCGATGACGTCCTCCTGGGCGGCGACGTCCGCCATCGTGCGTAGGTCCTCCTCGGTGACGAAGGGGCCCTCCTTGATCCCTCGCCCGGGCAGGATCGCGTTGGCCAGCTGGATCAGCCCCCGCGACAGGACGCGCAGCGGGGGAAACGTGGTGATCGCCCAGAGGAACCCCGAGACGCGCAGGGCGGCGCGATCGGTGTGCTGGATGGCGTAGGTCTTGGGTGCCGCCTCGCCGACCACGAAGAACACGACGACCTGGATCACCAAGCCGATGAAGATGCCGACCGTCCCGACCTGACGCTCGAGGACGATGCCGATGAGGCTGGCGCTCGTCAGCTGGGCGAGGAGGACCAGCAGCAGGAGCGAGTTGATCGTCTGCTCGGGGTGCTCGAGCATCCGGGCCAGCCGGGAGGCGCCGCGGCGCCCGTCCTCTTCGAGCGCGAGGGCCCGGATGCGGCTCATCCGGGTGAACGCCATCTCCGAGAAGGCGAGCAGGATCGAGAACAGGAAGAGCGCGACGACGACGCCGGTGAGGATCCAGTCGGTGGAGCTCATCGGTCGGCGTCGACCTCCGCGAAGCGGGCCAGCAGCTCGACCTCGCGGCCGCGCATCCGCTCGGCGTCCGCCGGGTCGGCGTGGTCGTACTCGAGGAGGTGGAGCACGCCGTGCACCACGAGCAGGGCGAGCTCGTCGTCGAGCGCCGCGGCTCGCGCCGCGGCCTGCCGGACCGCGACCGTCGGGCAGACGACGACGTCGCCGAGCACGATCGGGGGCTCGGCCGCGTCGGCGGGAGACCCCGGACCCCGGCCGCCCTCGTCGGGGTCGCGGCCGGGGACGCGCCCACCCTCGTCGATCGGGAAGGCGAGCACGTCGGTCGGGCCCTCCCCGTCGAGGAACTGCAGGTTCAGGTCGGTGATCGTCCCCTCGTCGACGAAGATCAGCCCGAGCTCGGCGTCGGGATCGACGCGCTCCTCGCGGAGCACGAGCTGGGCGAGGTGCACCCAGCGGCCGACGTCGACGGCGACGGCGTCCTGCTCGTCGAAGCCGCTGACCTGCAGCGCGGCGGCGGTCACGCGGTCACCGGCGGCCGGCCGGTCACCCGCTCGCCCGCTCGTAGGCGTTCACGATGTCCTGCACGATCCGGTGCCGCACGACGTCGCGGGGGCCCAGCTCGATGAACTCGACGCCGTCGATCCCGTCGAGGATCGAGCGCACGGCGAGGAGACCGGAGCGCCCGCGCCCCTCTGGGAGGTCGATCTGCGTGACGTCCCCCGTAACGACGACCTTCGAGCCGAACCCGAGGCGCGTGAGGAACATCTTCATCTGCTCGGGGGTCGTGTTCTGCGCCTCGTCGAGGATGATGAACGAGTCATTCAAGGTGCGGCCCCGGAGGAAGCCGAGCGGCGCGACCTCGATCGTGCCCCGGTCCATCAGGCGCGCCACGGCCTCGGTGTCGAGCATGTCGTAGAGCGCGTCGTACAACGGCCGCATGTACGGGTCGACTTTCGCGAGCATGTCGCCGGGGAGAAACCCGAGGCGCTCGCCCGCTTCGACCGCGGGGCGGGTGAGGATGATCCGGTTGATGGCCTTCGCCTGCAGTGCCTGGACGGCGAGCGCGACGGCGAGGTAGCTCTTGCCCGTCCCCGCCGGCCCGATGGCGAACGTCACCGTGTTGGCGTCGACCGCGTCGACGTAGTGCTTCTGCCCCGCGGTCTTCGGGCGCACCGACTTGCGCCCGCGCAGGACCTCCGTGCCGAGCACCTCGGTCGGTCGTTGGTCGGCCTTCAGCATCTCGATGGAACGGCCGATGCCCGCCGCGTCGAGGGCGTGGCCGCGCTCGAGCAGCACCACGAGCTCCTCAAAGAGTCGACCGACGCGCTCCGCGTTGTCGGGGTCGCCGGTGACGGTGATCTCGTTGCCGCGGACGTGGATCGTCACCGGGAAGGAGCGCTCGATGAGCTTGAGGAGCTCGTCGCGGGTGCCCAGCAGGTGCACCATGAGGTCGTTCCCGGGTACGAGAACCTTCAGCTGGGTCGGCGACGGTGTGGACACCTTGGGGGCGAGCGTAGCGCCGGGTGTCCGCCAGACTGTCGGTCCGCTCAGGGGGAGACGCGCAGCCCGAGCTCGTCCAGGCGGTTCTTCAGCGCCTCGGGGGTGCGGCCTAGCACGGCAGCGAGCACCCGGACGTCGTCGCGCCGGATGGTGAGCATCCGGCCGTTGAAGTCCTGGCGCTGGAGCTGGATGGTGGCGGCGTACCGGGCGAGCACCTCGGCCTCGGGATCCTCGAGCTGGTTCAGTCGGACCAGGTCGAGCGTCACCGCCTGGTTCTCGTGGTTCGCCCGGGTGAGGTCGATCTCGAGGTCGCTGCCGCGCGGGAGCAGCTGGTCCGCGGGGACGTCGTAGAGCTCGGCGAGGCGTAGCAGCCGGTTCACGGAGAGCGCGCGCTCGCCCCGCTCGTAGGCGCCGAGAACGGACGCCTTGAACTCCTGGCCGGATCGGGCCTCCACGTCGTGCAGGGAGAGCCCCTGCTGGCGCCTGATCACCCGCAGCCGGTCGCCGATCTGCACGGTGTCGAGGTCGTTCACCTGCTGCTCACTTGCGCTCCCAGAGACCCGGTCCCCGCCCCAGCAGGGAACACGGAGCGTACCAAATAAGCGGTTTCAGTGTCACGCTGTGTGGTCGGCCGTCCGGCGGACGCCCGCCAGGGCCCCCGCCACCGCCAGGGCGGCCGTCTCGGCGCGCAGGACGTGCGGGCCCACGGCCAGCCGGGGCGGATCGCCGAGCGCGGCGATCTCGTCGGCGGCGAGGCCCCCCTCGGGGCCGACGACGACGGTCCAGCCGGCGGGCCCGGGGTCCGGGAGCGCGGCGGGGGGATTGCCCCGCCGGTCGGCCACGACGAGACCCGGTCGCCCGGCCAGCGACGCAAGGGGCACGAAATGCTCGACCGTGAGGAGTCGGGCGCGGCGCGACTGCTGGGCCGCCTCACGCGCGACCCGGCCGAGGCGCTCGAGCGCCGCCTCCCGGCGCGCCGCGTCCCACCGCACGACGGAGCGCGCGGTGAGCACGGGCTGCACCGCGTCGACGCCGAGCTCGCTCGCCTGACGCACGACGGCCTCGGGCCGCTCACCCTTCGTGATCGCGCACGCCACGGTGAGCGGCGGGACCAGGCGCGGCTCGCGCCGGAGGGCCCCGTCAGCGCGGAGCACGAGCCGGCCGGCGCGGGCGTCACCGACGCGGTACGGGCGCCACGTCCCCACGCCGTCCGCCGCCGTGACGGGCTCGCCGGGTTGGAGCCGGCGCACGCGCTGCAGGTGGTGACCGTCGGCGCCGCCGACGACCAGCTCGTCGTCGAGCGCGCCGACGAGCAGGTGGGCGACCGCGTCCGCGTCCGCGCACCACGCGGGCGGCACGGTCGCTACTGGAACGCGGAGCGCAGCCGCGACATGACGCCCTTGTCGGGCGGCGCGACGGCGTCGCCGCGCAGCTCGGCGAGGCGTCGCCAGAGCTCGCCCTCCTCCTCCGAGAGGCGGGTCGGCACCTCGACGTCGACCCGGACGAGGAGATCGCCGCGGCCGCGGCCCCGCAGCGACGGGACTCCCGCGTGCTTGATACGGAACACCTGACCGGGCTGGGTGCCGGCGGGGATCACGACCTCGTGGTCGCCGTCGAGCCCGTTGATCTGGACCTGGGTGCCAAGCGCGACCTGCGCGACCGAGACGTGCCGGACGTGGAGAAGGTCGTCGCCGCGCCGCTCGAAGTCGGGGTGGGGCGCGACGCGGACGGTCACGTAGAGGTCGCCCGCGATCCCGGCGCGCGGCGCGGCCGGGCCCCGGCCGGGGAGGCGGAGTCGCTGGCCGTCGTCGACGCCGGCGGGCACCTCGACGTCGATCGTGCGGTGGGCGCGGACCCGGCCGTCGCCCCGGCAGTCGCGGCACTGGCTCAGGATGCGCCGCCCGGTGCCCTCGCAGACCGCGCAGGGCGCCGCGGTGACGAGCTGGCCGAGGATGGAGCGGCGGACCTGGCGCACCTCGCCGGTCCCGGCGCACGCGTCGCAGCG
>JBPYDT010000081.1:0-5969 GCA_051986275.1 Acidimicrobiia bacterium | reverse complement strand
TGTTGGACCAGTCGACGGGCTGCGTGTCGTACGACACGTCGTTCACGCGGGTGCGGGTGCGGGTCCCGACGCAGTCCCTCCCGACGTTCTTCGGACGGGTCATCGGCGTGAACAACATCTCGACGTGGGCTGGGGCCACGGCGCGCGTCGTCACCGCCGGCTTCGGGTCGATCGAACCGTTCACCCTGTTCTCTGGGTTCAACGCCGGTCTCGCGTGTCTGAAGCAGGGCCCCAGCGGCCACCGCATCGCCACGTGTGACGACCCGTCGACCGGCAACTTCAACCTGCTGGACATCACCCAGTACGGCAACGCCACGCTAAACACGCCCACGCGGTGCGGAAACAGCTTCGAGCGCGCCCGCGTCATCGACAACATCGCCATCGGCGCCGACCATCTGTTCACTGTGTACAACGGGACCGAGCTCGACGACGCGTGCGGCCAGCCCGGACCGAACACGATCCCGCCCCGCACTGGGAACGACGTGAGCGCGTTCGACACCGGGCTGGTCCACGGCGGGCCGTCCGACACCTCCGACGGCGGCGGCGCGCGGCTCACGCGTGGGCAGTACCCGAAGACGGAGGCGATGGGCGTCAACCTCGACAACACCCCGCTCTGGCAGTTCATCCCGGACGAGCACCTCGACAACGTGCCCGACTCGTGCCAGCGGGACGTCTTCGACAACCTCGTGGCGACCACGCCGGTCGCGCTCCAGCAGGCCACCTTGCAGGCCCAGCTTGAGACGTGCATGACCGACTACGAGGCCGGCCACTACACCGGCATCGTCTTCGGCGCCAAGACGCATCCGTTCGGGAAGTCGGTTCCCATCGACCTCTACGACATCCAGTACTCGCCGCGGTTCGCCTACGTGCCACAGTTCGTCCAGACCATCCCACCCGCCGGGACCAGCTCGAACTTGAACATCGGCTCGTTCCGGGCCATCTACATGGAGGACGTCTACGCCGGCTGCAGCACCGGCTGCGCCGTCGACTTCGCGCCCGGCCCGTGGAACACGAGCCCGATCGGGTCCTCGAACCAGTACGCGGAGGCGATGACCGCCTGGGTCCTCCCGGACGGGATGCTGCCGGAGACCCTGCGCGGCAACCCCGCCGCGATCGGTCAGAACACCTACGTGCAGCTGGTCCAGTAGCGGCACGACAGCCGGTACGCTGCGGTCGACCGAGGAGGTGCCGCGGTGTCCCGACTCGACCTTCCCGACGGCGACGAGCCCGAGATCGTCAAGGTGTGGAGCCTGCGCCCCGAGATGGGTGAGGCCGTCACGGCGCTCTCGTACGCCGTCTACTCGAAGAGCCAGCTCCCGGCGCGGGTCCGCGAGGCGGCGCGGATGCGGATCGCGCACGTGAACGACTGCGCCGTGTGCCGCGGCTGGCGCATCCCGGCGCTCGCCGAGCAGGGCGTCGACGAGGAGCTCTACGCCCACGTCGTCGAGCCGGACGCGGGCGACTACAACGAGCAGGAGCGGCTCGCGATCGAGTACGCGGAGCGGTTCGCGCTCGACCACCGCTCGCTCGACGACGCGTTCTTCGAGCGCCTCCGCGCGCACTTCACCGACCCGGAGATCCTCGACCTCACGATCTGCATCGGCGAGTGGCTCGCCTTCGGACGGCTGACGATGGTGCTCGACCTCGACCAGGCGTGCGCCGTCCGACCCCGCGCCTCGGTGTGACCACCGCCACCGTCGACCTCTTCGACCTCGACCTCTTCGCGGACGGGCCACCACACGACCTGTTCCGCCGGCTGCGCGCCGAGTCGCCGGTCTGCTTCCTGCCCGAGCCGGACGGGCCCGGCTACTGGGGCGTCTTCGACTACGAGCACGTCATCGAGGTGTCCCGGCACCCGCTGCAGTACGGGTCGCATCCCAACACGATGATCCCGGACCCCGACGATGGGGACGGCGGCGCCGGCGAGTTGATGCTGAACCAGGACCCGCCCCGGCACACCCAGCTCCGCAAGCTCGTGAACCGGGGGTTCACGCCCCGCCAGGTCGCCACGCTCGAGCCGCGGGTCACGAGGATTATCGACCGCATCCTCGACCGGGCGGCGGAGATGGGGCGCTTCGACCTCGTGAAGGACGTCGCGGTCGAGCTCCCGCTGCAGGTGATCGCCGAGCTCGTCGGGGTCCCCGACGAGGAGCGGCACCAGGTGTTCGCGTGGACCGAGCAGATGATGAGCCTCGACGACCCCGAGCTCGGCGGCACCACCGCCGACGCCCGCGCCGCGATGGCCGAGATGTTCGCCTACGCCGATCGCCTGGCGGCGGAGCGGGCCGTGGGTGACGGCAGCGACCTGCTCAGCGTGCTGCTCGCCGCCGAGGTCGACGGCGAGCGGCTCAGCGCGTTCGACGTCGACCTCTTCTTCATGCTGCTGATGAACGCCGGCAGCGAGACGACGCGGAACCTGATCACCGGCGGGACGCTGGCCCTGTTCGACCATCCGGACGAGCGGGCCCGGCTGCAAGCCGACCCGACGCTCCTCCCCGGCGCGGTCGAGGAGATGCTGCGCTGGGTGACCCCCGTGCTGCACTTCCGGCGCACCGCGCGCGAGGACGCGACGCTCGCCGACCAGTCGATTCGGGCGGGCGACAAGGTGGCCGTCTGGTACGTGTCGGCGAACCGCGACGCGGTCGCCTTCGTCGACCCCGATCGCTTCGACGTCACGCGCAGCCCGAACGAGCACGTGGCGTTCGGGGCCGGCGGCCCGCACTTCTGCCTCGGCGCGGGCCTGGCGCGCCTCGAGTCCCGCCTGGTGCTCGGCGCGCTCCTCGAGCGGTTCCCCGGCCTCCGCGCCGACGGGCCGATCCAGCGACTGCGCTCGAACTTCCTCAACAGCATCAAGGCGATGCCGGTGACGGCGGGGTGAGCACCTCCCCGGCCACCGAGCGCGGGCCGCGGTAGAGCAGCCAGAAGCGACGGCGCGCGAAGCGCCACTCGCCGCGGTCTCGCACGATGCGGTCGTCGTAGAAGCCGACGAGCTCTCGCCCGCTGCCGGTGCGGCTCCGTTGCACCTCCCGCACGTACCAGCGCGCCACCGCCGCGTCGCCGTCACCGTCGACCCAGCCGAACAGCAGCTCCGGCACGCACAGCTCGAACTCCGCCCGACGGGTCGCGAACACCGTGGTCAGCGCGTCGACCCCGACGACCGGTGGTTCGCCCGCGAGATGCCACTCGCCGTCACCCCGCCAGCAGCGGGCCCAGGCTTCGACGTCCCCGCGCGCGACGGCGTCGCACCACCGCGCGGCGAGCGCGCGCCCAGCCCGATCGGCGTCCACGCAGCGATGGTACGGTCCGCCGATGCCCGCCCTCGCCGGTCGGGTCGCCGTCGTCACCGGCGCCGACCAGCCCCTCGGGCGCGGCCTCGCGGTCGCCGTGGGCGCGGCCGGCGCGGCTGTCGGGCTCGTCGGCGCCGTCCGCGCGCTCGCCCCGGTGACCGCCGAGCTCGCGGCGCGCGGCGCCCGCGCGACGGCGGTCGACGCGGTCCTGAGCGACGGGGAGGAGGTGACCGCGGCGTTCGCCACGGTCGCCGATGAGCTCGGTGACCCGGTGCGGGTCGTCGTGCACGCCGCGATGACCCCGGTCGCGTACGAGCCCGTGCCGTTCGAGGCCGTCGACGACGACCGGTTCGAGGCGGTCTGGGAGGGCACGATGCGCGCCGCGCTGGCCGTGCTGCAGGCGTCCTTCGCCCAGATGCGCGGGCGAGACGGGCACGTCCTCCTCGTGACGCCCACCGTCGCGATGTCCGGTGCGCCCGGCCTCGCGCCGTACGCCGCGGCGCTCGAGGGCCAGCGGCTGCTCGCCAAGTCGGCGGCCCGTCAGTGGGGCGCCGACGGGATCCGGGTCAACTGCCTCGCCCCGGCGCCGGAGCAGGTCCCCATCGGGGTCCGTAGCGTCGACGTGTCCCTCGCCCCCGCGGCGCTGGGCGGACCGGGGGACGTCGAGCGCGACCTCGGGCCCGTCGCGGTGTTCCTGTCCGGCGACGACGCGCACTTCGTGACCGGCGCGACCGTCGGGGCCGACGGCGGCGTCTGGATGGCGCCGTGACCGCCCCCCTCGCGGGCCGCACCGCCGTTGTCACCGGCGCTGGGCAGGGCGTGGGGCAAGGAATCGCGACCGCGCTCGCCGTGCGCGGCGCGAACGTCGTCCTCGCGGCGCGGCGGGCCGAGACCGGGGAGCCGGCCGCCGCCGCGATCCGAGACCGGGGAGGCGAGGCCCGCTGCATCGTGACCGACGTGACCCGGGGCGAGGACGTCGCGCGGTGCGTCGCCGAGACCGTCGAGCGCTACGGCGGGCTCGAGATCATGGTGCACAACGCCTTCCACGGAGGGCGGTCTCACCGACTCGAGGACGTCGACGACGCGCTGTGGGCCACGAACTCGCGCACCGCGGTCTGGGGCTCCTACTACTGCGCCCGCTTCGCCGCCGACCATCTGCGCGCCGCCGGCACCCGGGGACGCCTGCTGCTCATCACCTCACCCGCCGGCGTCGAGGGCAGCGTGAACCTCCCCGTCTACTCACCGGTGAAGGCGGCCCAGCGGGCCCTCGCCAAGAGCCTCGCCCGCGAATGGGGTCACCACGGCGTGACCGTGAACTGCGTCGCGCCGGTCGCCGAGACGCCGGCGCTCACGACGGCGTTCGCGGCCAACCCGGTGCTGCGCGAGCGCCTCGAGGCCCGCACCGCGCTCGGGCGGGTCGGCGACGCCGAGCACGACGTCGGCGCCGTCGCAGCGTTCCTCGCCGGCGACGACGGCGGCTACATCACCGGACAGACTGTCGTGTGCGACGGCGGCAGCTTCCTGGGGCTGTGATGACCTGGTTGCCCGAGCTCGCGGACGGCGACACCGGCCTCGACCGGGTCTTCGGGCTGCGACCCGACCTGTACGACGCGTTCCGCGCGTTCTACGCCCTCTTTTGGACCGATCAGCTGCTGGACCCGATCGTGCTCGAGCTGTGCCGGCTGCGGGTCGCGCAGCTCCTCGGGTGCGCCACCGAGCAGCAGGTCCGGTACGCACCCGCCCGAGACGCCGGGCTCACGGAATCACAGATCGCGGCGTTGCCCCGCTGGCCGGACGACCCGAGGTTCAGCGACGCCCAGCGCGCCGCGCTCGCGTTCGCCGAGCAGTTCGTCCTCGACCCGCACGGCGTCGACGACGAGCTGCGTGACGCCGTCATCGACCACTTCGAGCTCGCGGGCCTCACGGCCCTCTGCGAGGCGCTCGCGCTCTTCGACGGGTTCTCCCGCTTCCGCAGCGCGCTCGCCGTCGACGGCCCGACGGCGCCGACCCTCGTGCCCGCGCCCACGCCCGACGGAGCCCTCGCGTGACCGCGCGCCACCCGATCCAGGGCAACGTCCTCGGCACCCAGCCCGACGCGCTGGCGGCCTTCGATCGCCTCTACGGGCTCCTGTGGAGTCACGGCATCGTCGACCACACGGCGAAGGAGCTGGCCCGGCTGCGCAACGCCCGCATCACCGACTGCGGCTATTGACGCAACATCCGCTTCGCGGTCGCGAAGGATGAAGGACTGACCGAGGACCGGGTCGCGCTGATCGCCGACGGGTACGAGGACACGGCCCTGACGGCGCGTGAGAAGGCGGTGCTCCGCTACGTCGACGCGATCCTCACGGACCCGCACGGCGTCACCGACGCGCAGCATCGGGAGCTGCTCGAGCACTTCAGCGCGGCCCAGCTCGTCGAGCTGACCGCCGGCGTCGCCCTGTTCCTCGGGTTCTCGAAGATCGCCGTGGCGCTCGGGCCGCCGCCCGACATGCCCACGATGGTCGTCCCGACACCCGACTGGTCGCCCGATCCCGCGGCCTGAGATCCCACGAGGGCCGCGGCTCGGCGACCCGGTGGGTCAGGCGCCGCTCAGCTCGGTCCGCACGGCGCGGCGCAGCACCTTGCCCGTCGCGGTGTGCGGAAGCTCGTCCCGCACGATCACGAGCTCGGGCGTCTTCA
>JBPYDT010000080.1:0-6312 GCA_051986275.1 Acidimicrobiia bacterium | reverse complement strand
CTGGTGGAGGGCGTGCAGACGACGGCGTGCGACAACGTCCACTTCGAGTCCGCGGGCCGGGTGGTCGTGCCGTCGGCGTCGCCCCCGCCGATCGCGCAGCCGGGCATCGTGCGCTCTCTGCACGAGTTCGTGCGGGGCCCGACCTCCGCCGCGTTCTGCAACGACTTCCCCGACCCGTCGGTGCTCCGAGTCGGGTCGACGTATTACGCCTACTCGACGAACACGGACGGCTTCAACGTCCCGGTGCTCGCGACGCCTGGGCTGTTCGGCTCGGGCACGCGCCACGAAGCCCTGCCGCAGCTTCCCGCATGGTCGACGCCCGGCTGGGTGTGGGCGCCGTCGGTGCTGCCGGTCGGGTCGACCTATGTCCTCTACTACACGACGCGCGACGTCGCCGCTGGCCAGCAGTGCATCTCGACCGCGGTCGCGACCGACCCCGCTGGCCCATTCGTCGACGCGAGCAGCGGCCCCCTCATTTGCCCGCCCGGTGGGGCGATCGACCCGTCCGCCTACGCAGACGCGAGCGGCCAGGCCTTCCTCGTCTGGAAGCAGGACGCGGCGACGATCATGGGCCAGGCGCTGTCCGCCGACGGGCGGTCGCTGGCCGGGTCGCCGGCGGCGCTGATCCAGGCCGACCAGCCCTGGGAGGGCGGCATCGTGGAGGGGCCCAGCCTCGTCGCCGGCGCCGGCCACCTCTACCTCTTCTACTCGGGGAACCAGTGGCCGAGCGCGAGCTACGCGGTCGGGTACGCCGTCTGCTCGAGCCCGCTCGGTCCTTGCGAGAAAGCGCCGGGACCCTGGCTGTCGTCGAGCACAGACGTCGAGGGACCGGGCGGCCCCGAGTTCTTCACCGACACGTCCGGCCAGACGTGGATGTCGGTCGCGGCGTGGATCCACGGGCAGATCGGCTACCCGCAGGGCGCGCGCAACCTCTTCGTGCTGCGGATCACGTTCCCGTTCGGGATCCCGACCGCGGGTTGATCAGGCCCGGGGCGTAGTCGAGGAGGAACTCGATCAGCCCGCTGTCGCCCGTGCTGGCCGGTCCGAAGGTCGGGTTGGGGATCCTGTCGTCCGAGAAGTGGAAGTAACGAACGGGCGACCGACGACGAGGAAGGGCAGCGCGGCACCGCCGACGACCAGCCAGCGCTTCCAGTGGCGGGGTCGTCGCAGCGCGATCACCTCGTCACGGGGCGACGGGAGGCGTCGCGGCTCAGCCCGCCGCGGGCGCGCCGAGCGCGCGGGCGACAGCCTCGCCCGAGCGGATCGCGCCGTCCATGTAGCCGGCCCACACCGAGGCGGTCTCGGTGCCCGCCCAGTGGATCCGGCCGCACGGCGCGCGCAGCGCCGGGCCGAACTGGGTGAGCGCGCCCGGCGGGAGGTGCGCGCCGTAGCACCCGCCACTCCAGCGCTCGGCCGACCAGTCCAGCTCGAGGTACTCCGAAGGCGCCGCGGCGCGCGGGCCGAAGTGCTCGGCGAGGCAGTCCACGGTCTCGGCGCGGCGTTCCTCGGGCGTGCGCCGCGACAGCTCCCGGGCGTGGATGCCCTCGACGAAGCTGAGCAGTACCCCCGGTGTCCCGCCCGGCGGCGAGTTGTCGAACGTGAGCTGAACGGGGCCGACATCGCTGGTGACCTGGCCGGTGAGCCCGTCATGGCGCCAGAACGCCTCGTCGTACACCGCCATCGACTTGATCACAGAGCCCATCGGGAGTCGCTGGGTCAGCTGGTCCCGCCACGGCGGGAGCGCCGGTTCATAGTCGATGCGGCCGGCGAGCGTCGGCGGGATCGCGACGACCGCGGCACCGGCGTCCACGCTCAGCCCGTCGGCGTGCACCGCGACGCGGTCGCCGTCCTGGACGATCCGCCGGACGGGGCACGACAGGTGGACCGCGGCGCCGAGCTGGGCCGCGAGGCCGGTGGCGAGGACCTGGGACCCGCCCACGACGCGTGATTCCTGCGCGCCGTCGGCGACGTTCAGGAGCCGGTCGAGGAACCCGCCCGAGTGGCTGTAGAAGAGGAAGTGGAGGAGGAACAGGTCGGCGGCTTCGGTCGCGAAGACGGCGCGCACGGCGAGGCGCAGCATCTCGCGCGCGCCGCGGGCGCCGACGTGACGACGCAGCCACGACTCGACGGTCTCGCCGTCCCACTCGTCGGCCTGCGCCGCCGCCCACGGCTCGTCCAGCGGCACCCGCCGTGCCATTCGGTCGAGGCGCAGCTGCGCCAGGCCGATCGACGACAGCACCCGTGGCGGCAGCCTCGGGATCGCGCCGGTGTAGCGACGGTGCTTCCCGCGATAGGAGACGAGGTTGTGCCCCTCGTTGTAGGTCGGGAACAGCGCCGCGCCGAGCTCGTCGGCGAGCGCGAGGGCGCGATCCTGGGTCGGGCCGAGCCACTGGCCGCCCAGCTCGACCACCACGCCGTCACACGTCTCTGCGTTGAGCACGCGGCCGCCGACGCGGTCGCGCGCCTCGAGGACGACGACGCCGCGTCCCGCGGCCGCGAGCTCGCGGGCCGCGGTGAGGCCCGCCAGCCCGGCGCCCACCACGACGACGTCGGCGTCCACGCGCCGTGACGCTACGCGGTCCCGTTCGCCGGGGCGTGGCGTCGGGTTACCTTGAGCGGCGTGTGTGACCTCCTCGTCGCGCTGGGGCCGGCGACGGATTCGGGCCGCACACTGTTCGCCAAGAATTCCGACCGTCCGCCGGACGAGGCGCAGGAGCTCGAGTGGCTGGCGCCCCGCCGCGACGAGGGGCGGGTCGCTGCGACCTATACCGCGGTCGACGCCGCGCCGGGCTGGACCGTCGGGGTGCTGGGGTCGCGCCCGGCGTGGATGTGGGGCCTCGAGCACGGGGTGAACGAGGCAGGGGTCGCGGTCGGCAACGCGGCGATCTTCACGACGCTCGACCCGCACGACGCGGCGCCCGCGCTCACCGGGATGGACCTGGTGCGGCTGGCGCTCGAGCGCGCGACCGACGCGCCCGCCGCGGTGGAGGTGATCCAGACCCTGCTCGACCAGTACGGGCAGGGCGGAAGCGGCCACGAGGGCGTCGACGACCCCTACTGGTCGTCGTTCCTCGTCGCCGACGCCGGTGAGGCGTGGGTGGTCGAAACGTCGGGGAGGAAATCGGCGACCGAGCGCGTCGCCCGCGCCCGTGCCATCTCCAATCGGACCTCGATCCCGGCCTTCGACGCCGAGCACCGCGACCCCACGATGGACACCAGCCTGGTCGTGGACCCGCGCTGGCAGGCCAGTCAGGCCTGTCTCGGTCGCGAGCCGGTGAGCGTGGCGCACCTCGAACGACACCTCCGTGACCACCGGGGCGACGGTGGCTGGAGCGTCTGCATGCACGTGGCCGACTTCTCGGTGACGACCGCCGGCATCGTCGCCGAGCTGCCCGGCCCGTTCGGGAACGGTCGCCCGCTGGCGCACGTCTGCCTCGGCGCACCGTGCGCATCGATCTTTGTGCCGCTCGCCGTCGGTCGTGACGTGGGTGACCCGCCGCGCTGGGCGCGCTTCCAACAGGTCAAAACGGACCAGGCGGCGCAGCTGCGCGTCCTCGAAGCCGACCTCGCCGCGGCCGCACCGTCGGGCGCCGATGACGACGCGTGGGCCGCCGAAGCCTGGCGCCGAGTCGAGGCATGCCTCCGCTGACGCGGGCATGACCGCGTCCGACGACGCGATCCCGGCGACGGTGGCGTGGCGGCGGGGCGAGCTGCGCCTCCTCGACCAGCGCGCGCTGCCCGAGCGGATCCGCTACGTCACGTGCGGCTCGGTCACCGAGGTGGTCGATGCCATACGTGGCCTCGTCGTGCGTGGGGCCCCGGCGCTCGGCGCGACCGGCGCCTACGGCGTCGCCCTCGCGGCGTTCGCCGATCCTCGCCCGGCCGCGGTGCGGCGTGCCGCGGCGCGACTGAAAGGGGCGCGGCCCACTGCCGTCAACCTGGCGTGGGGCGTCGACCAGGCGCGTGCCGCGGCCGAGACCGGCGGGGCCGACGCCGCGCTCGCCCGGGCCGAGGCGATCGCCGCCGACGACGTCGCCGCCAACCGGGCGCTCGGTCAGCACGGCCTGCCGCTCGTCCCCCAGGGCGCGCGCGTCCTCACGCACTGCAACGCCGGCGCGCTGGCGTGCGTCGGCTACGGCACGGCGCTCGGCGTGGTGCGTGCGGCCGCGGAGGCGGGCCGCGCGCCCACCGTGTGGGTCGACGAGACCCGCCCGGTGCTCCAAGGGGCGCGGCTGACGGCGTGGGAGCTCGGGCGTCTCGGCATCGCGCACACGCTCGTCGCCGACGCGATGGCCGGGTCGCTCATGGCGGGCGGTGAGGTGGACCTGGTCCTCGTGGGCGCCGACCGAGTCGCCGCCAACGGCGACGTGGCGAACAAGGTCGGGACGTACTCGCTCGCCGTCCTCGCCCGGCACCACCGGGTGCCGATGATCGTCGCGGCGCCGATCGCGACGATCGACCTCGCCACCGCGACCGGCGACGACATCCCGGTCGAGGAGCGCACACCCGACGAGGTGACCCGGGTGGGTGGCGTCCGCACCGCACCGCGCGGCACGCCGGCGCTCAACCGCGCGTTCGACGTGACGCCGGCCCGCCTCGTGACGGCGATCGTCACGGAGCGCGGCGTGGCGCGGCCGCCGTACCGGCGCAGCCTCGCGGCGCTCGCCGGTCAGGCCGCGAGCGCCTCCCCGGCGCGGCCCATGAGGTCGAGGAAGTTGTCGCAGTAGAAGCGGCGCCGGATCGTCTCGTCGGCGTCACCGAGCGACGCCTCGAAGCGCTCGAGCGGCTTGCGGCCGCCCTCGACGTGCGGGAAGTCCGACGAGAAGAGGCAGATCTCCGGGCCGCTGTTGGCGATGATCCAGCCGACGTCCTCCGTCGGGTACGGGGTGACGCGCACCTGTCGCCGGACGTACTCGGTGGGGCGCAGGCGCAGGGCGCGCAGGCGCTCCTCGTGGCGCGCGAACGCCTCGAACGCCGCCTCGAGCTGCCGCAGCCACGACGGCACCCAGATCGCGCCCTGCTCGATCACGCCGACGCGCAGGTCGGGGAACCGGTCGAACACGCCGTCGAAGATCATGGTGGCCAGCGTCTGCTCGGGCGGGTGCGGGATGCCCATGTAGTCGACCGAGCGGAAGTTCTCCTCGCCGCCGTGGAAGTCGGGCGGGATCGGGCGCCCGTTCTGGAAGTAGGCCGCGTCGATCAGGTCGCCCGTGCCGCCGACGTGGAAGACGACGGGGAGGCCGGCCGCCTGCGCCGCCGCCCACACCGGGTCGAGCGCGACGTGGGTGGGTGAGTGACGGCGGGGGCAGCCGGACGCGACGAGCAGCGCCGCCGCGCCCATCTCGATCGATTCGTCGGCCATCGCTGCGGCCCGCTCGAAGTCGGCGAGGGGCACGTAGCACGTGGGCAGCAGCCGCGGGTCGACCGAGCAGAACTCGACCATCCCGCGGTTGTGGGCCCGCGCCACGCCGTACGCCAGGTCGAGGTCGTCGCCGTGCTCCCAGTCGCGCAGCCGCCGGTTGTGGAACGTGTTGAACAGCAGCTGGCTCGAGAACCCGAGCAGGTCGAGGGCGCGGGACCGGTCCTCGGCGATGAACGAGCCCGTCGCGGCGAAGTTCTTGCGGGCCATGATCTCGGCCGCCTCGTCGGCCCGGTACTCAGGCGACGCGTGGCGCGCCGCGAGCTGTTGGAACGCCGTGTCGAGGTCGCGCTGCTGCTCGGCGGGGTCGCCCGTCTGGCGCAGCTCGTTGCCGCCCGGGTAGCGCAGCGGCGGGATGTGTTCCCGCAGCGCCGGGTCGGCGTGGTCGCGCAGCCACGTCGGGGTCTCCATGAGATGCGCGTCTGCGTCGTGCACGATTCGCCCGGAGCTGTAGGCCATCGTCACCCCCGACACGGCCAGACCGCGAGGGTACAGCGGCGCGTTCGCCACCGTGCCGGCGTCGCGGAGTCGGCTGCCTACGATCGTGCGCGATGGCCGTGGAGGTGCGACGCGCGTCGCCGTCGGACCGCGACGCGCTCGCCGCGATGCTGAGCCGCGCGTTCGACGACGACCCGGTGATGAGGTGGTTCTTTCCCGACGACGAACGGCGGACCGCCCGCTGCGAGGTCTTCTTCCGTCGGGTCGTCCTCGACGGGCCCTACGCGCGCGCCGGCGACGTCTACACGACCGAGGGCCTGGGCTCGGCCGCCATCTGGCTCCCGCCCGAGAGGTGGCGCCTCAGCCTCCTCGACCAGCTGCGGTTCCTGCCCGCGATCCTGCGCATCCTCCCGCTGCGCTGGCTCGCCAGCCGGCTGGCGGCCTTCAACCAGATC
>JBPYDT010000079.1:0-2718 GCA_051986275.1 Acidimicrobiia bacterium | reverse complement strand
TTCGGGAGCCGACTCCAGCAGGTCGAGCACATCGCGTACACGATGCTGCTCGCCGAGCGCGCAGATGTTCGCGTCGCGCGTGTCGTCCGCACCGGGGTCGGCGGCCGCGACTCCGCGGTGCTCGTGACGACCGACACGCACGGCCAGCCCCTCCAGCACCTCCCGGACGGGCAGATCACCGACGCGCTCCTGGCGCGTCTCTGGGACCAAGTCGATCGCTTGCACGCGGCCGGCGTCACACACGGCCGCCTCGATCCCCAGCGCATCGTGGTCGACGACGACGCGGTGACGTTCACCGACTACAGCTGGGCCGACGCGACCGCCCAGGCACGGGGGTTCGACCGGGACGTCGCCGCCGTGCTCGTCGCCTCGGCCTTGCGAGCCGGCGACGAGCGAGCGGTCGCCGCGGCGGTCGACGGGCTCGGCCGGGATCGGGTCGCCGCGTCGCTCCCGCTGGTGCAGCCCGCCGCACTGCCGTCGTCCCTGGTCCGGAGCGAAAAGCACCTCGGGCGGCGTCTCAAGTCGCTCACGACCCAGGTCGTCGCGGCCACGGGCGCCGAGGAGGTGGCGCCGACGAAGATCCGGCGGCTGTCGTGGGGGAGCGTCGCCTTCACGGCGAGCGTGCTGCTCGCGGCCGGCTTGTTGATCTCGGGCCTGGCGGGAATCGACTTCAACTCCGTGAAGTCCGAGTTCGAGAACGCCGCCTGGGGCTGGGTCGTCGCCGCGCTCCTCGTGTACCCGCTCACGATGATGTCGTTCTCGACGGCCCTCATCGGGTGCGTGAACGCCGACATCCCGTTCATCCCAACAGTGCTGATGTGGGTCTCGGCCAGTCTCTTGAACCTCGTCACGCCGAACGGGATCGGTGGGACGGCGCTGCAGTACGACTACCTGCGCAAGCAGGGCATCCCGCCGGCCTCGTCGGGGACCGCGCTCGCCCTGAGCGGCACGGTCGGCTACGTCATGCAGCTCCTCGTGCTCTTCGGTGCGGCCGCGCTCACGTCCTCGCAGCTCAACTTCGGTGGCGGACACGCCGAGAACCTCGGGCTCGTGGTCCTCGCCCTCGTGGCTGCGCTGATCGGCGCCCTCGTCCTGTTCCCGAAGTTGCGCGGCAAGGTCATGCCCCAGGTCCGGCGCGCCGCGAACGACGTACGGACCGTCCTGCGGACGCCGAAAAAGGCGCTGCAGCTCTTCGGCGGTGCCCTCGCCGGGAACCTCGTCGGCGCGGCAGTCCTCGGTCTCTGCCTGCTCGCCTTCGGGCAGCACCTCTCGTACGCCCAGCTGCTCGTGACCCAGCTCGGAGCGGGCTTCCTCGCCAGCCTCGCCCCCGTGCCCGGCGGTGTCGGGGTTCAGGAAGCGGCCCTGACCGGCGCCCTCACCGGCTTCGGTGTGCCGGCCGCGCCCGCGCTGGCAGGTGTGCTCGTGTACCGGGGCGTGAGCTTCGCGCTCCCGCCGATCGTCGGGTTCTTCACCCTGCGTTGGCTCCGGAAGAACGGGTACGTCTGATCGGGTCGGCGTGACTGCCGCGGTCGAGGCGCTGCGACGCTGGCTCGTCCAGGATCGCCCCGAGAGCCCACCCCACCGTCGACTGACGGACGCGGTGCGCGTGGTCGTCGGGGCCGCCCTCCTCGGGCTCCTCGCGCTGCACGCCGACGACCCGACCCGGACCGAGCGCGCCGTCGCCAACTTCTTCCACACGCTGCCGGACGGCGCGGTCGACGTGCTGCGTTGGGCGTACACCGTCGTCTCGCTCTGGGCGCTGCTGATTCTCGTCGCCGCGCTCGTGCTCCTCCATCGCTGGCGCCTCGCGCGGGACGTCCTGGTCGCTGGGGCCGCCACGTGGGTGCTCGGCCGGACGTTCGCCTACCTGGTGCACCAGACCGACCTCGGCCACGCGTTCTCCCTCGCGTTCAACGGCGGCGCCACCCCGCGATTCCCGCTGGTCCGGGTCGCCGTGGCGGTGGCCGCCATCGCCGTCGCCGGCCCGTACCTGACCCGCCCCGTCCGGCGCGTCGGACAGGCGCTCGTCCTGTTGCTGGCCCTCACGGCGATGTATCTCGGCCGAGGACTGCCCAACGACCTCGTCGGCGCGCTGGTGCTCGGCTGGGCCGTCGCGGCCGCCGTGCACCTCGCGTTCGGCACGCCGGTCGGGCGCCCGACGGCGCGGCAGGTGAGCGAGGCGCTCGCCGCGCTGCACGTCCGGGCGTCCGACGTCCACCTGGCGCCCGACCAGCCGGTCGGGCGGGCGATCTTCCTGGCGAACGGCGAGACCGAGTTGCGCGTGATCGCCATCGGTCGCGACGAGGCGGATGCGCAGTTCCTCGCCCGGCTGTCGCGCTATCTCGCATTCCGCGACGCGCCCCCTGCACTCCTGCCGACCCGTCGCCAGCAAGTCGAGCACGAAGCCTTCGTGATGCTCGCGGCACGCCAGGCGGACGTCGCCGTACCCGACGTCGTCGCGGCCGCCGCACCGATCGGCCCGGTCGCCGTGCTCGTCGAGGCGGTCCCGCGCGGCGGCCCGCTCGGCGCTCTCGCCGCGTCCTCCGTGACCGACGAGCTCCTCGACGAGTGCTGGAGCCAGATCGGACGGCTGCACGCGGCCCGCATCGCCCACGGATGCCTCGACGGGGACCATGTCGTCACGGACGAGGGCCGCGTCACCGTGGTCGGTTGGCAACGCGGGACGACGAGCGCCGAGCCCGACCAGCTGGCGCACGA
>JBPYDT010000078.1:0-19715 GCA_051986275.1 Acidimicrobiia bacterium | reverse complement strand
GCGATCGCGTTCAACCCGGCGCAGCAGGCGGACATCATCCGCAAGCAGGGCGGCTTCATCCCCGGGATCCGCCCGGGGCCCCCGACCGAGCGGTACCTCGCGAAGGTGCTGAACCGCATCACGCTGCCCGGGTCGCTGTTCCTGGCGGCGATCTCGATCCTGCCGCTGCTCGTGTTCGCGCTGTGGAACATCAGCCAGTTCCCGTTCGGCGGCGTCGCGATCCTGATCACGGTGGGTGTCGCCCTCGAGACGATACAGCAGATCGACAGCCAACTGATGATGCGGAACTACGAAGGCTTCCTGACCTAAAAGCACATGACCCGAGGACCACGACTCGTGCTGCTCGGCAAGCAGGGCGCAGGCAAGGGCACCCAGGCGAGCCGGCTGGCCGAGCACTACGGCATCCACCACCTCGCGACCGGCGACTTCCTCCGCGACGCGGCCGCGGCGGGCACGCCGCTCGGGCTCGAGGCCAAGTCCTACATGGACCAGGGCTCGCTCGTGCCCGACGAGCTCGTCGACGGGGTGGTCGACGAGCAGCTGCACGTCGACAACCGCATCGCGCAGGGCTTCGTGCTCGACGGCTACCCGCGGAACCGCCATCAGGCCCAGCGTCTCGACGAGACGCTCGGCGAGGAGCGACTCGACCTCGCCGTCGACCTCGACGTCCCCACCGAGGTGGTGCTGCACCGCATCGCGGGCCGTCGCGTGTGCACGCAGTGCGGCGCGCTGTACCACGTCGACAACCCGCCCGAGCACGACTGGACGTGCGACGTGTGCGGCGGCTCGGTGGAGCAGCGCGACGACGACACGGCCGACGCCGTGATGCGCCGCCTCGAGCTCTACGAGATGGAGACGCTGCCCGTCATCCAGTACTACCGGCGCGCCGGCATCCTGGCGCACGTCGACGGGGGCGCGGAGACCGAGGAGGTCTTCAAGCACCTCGTCGAGCTCGTGGAGTCGCGCTTCAACCCCCGCACGGCGGCGCTGTGATCACCCGGAAGTCGCCCGAGCAGATCGCGCTCATGCGGCGCGCCGGCAAGGTCGTCGCCGAGATGCACGAGGAGTGCACCCGCGCGGCCAAGCCCGGTGCCACGACGGCCGACGTCGACGCCGTCGCCCGCGAGGTGATCGACCGGCGGGGCGCCCGCTCCAACTTCCTCAACTACCACGGGTTCCCGGCGGTCGTGTGCACCTCGCCGAACAACGTGATCGTCCACGGCATCCCGAGCGAGGACGTCGTCCTCGAGGAGGGCGACATCCTCTCGATCGACTGCGGCGCCATCATCGAGGGCTGGCACGCCGACGCGGCCATCACGGTGCCCATCGGCGAGGTCGACGACGAATCGAAGCGCCTGATCGAGGTGACGCGCGCCTCGCTCGAGGCCGCGATCGACCAGGTCGTCGAGGGCCACCGCCTCGGCGACGTCGGCGCGGCGGTCGAGGACGTCGCCACCGACGCCGGGTTCACCGTCGTCCGCGAGTACGTCGGCCACGGCATCGGCACGGCGATGCACGAGGAGCCCCAGGTGCCCAACTACGGGCCCGCCGGCCGAGGGCTGAAGCTGAAGGAGGGCCTCGTGCTCGCCGTCGAGCCGATGGTGAACGCCGGTGGGCCCGAGACCGAGGTGCTCGACGACGGCTGGGCGGTCGTGACCCGGGACGGGCGCCGCTCCGCCCACTTCGAGCACACGATCGCCGTCACCGACCACGGGCCCGAGGTCCTCACCGTCCCCTGGTGAGCCCCGCGCCGCGCCCGGCTGGGCGAGCGGCGCCGCGCCGACCCGAGCCGATTTCTCGGGGGTTCCAGTGATCCGGTAGCCTGGACGGGCTCTGCGCGAGTCCTCGCTGTTCTCGCGCGCTCGCAACCCGAGAGCACGAGGTGGTGGAGGTCCTGGCCAAGCCCAAGGACGACACGATCCTGGTCGAAGGCACGGTCGTCGAGCCGCTGCCCAACGCCATGTTTCGTGTCGAGCTCGAGAACGGCCACCGCGTGCTCGCCCACATCTCCGGGAAGATGCGGATGCACTACATCCGCATCCTGCCGGGGGACCGCGTCCAGGTCGAGCTCACGCCCTACGACCTGGGTCGTGGTCGCATCACCTACCGGTACAAGTAAGAGGCTCGATGAAGGTCCGACCGTCGGTCAAGAAGATGTGCGAGAAGTGCAAGCTGATCCGCCGCCACGGCGTGGTGCGGGTCATCTGCGAGAACCCGCGTCACAAGCAGCGGCAGGGCTGAGATGGCACGAATCTCCGGTGTGGACATCCCGCGCGAGAAGCGGCTCGAGATCTCGCTGACCTACATCTTCGGGATCGGCCGCACGACCGCGCAGCTGGTCTGCGACCAGACGGGCCTCTCACCCGACACCCGGGTGCGGGACCTGACCGACGACGAGGTCGCCAAGCTCCGCTCGTTCATCGATGGGAACGTCAAGGTCGAGGGCGACCTGCGCCGCGAGGTCGCGGCGAACATCAAGCGCAAGGTCGAGATCGGCAGCTACGAGGGGCTGCGTCACCGACGCGGGCTCCCCGTGCACGGGCAGCGCACCCGGACGAACGCCCGGACCCGGAAGGGCCCGAAGAAGACCGTGGCCGGCAAGAAGAAGGCGAGGAAGTAATGGCCAAGCCAGCCGCGGGCGGCCGGCGTCCCAAGCGCCGGGAGCGCAAGAACATCGCGTACGGCGTCGCCCACATCAAGTCGTCGTTCAACAACACGATCATCACGATCACCGACCAGCAGGGCAACGCGCTGGCGTGGGCGTCGGCGGGCAACGTCGGCTTCAAGGGCTCCCGCAAGAGCACCCCCTTCGCCGCGCAGCTCGCGGCCGAGACGGTTGCCCGCCGGGCGATGGAGCACGGCGTCCGCAAGGTCGACGTGCTCGTGAAGGGGCCCGGCTCGGGGCGGGAGACGGCGATCCGCACGATCCAGAACACCGGCATCGAGGTCGTGGGCATCAAGGACGTCACGCCGATCCCGCACAACGGCTGCCGCCCGCCGAAGCGGCGGAGGGTCTGATGGCCCGCTACACCCAGAGCGTCTGCAAGCTCTGCCGTCGCGAGCGCATGAAGCTCTTCTTGAAGGGCGCGAAGTGCGACACGATGAAGTGCCCGGTCGAGCGCAAGCCGTACCCGCCGGGGGAGCACGGCCGGGGCCGCATCCGCGACAGCGAGTACCTGCTCCAGCTGCGCGAGAAGCAGAAAGCGCGCCGCATCTACGGCGTGCTCGAGCAGCAGTTCCGCAACCTGTACCAGGAGGCGTCGCGCCAGCCGGGCATCACCGGCGAGAGCCTGCTGCGGATGCTGGAGCAGCGGATCGACAACGTGGTGTTCCGGGCGAGCTTCGCCGCGAGCCGCAACCAGGCCCGCCAGTTCGTCCGCCACGGTCACGTGCTGGTGAACGGCAAGCGGGTGACGATCCCCTCGTACCAGGTCCGCCCGGACGACGTCGTCTCGATCGCCCCGAAGACGAAGAGCAACATCGTGATCCGCCACAACCTCGACACGCTCGACCGCTCGGTCCCGGCGTGGCTCGACGTGGACGGGGACAAGCTCGAGGTCACCGTGCGCAGCGCGCCGCTGCGTGAGCAGATCGACGTGCCGGTGCGCGAGCAGCTCATCGTCGAGCTCTACTCGAAGTAAGACATTCGGCCCTCGCGGCCTCGAACGGGAAGAACCATGCTGATCATTCAACGGCCCGAAGTGGAGGCAGGGGAGCTCGACGGCAACTCGCAGTCGTTCGTGATCTCGCCCCTCGAGCCCGGCTTCGGCCACACGCTAGGCAACAGCCTGCGCCGCACCCTCCTGTCGTCGATCCCGGGTGCCGCGGTCACCCAAGTGCGCTTCGACGAAGCGCTCCACGAGTTCGACACGATCCCCGGGGTCAAGGAGGACGTGACCGACCTCATCTTGAACATCAAGGACCTCGTCCTGCGCTGCTCGAGCCCGGAGCCGGTCACGCTGCGCCTCGACAAGCGGGGCCCCGACGACGTGACCGCGGCCGACATCCAGACCACGGCGGACGTCGAGGTGCTGAACCCGGCGCTCCACCTGGCGAGCGTGAGCGCCAAGGGCCGCCTGGCCATCGACCTCACGGTGGAGCAGGGCCGCGGCTACCTCTCGGCCGAGCGCAACCAGCGCACGGCCACGATCGGGGTGATCCCGGTGGACGCCATCTTCTCGCCGGTGCGGCGGGTGGCGTTCTCCATCGAGCCGACCCGCGTCGAGCAGGCGACGAACTACGACAAGCTGACCATCGAGATCGAGACCGACGGCTCGATCACGCCGCGCGAGGCGCTCGCGTCGGCCGGGGAGACGCTGCGCAGCCTCGTCGGCCTGGTGGCGAGCCTGTCGGATGCGCCCCAGGGGCTCGAGCTCGGCGAGGTGTCGCCCGCCACGGCCGCGTCGCCCGACCTCGAGCTGCCGATCGAGGAGCTCGACCTGTCCGAGCGCCCGCGGAACTGCCTGAAGCGCGCCCGGGTCGACACGATCGGCCAGCTGGTGCAGAAGAGCGAGGACGACCTCCTCGCGATCACGAACTTCGGCTCGAAGTCCCTCGAGGAGGTCCTCCAGAAGCTCGACGAGCGGGGCCTGTCGCTGCGGGTGAAGGAGTAGGGGCGTGCCCACCCCCACGAAGGGCCCCCGGCTCGGCAAAGACCCGGCGCACCAGCGGCTGCTGCTCGCCAACCTCGCCGCGCACCTCTTCGAGGCCGGGGCCATCGTGACCACCGAGGCGAAGGCGAAGGCGCTGCGGCCCTACGCCGAGCGCCTCATCACCAAGGCGCGCCGCGGGACGGTGCACGACCGGCGGCTCGTCGTCGCCAAGCTGCACGACAAGGACGTCGCGAGGAAGCTCTTCGACGAGATCGCGCCCCGCTACGCGGGACGCCCCGGCGGGTACCTGCGGATCCTCAAGCTCGGACCCCGCCCCGGGGACAACGCGCCCATGGCGCGCCTCGAGCTGGTGTGACGCTCTTCGACGCCGGCTCGCCGGCGTCGTCCCCCCCGACCGACCGGGGTCGACTGATGCTCGTCGTCGCGTACGACGGCACCGACTTCCACGGCTTCGCCGTCCAGCGGGAGGTCCGCACGGTCGGTGGCGTGCTCACCGAGGCGCTCGTCGCGGCGACCGGGCAGCCGGCCGAGGCGCTGCACCTCGTGTGCGCCGGCCGAACCGACTCCGGCGTCCACGCCTACGGGCAGGTCGTGACGGTCGACCTCCCCGAGCACGACGACGCGGCCCTCCACGACGCGCTGAACGGCATGCTTGCCCCCGAGGTCGTGGTCCGCGCGGTCGAGCGCGTCCCGCTCGACTTCGACGCCCGCCACTCGGCGGTGTGGCGCCGCTACCGCTACACGATCGTCAACCGTCCCGAGCCCGACCCGTTCCTCGCCCGCTACGCGTGGTGGGTGCCCCAGCCGCTCGACCTGTCCCTGCTGCGTCTGGCGGCGGACCCGTTCGTCGGCGAGCACGACTTCGCCGCGTTCTGCCGTCGGGCGGGCTCGGCGACGACGGTGCGCCGGGTGCTCGACTCCTGCTGGCACCCCGCCGCCGACGACGTGCTGCGCTACGAGATCCGCGCCAAGGCGTTCTGCTGGCAGATGGTGCGCGCCATCGTCGGCACGCTCGTGGACGTCGGCACCGGCCGGCGCCGGCCGGGCGACATGCTCGGTGTCCTGCGCTCCGGCAACCGCGTCCAGGCGCCCCGGCTCGCGCCCGCGCACGGGCTGTGCCTCTGGGACGTCGGCTACGACACCGGGTCTTCGTCGAGGTAGAGGAAGCCGTACCCCTCGTCGCGGAAGCGGAGCCCGGCGGCGCGCAAGCTCACGTCCCAGTCGCCGGTGACGGCCGGGTCGTTCTCCTCCATCCCGTGATCGGCGACGAGCACGAAGGCCGTCCGGTCGGCCAGGCCGGCGCCCTCGACGGCGTCGAGGATGTCGCCCATCCGGCCGTCGGTGTCGCGCACCGCAGCGGCCGCCACCTCCGAGTACGGGCCGCCGAGGTGCATCGCCGCGTCCGTCAGGGTGAAGTTGCAGAAGAGGAAGGTCGGGACGGGGAAGGACTCGCCCCGGAACTCGCCGCGCAGGATCCCCGTCGCCTGCTCGACGCCGGCGTGGTCGATGATCGTCGACCACCGGTAGTCCTTGTGCGGGCGCACGAAGCGCTCCGTCGTGTGCGGGAGGCTCTCCTTGGCGGCCGGCGCGGGCCGCTCCCCACGGCGGAACGCGTCGAACGTCGACCACGACGCGCCGAGGTCGCACGGCTCGTCGACCGACGCGCTGAACGCCGCCGGGCGCGCCCGCCGCACGACGGTGTGCACCGACTCGACGTCGGGGAAGAGGTGCTCCATGCTCCACGGCCACGTCGCCGACGAGTTCGTGATCACCTGCTCGCCGGTGCGGCGGTCGAACCAGGCGTTGTGCAGCACCCCGTGATGGCCCGGCAGGCGCCCGGTCAGGATCGACGTGTGGTTGGCGAGCGTGACGGTCGGGAGCCCGGCCATCGCGCCTCGCCCGTAGGCCGTGCCCGACTCGAGCAGCCGCGCCACGTTCGGCGTCACGCCGCGCGCCGCCATGTCGTAGAGGACGTTGGCGTTCGTGCCATCGAAGAGAAAAGCCACGACGTGGTCCGCGTGGCCGCCGTCGAGCACGCGCTCGAGCACGCCGCCGTCCTGGCCGCGGAGGTGCTGGCCGTCGGCGTCGGGCGCGACGCCCAGCAGCGCCAGGATCGTCGGCGCGACGTCGACGAGGCGGGCGTCGTCGTCGATCAGCCCGTCGTGGCGCACGCCCGCGCCGGCGAGCACCAGTGGCGCCCGGGCCTGCACGATCCCGATCGAGCCGTGCTCGCCGCGGTGACCCCCCTGGTCCTCCCAGTTGTGGTCCGCCGCGTGGATGACGCAGAGGTCGGGCGCCGCCGGATGATCGAACAGCTGGGCGACCTGCTCGAACGCGTGGGGATACGCGTTGTCGCTCCGCCGCGGATGGGCGTGCGCGCGCTCGTCAGCCAGCGGGTGCAGCCGATCGGTCGAGCGGTCGGCGAGCGGGTCGTTCCCCTCCACCTGGACGACCTCGAACCCGGTGCCGTCGCGCCGGAACCGGACCGACCCCTCGTGCGAGCGGGCCTCGTACGTCCCGTCCGCCGCGACGAGCACCATGTCGACGATCGGGTCGAGGGCGCTGTCCGTCAGGACGCCCATCGCCTCCTCCGCGACCGCTCGACGGTCCGGAGCAAGCCACGTGGGCGCGGTCACCCTGCGAGGCTAATGGGTTCCTCCAGACTCTTTGCTCGGTAGAGGGATCCGTCGGTAAGATTTCAGATCGCGTTCACGGACCCGCTCGTGGCCCGTCGAACCTCCCTCATCCACGAAGTCCGGGACACCGTGCGCACCTTCCAGCCCAAAGCCTCCGACATCAACCGCGCCTGGCACGTCATCGACGCGGACGGACTCGTTCTCGGCAAGGTCGCGACCGAGGCCGCGACGCTGCTGCGCGGCAAGCACAAGACGATCTGGGCGCCGCACGCCGACGTCGGCGACCACGTCGTCGTCGTGAACGCCGACCGACTCGACGTCGGGGACCGCAAGGCGCAGGACAAGCGCTACTGGCGCCACTCGGGCTACCCGGGCGCGATCCGCAGCGAGACGCTCGAGTCGCTCCTGGCGCGCGACGCTACCCAGGTCGTCCGGCGCGCCGTCCGCGGGATGCTGCCCCGCGGACCGCTGGGCCGACGCATGGCGCGCCGCCTCCGCGTGTACACCGGCCCGACCCACCCGCACGCCGCCCAGCAGCCTCAGCCCCGTACCGTCGCCTCGACCCGGCGCTAACCAACGAAGGACCCATGCCGAAGCCCCTGATCCAGACGACCGGTCGACGCAAGGAGGCGGTGGCCCGCGTCCGGCTGCGCCCCGGATCCGGCCTGGTCGTGATCAACGGCCGCCCGGTCGAGCGGTACTTCACGATGCAGACCCACGTCCAGCGCGCCACGGAGGCGCTGCGCCTCACCCAGACAGCGGACGTCTACGACGTCGACGCCACGATCGGCGGCGGCGGGGTCAGCGGCCAGGCCGGCGCCCTGCGGCTCGGCATCGCGCGCGCCCTCGTCTCGCTTGACGACGAGTTGCGGCCCCAGCTCAAGAAGGCGGGTCTGCTCGTGCGTGACGCGCGGGAGAAGGAACGACGCAAGTACGGGCTCAAGAAGGCGCGCAAGGCGCCCCAGTACTCGAAGCGGTAGTGCGAGGCCGCGCCGCGCCTCGCCGCGAGCGATGACCCTCCGATTCGGCACCGACGGCGTTCGTGGCGTCGCCAACCGCGAGCTCACGCCCGAGCTCGTCACGGCCTTGGGCCGCGCCGCAGCGCGCACCCTCGGGACGGAGAAGCCCTTCGTCGTCGGCCGTGACACGCGCCGATCGGGCCCGATGATCGAGGCGGCGCTCGTGACGGGGATCTGCGCCGAGGGCGCCGACGTCGAGCTCCTCGGCGTCGTCCCATCCCCGACCGTGGCGTACGTCGCGGCGCGCGGCGGGTCGCCGGGTGCGGTGATCTCGGCGAGCCACAACCCGTTCGAGGACAACGGCGTGAAGCTCTTCAGCGCCGGCGGGAAGAAGATGAACGAGGCGATGGAGGCGCAGCTCGAGGCGCAGGTCCGCGAGCTGGCGGTGAGCCCGCCCGAGCCCGGGCCAGGCGGATCGGAGGTCGGCGTGGCGCAGCCGATCCGCGACCCGATCACCGACTACGTCAACCACGTCGTCTCCGTGCTCGAGGGCCGGACGCTCGAGGACTTCCAGGTGCTGCTCGACTGCGGCAACGGCGCCTCGTTCCGCACGGTCCCGCGGATCTTCCGCGAGCTGGGCGCCGCGGTCGAGGTGATCAACGCCGTACCGGACGGCACGAACATCAACGCGGGATGCGGTTCGACCGACACGAGCCAGCTCCAGGAGGCCGTGATCGCGTCAGGTGCCCGGGCGGGGCTCGCGTTCGACGGCGACGGCGACCGCGTGATCGCGGTGGACGAGCGCGGCGGGATCGTCGACGGCGACATGATCATGGCGGTTTGCGCGCTCGACCTCGCGGAGCGCGACCGCCTGCGAAACCGCGCCGTGGTGGGAACCGTGATGTCGAACCTCGGGCTGCGACGCTGCCTCGAATCGCACGACCTCGGTTTCGTCGAGGTGCCGGTCGGCGACCGGTTCGTCATCGACGAGCTCGAACGGCGCGACCTGTCGCTCGGCGGCGAGCAGTCGGGCCACATCATCTTCCGGGACCACGAGCAGACCGGCGACGGTGCGCTGACGGGCGTGATGCTCCTCGATGTCGTCGTCGGGACCGGCCACTCGCTGTCGCTGCTCGCCGGCGTGATGCAGCGGTTCCCGCAGGTGCTGCGCAACGTGCCGGTCCGCGACCGCAAGGCGCTCGACTCGGCGTCCGCCTTCTGGGAGGAGGCGACGTCGATCGAGGGCGATCTCGGGACTGAGGGGCGCATCCTCGTCCGGCCGTCGGGCACCGAGCCCGTCGTGCGCGTGATGGTGGAGGCGCCGAGTGTCGAGCAGGCCGAGCTCATCGCCGACCGGCTCGTCGGGGCGGTGCAGCGTGCCTGCGGTGCACCGACGCCCCCCTCGTAGGCTGGTGCCAGATGTGCGGAATCATCGGCGTGGTCCGTCGTCGGGCCACCCGCCCCGCGCCCGCCATCCCTCCGCTGCTCGAGACGCTCGACGCCGCGTTGGCGTCGATCGCCGACTGGAATGGCGCCCTCGCCGAGCTTGAAGGCGCGGCTCGGGGCCTCCACGACATCGACGCGGCGCTGCGCGGCGTCCCAGGAATCCAGGCGCTGCTCGGCGACCCGGCCGGCGCGCGGGCCGTCGACGAACGCGCCGAGCGGGCCACCGGACTGCTCGACACGCTGGAGTCCCGCCTCGATTCGGGCGAAACCCCACCGGCGGGCGTCGAGCTCGAGGCGCTGAACGCGACACTGCTGGCGCTGCGTGACCCGCTGTGGGCCATCCGCCACGACCGGCTCCGCGGCGCCCGAGCCGTCGAGGACCTCGCCGCCGGTGGCACGTCGCCCGCGGCGCTCGCCGGGTTCGCGTCGGTGCAGACCGCGCTGTCCGCCATCGACCGACTCGAGGTCCGAGGCCGCGACTCGGCGGGCCTGCACCTGCTGATCCGGAACCACGGCCTCGATCTGGAGGCCCCAGACGTGCGCGCCCGGCTGGCGGCACGCCGCGACCCGCTCTTCGAAGCGGGCGCAGTGCGGACGCCGGACGGACTGCTGGCGTTCGTGTACAAGGCGGCAGCCGAGATCGGCGAGCTGGGCGACAACACGCGTCGCCTCCGGGCCGCGATCCGCGACGACGAGCTGCTTCACGAGGCGCTGGTGGCCGACGACGCCGAGGTCACGGTGCTCGGCCACACGCGCTGGGCGAGCGTCGGGATCATCTCGGAGGCGAACGCCCACCCCCTGACGAGCGACGAGCCCGGTCGCGCCAACCCCTACGTCGTCGGCGCGCTGAACGGCGACGTTGACAACTACGCGGACCTGATGGTCACCGACGAGCTCGTCCAGCCGCCGGAGATCACGACCGACGCGAAGGTCATCCCGACGCTGACCGCCCGGCGTCGGGGCGAGGGCGATACCCCGACGGACTCCTTCCGTCGTGCCGTCGCGGCGCTCGACGGCTCGGTCGCGGTGGCCGCGAGCCTCGCCGAGCAGCCCGATCGCCTGTTCCTTGCGCTGCGCGGCAGCGGCCAGGCGCTGTACGTCGGGGTGGCCGAGGACGAGTTCGTCGTGGCGAGCGAGCCCTACGGGGTCGTCGAGGAGACCGCGACGTACCTGCGCCTCGACGGTGAGACGCCCGCCGATCCCGATCGGCCGGCCGCGACCCGGGGCCAGGTCGTGGTGGTGGACGGCGCGCGGGCGGGCACGATCGAGGGCCTCGAGCGGTTCGCGTACGACGGGACCCCCCGACCCGTCCGGGCCGACGAGCTGCAGGTCGCCCAGATCACCACCCGGGACGTGAACCGCGGCGCGTTCCCCCACTACCTCCTGAAGGAGATCTCGGAGGCGCCCGATTCGTTCCGCAAGACGCTGCGCGGCAAGGTCGTCGACGGCGCGGACGGCGCGCTGCAGGTCCGCCTGGACGCCGGCACGCTCCCCGCCGCGCTGCGGGCCGGCCTGCGCGACGGCACGATCCGGCGCGTCGTGGTGATCGGGCAGGGCACGGCCGCGGTGGCCGGCCAGAGCCTGGCGGTGGCGCTCGACGACGTCCTCGAGGGTCGGCTCGCGGTGCAGGCGGTGCACGCGACCGAGCTGTCGGGCTTCGGGCTGCGCGACGACCTCGCCGACACGCTCGTCGTGGCGATCAGCCAGAGCGGCACGACGACCGACACCAACCGCACCGTCGACCTGTGCCGGTCACGCGGCGCGACGGTCGTGTCGATCGTGAACCGCCGCAACAGCGACCTCGTCGACAAGTCCGACGGCGTGCTGTACACGTCGGACGGACGCGACCTCGAGATGAGCGTCGCCTCGACGAAGGCCTTCTACGCCCAGGTCGCCGCCGGGTACCTGCTCGCCCTCGGCCTCGCCGCCGAGCTCGGCGTCGACTCGCCACGCTCGGCCGCGCTGCTGGAGGCGCTGCGGGCGCTGCCCGGCGCGATGCGCTCGATCGTCGCCGAACGGCACGTGATCGCCGGCGTCGCGCAGCGCCACGCGCTGACGCGGCGCTACTGGGCGGTCGTCGGCAACGGTCGCAACATCGTCGCCGCCCGTGAGCTGCGCATCAAGCTGTCGGAGCTCTGCTACAAGGCGATCGCGTGCGACGTCACCGAGGACAAGAAGCACATCGATCTGTCGTCAGAGCCGCTCATCCTCGTGTGCGCGGCCGGCCTCGAGGGCTCCAACGTCGACGACGTCACCAAGGAGGTCGCGATCTACGGCGCGCATCGCGCCGCGCCGATCGTCATCGCCAGCACGGAGGCCGCGCCGAAGTTCACCCACGCGCTCGAGGTCCTCGTCGTGCCGTCCGTGCACCCGGCGCTGGACTTCGTGCTGTCCACGGTCGCGGGGCACCTCTTCTGCTACGAGGCCGCACTGGCCATCGACGCATCTGCCCGGCCCCTCCGGGCGGCCCGGGCCGCGATCGAGGCGGCTGCTCCCGGGACGCCGGACGCGCTCCTCGAGCGGTTGGCGCCCGAGCTCGATGGACCCGCGGAGCGCTTTGTCGACGGGCTGCGCGCCGGGCAGTACGACGGGACGATGGAGGCGAGCACGGCCACGCGGGTCGCGTCGCTCCTCCGCTACGCCCGGGGCGCGCTGCCACTCGACTCGTACGAGGTCGAGCACGGCAGCCTCGGCACGCCGAGCACGGTGGTCCAGGACCTCACGGCCGCGTTGACGAAGGGCATCGAGGAGCTGACCCGCCCCATCGACGCCATCAAGCACCAGGCCAAGACGGTCACGGTCGGCATCTCGCGGTCCGACGAGACGCTCCTGCGCGTGCCGCTCGTCGGCGCCGTGCTCGCCGCGGGCGCCCCCCGCGACGGGCTCACGTACCAGGTGCTCCGCACGCTGGCCGGCCTCGACCCGGCGGTCGAGGAGGTCACCGGGTACACGCGCTACGAGGTGGAGGGCGACGTGGCGGCCGACGCCGCGACGATCCACGTCGTCGACCGCGGCGGCGTCGCGGCCGGCATCACGTCGCGCACCGACACCGACCCGCGGCTGCGAGGAACCAAGCACCGCGTCGGCAACCGCCGGGAGGTCACGGCGGTGCGCGGCCGGGCCGACGGCCGCACCCTGGTCATCGTCCCGGAGGTCAAGAACAACGAGACGGTCGGGCTCACCTTGCTGCACGTCCGCTTCGCCGATGCGCTCGACCCGGACGCGATGCGCGGCGTGCTCGAGGCCTACCAGGGTCGCTACGGCGCCCTGAAGGACGCGGTGACCGAGACGGAGCCGGCCTTCGACGACACCGTCCTGGCCCGCGTGCCAGTCGTCGACCTGCTCACCGAGCCCGTCTACGTGCTCGCCGACCAGTGGCGGCAGCGGTGAGCGCCGCGAGCGACGAGCCGGCCAGCCTGCACATCGTGGGGCTCGGCACCGATCTCGTCGAGGTCCCGCGGTTCCGGCTGGCGATGGAGCGCCGCGGCGAGCGGCTCGGGGAGCGGCTCTTCAGCGACGACGAGCGGGCCTACGCCTACCGCCAGAAGGACCCGGCCAAGAGCCTGGCCGCCCGCTTCGGCGCGAAGGAGGCGGTCATGAAGGCCCTCGGTGTCGGGCTCTGGAAGTTCAAGCTGCGCGACGTCGAGGTGGTGCGCCAGCGTGGCGGCGCGCCCCGCGTCGCGCTCCACGGTCGAGCCGCCGACCTCGCCGACGAGCACGGCGTCGTCGCCTGGCACCTCTCGCTGACGCACACCAACTCCACCGCGTTGGCCGTCGCGATCGCCGTGGGCTGACCCGTGCAGCCGGTGCTGACCCCCGCCGAGATGGCCGAGGCCGACCGGCGCACGATCGCCGCCGGGACACCGGTCGCGACGCTGATGGACCGGGCCGGCCGCGCCGTGGCGTGGGAGGTCCGGCGGCGGCTCGACGGCGTCTACGGCCGGCGCGCCGCCGTCGTGTGCGGGAAGGGCAACAACGGGGGCGACGGCTTCGTCACGGCCGCGGTGCTCACCGGCTGGGGCGTGCCGGTCGACGTCATCGAGCTCGCGGCCGCGCCGACCGCCGCGGCCGTCGAGCGGGCGCTCGACCGAGCCGACGTGCTCGTCGACGCGATGTACGGCACCGGGTTCACCGGTCGCCTCGAAGGCGTCGCGGCCGACGTCGCGGCGGCGAGCGCCGGTCACCTCACCGTCGCGGTCGACATCCCGTCGGGGATCGACGGTCGCACCGGCACCGCCGAGGGGCCCGCCGTGCGGGCGACGGCCACGGTCACGTTCGCGGCGCACAAGCCCGGCGTCCTGTTCGAGCCCGGGCGGACCAACGCCGGCACGGTGCACGTCGCCGACATCGGCATCGACGTCGGCACCCCCGCGCTGCACCTCCTCGAGGCGGCGGACGCACACGCCGCGCTCAGGACGAGCGCGCGTCCCGAGGACACGAACAAGTGGCAGGCACCCCTGCTCGTCATCGGAGGGTCGGGAGGAATGACGGGCGCCCCCCGGTTCGTCAGCCACGCCGCGATGCGAGCCGGTGCCGGGATCGTGTGGTGCGGAGTGCCCGCGCCGGCGACCGGTGACGGGAGCGAGGTGATCACGAAGGTGCTCCCGGCGACCGACGCAGGGGCGCTCGCTGGGCTCGGCGACCTCCTCGGTAGCGTCGAGCGGTTCCGCGCCGTCGCCGTCGGACCCGGCCTCGGCACGGCCGACGTCACCCGCGCCGCGGTGCACGAGATCGCCGCCAAGGCGCCGGTCCCGCTCGTGCTCGACGCCGACGGGCTCAACGCGTTCGCGGACCACGCCGACGACCTGCGGGAAAGGCCGGCACCGACCGTGCTGACGCCCCACGACGGGGAGTACGCGCGCCTCGCCGGCGAGGCGGTCGGCGGGGACCGCGTCGACGCGGCGCGCCGGCTCGCGGCCCGGACCGGCTGCGTGGCCCTGCTGAAGGGGCCGGCCACCGTCATCGCGGAGCCGTCGGGCCGGGCCGCGGTCAACCCCACCGGCGGGTCGGAGCTCGCGACCGCGGGGAGCGGCGACGTGCTCACCGGGATCATCGGTGGCTTCCTCGCCCGGGGCCTGCCGGCGTTCGAGGCCGCGGCCATCGGTGCGTTCGTCCACGGCCGCGCCGGTGACCTCGCGGGCCATACTGGCCTCGTCGCAGGCGACCTGATCGTTGCCTTGCCGCGGACGCTCGACGACCTCTCCCAGGAGCGCTGATGCCGACGAACACGCCGATCCGAGACGTGATGACCACGAAGGTGATCACCCTCAGCCCCGACCAGTCCTTCGAGGACGCCGCCGACGTCCTGGCGAAGCACTCGATCGGCGCGGCGCCGGTCGTCGACGACGACGGTCACGTCCTGGGGATGCTGCGCGACGAGGACCTGATCGTGTCTGAGTCGAACCTTCACGCCCCCACCTGGTTCAACCTCTTCGGCGTGGGCGTCGAGCTGCCCGGTGCACAGAAGCACTTCGAGCACGAGCTGCGCCGGATGGTCGCCGCTACCGTCCAGGACCTCATGAGCACGCACTTCGAGACAGCACAGCCCGAGGAGACGCTCGGCGCCGTCGCGTCCCGCATGCACGACCGCGACGTCACCCACATGCCGGTCGTCGACGACGAGGAGCACCTCGTCGGCATCGTGGCACGCGGCGACCTCGTGCGACGGGTGGCCGCGGAGTCGTGACCGACGCGGTGCCCGACGTGCGCCCCACGTGGGGCGAGGTCGACCTCGACGCGGTCCGGGCCAACACGCGCCGACTTGCCGCGCTCGCCGAACCGGCGGCGCTGCTCGCCGTGGTCAAGGCCGACGGCTACGGGCACGGCGCAGTCCCGGTGGCACGCGCCACGCTCGACGCCGGCGCGTCGTGGCTCGGCGTCGCGCTCGTCGAGGAAGGCACGGCGCTCCGCGCGGCGGGCCTCGAGCCGCCCGTGCTGGTGCTCTCGGAGCCGCCGGCCGCGGCCGCCGGCCACGTCGTAGACGCCCGGCTCACGCCGGTCGTGTACACCGAGCCCGGCATCGAGGCGCTCGCCAAGGCCGTGGCCGACCGGTCGGCGGACGACCCGCTGCCGGTGCACCTGAAGGTCGACACCGGGATGCACCGTGTCGGGTGCTCGCCCGCCGACGCCGCCAACCTCGTCGCGGCCGTGCAGGCCCGTCCGGAGCTGCGCCTCGAGGGGATCTGCACCCACTTCGCGGTGGCCGACGAGCCCGAGCGGCCCGAGACTCGGGCCCAGCTCGAGGAGTTCGGCCGTTTGATCGCCGGCCTCGAGCGCGCCGGGACGTGCCCGCCGATCGTCCACGCCGCCAACTCGGCCGGGCTGCTGCAGTTCCCCGAAGCCCGCTTCGATCTGGTCCGCGTCGGGATCGCGCTGTACGGGGTCGCGCCCGGTCCCGGCACGGCCGTCGCGCTCGACCCCGCCCTGTCGCTGCGTGCCCGGGTGACGTACGTGAAGGCGCTGCCCGCCGGCGCCCGTCTCTCCTACGGCCTCCGGTACGTGCTCGAGCGGCCCGGGCGCGTCGCGACCGTCCCCGTCGGGTACGCCGACGGCGTGCCGCGCAACCTCGGCCTGCGGGGCGGTGAGGTATTGCTCCACGGCCGGCGCTACCCGATCGCGGGAGCAGTAACGATGGACCAGCTGATGGTCGACGTCGGGGACGACGACGTCGAGCCCGGCGACGAGGTCGTGCTCCTCGGGACCCAGGGCGGCGACGCGATCAGGGCCGAGGAGTGGGCCGACCGGCTCGGGATCATCGCGTACGAGGTCGTGACCGGGATCGGCCCGCGCGTGCCGCGGCGCTACCTCGGATGAGCGCCAACCGCCGCATCCTGAAAGCGTTGGGCGTGACGGCCGCCGTCGCCGGCGCCACCGCCGCGTCCGGCTACGTCGCCGAGCGCGCCACGCTGCGGTCGCTGCACCGTCGGCCCGACCCGGACGCCGGGCGCCTCCACGCCCTGCCGTTCGACTCGGCGCGCCGCGTCCCGACGGCCGACGGAGGGAGCCTCGCCACGATGGCGCGAGGCGACGGTCGACCGATCGTGTTCTCGCACGGCGTCACCATCGACTCCCGCGTGTGGGTCAAGCAGTTCACCCAGCTCCCCGAACTGGGGGTGCGCGCGATCGCGTTCGACCACCGGGGGCACGGCGATTCGCTCGCCGGCTCGACCGGCCACTCGATCGAGAACCTCGCGGCCGACCTGCGCAGCGTCCTCGAGACCCTCGACGTGCGCGACGCCGTCCTCGTCGGACACTCCATGGGTGGGGTCGCCGTCCAGGCCTTCGCGCTCCGCTACCCCGACGTGCTGCACGAGCGCGTCCGTGGTCTCGTGCTGCTCTCGACGCTGGCCAAGACCAGCATCTCGGCGTCTCGCCGCCTCCGCGCCGTCGCGGAGCGCGTCACCGGCGTCGTGGATCTCCAGACCCTCATGGCGCTGCCCGATCTCGGGACGGTCTTCGCCCGGGTCGGATTCGGCCGCCAGCCCACCGCCAGCCAGGTGGAGCTCAACCGTCAGATGCTCGCGGCCTGCCCGACCGAGACGGTCCGTGAGGCGACGGCGGCGCTCCTGGGCCTCGACCTGGTCGCCGAGCTGGCGTCCCTCGACATGCCCGCGCTCGTGATCGGCGGCACCGCCGACGTCATCACGCCGCCACGCGAATCGCGTCGCCTCGCCGCGGTCATCCCCAACGCGCGCCTCGAGATGCTCAGTGGCGTGGGCCACATGATCATGCTCGAGCGCACCGACGTGTTCCACCACCTGCTCCTCGACTTCGCGCGCGACGTCGGGACGCTGCCGGCCACCGCCGGGGCCGCGTGACGGGCAGCATCACCGAGGTGCCCGGCGTGCAGGTCGGGCACTGGACGGGCGACGGCACCGGCGTCACCGTCATCCTCGTGCCGCCCGGCACGATCGCGGCCGCCGAGCAGCGCGGGGGCGCGCCCGCGAGCCGCGAGCTCGCGCTGCTCGAGCCCGGCCGCACCATCGAGACCGTCGACGCCGTCGTGCTCACCGGCGGCTCGGCGTTCGGGCTCGGCACGGCCGATGGCGTCATGGCGTGGCTCGCCGAGCGCGGCCGCGGCTTCCCGACACGAGGCGGCGTCGTGCCGATCGTCCCGACCGCGGCGATCTACGACCTCGTCGAGTCCGGACGCACCTGGCCGGGTCCCGACGAGGGTCGCGCCGCGGTGGAAGCCGCGGCCGCGGGCACGCCGCTGCGCACCGGTCGCGTCGGCGCCGGTCGCGGCGCGACGGTCGGCAAGTGGCGCGGCGGCGAGCACGCCGTGCCGGGCGGGCTCGGCACGGCGAGCTGCACCGTCGGTCCGGCGACGCTCGGAGCGATCGCCGTCGTGAACGCGATCGGTGACGTGCGCGACGCAGACGGTCGCGTGCTCGCGGGCTCGCAGGCAGGGGAGGACGCCGACGCGTTCCCCGACGTCGCCCCCTTCGAGGCCGAGGGCAACACGACCCTGGTCGTCGTCGCGACGGACGCGCGGCTGGCGAAGGGGGACGCCGCGCTCGTCGCCCAGAGCGCCCACCACGGGGTCGCCCACGCCGTCCACCCGTCCCACACCCGCCACGACGGCGACCTGGCGATCGTCCTCGCCACCGGCGCGGTCGACGCCCACCTGGACCGGCTGCGCGTGGCCGCGACCGACGTCGTGGCGGCGGCGGTGCGCGACGCCGTCCGCGAGGACGATGATTGATGCGTGAGCCTCCTCGACCCGGCGCCAGCGTGGCGCTCGTTCGCCGAGCTCGCCACGACCGCCTCGACGTGCACGAAGTGCCCGTTGGCGGAGCACCGCACCCAGGTGGTGTTCGGCGTCGGCGACGAGCACGCGGACCTGGTCTTCGTGGGCGAGGGCCCGGGCGCCGAGGAGGACCGCCAGGGCATCCCCTTCGTCGGCCGGGCCGGGCAGCTGCTCACGCGCCTCATCGAGGGGATCGGGCTGTCCCGGGACGACGTCTACATCTGCAACGTCGTGAAGTGCCGCCCGCCCGGGAACCGCGACCCGCTCCCCACCGAGATCGAGGCGTGCCGTCCGTATCTCGACGCGCAGCTCGACTTCCTGGCGCCCCGTGTCGTCGTGACCCTCGGGAACTTCGCGACTCGGCTGCTCCTCGACACGAAGGAGGGAATCACGAAGCTGCGCGGCCGCGAGCAGCCCTACCGGGACGGAGTGCTCATCCCGACGCTGCACCCGGCCGCGGTCCTGCGCAACGGGGGCGCCGCCCTGGCGCAGGCCCGCGCCGACTTCGTGCTCGTGAAGCGGGCCCTCGCACGGACGTGAACGACCTCGCGGTGTGCACCCACTCGGCGGCGCAGACCCGCCGCGTCGCGGGTGCGGTCGCCACGCTGCTCGCCCCGGGCGACGTCGTCGTGCTGGCCGGCGGCCTCGGGTCGGGGAAGACGACGTTCGTGCAGGGCCTGGCCGGTGGGCTCGACGTCGCCGAGCCGGTCGTGAGCCCGACGTTCACGCTGGCCCGGGCCTACGACGGTCGGGTGCAGCTGGTCCACGTCGACGTGTACCGCCTCGAGTCGGCGCACGAGCTCTACGACCTCGGCCTCGACGACCTCGCCGAGGCCGCCGTGCTCGCCGTGGAGTGGGGCGACGTCGTCCGCGACTACCTCGGCTCCGACCTCCTCGAGGTGCGCCTGACGCCCGGGGCCGGGTCGGACGACCGTCACGTCGCGTTCACCCTGCGGGGCGCCTGGCACGCGCGCCGTGACGCGCTCGCCGCGGTCGTCGAGGCGGCCTGATGCTGTTGCTGGCGGTCGACACCGCCACGCCACAGGTCACGGTCGCACTCGGCGAGGACGGGCGGCTCCGCGGCGAGGTCCGCCTCGCCGGGGGACGCCGGCACGCGGAGCAGCTGGCGCCGGCGATCGCCTACCTGTGCGACCAGACCGGGGTGCCGCTGGACGCCCTGGGCGCGCTGGCGGTCGGCGTCGGGCCGGGGCTCTTCACCGGGCTGCGGGTCGGCGTCACCACGGTCAAGGTCATGGCCCAGGCGCTCGGCGTGCCGGTGGTCGCCGTGTCGACCCTCGACGTCGTCGCGTAC
>JBPYDT010000077.1:0-28656 GCA_051986275.1 Acidimicrobiia bacterium | reverse complement strand
GCAGACGACCGGCTCGGCCGCCAGCGACCGCACCACATCCGCCTTGCCCGGCGAGCGGGTCATCCCAGCGACCATGTGCCCCTCCGCTACCAAGAGCGGGACGATGCGCCTCCCGAGAACACCAGTTGCGCCGGCGAGGAAGACCCGCATCGTCAGAGCTCCTTGCTACGTGCCGGGTGGCGATCCCGTCCGTCGTTTTGATGTGACCGATCGTCGAGGACCGATCAGAGCGTGAGCACCACCTTGGTTGGGATGTGGTTGGTGGCCTTGGCCATGAAGGCTTCGCGCGCGTCCGCCAGCGGGTACACGGCGCCGACCTGGGGGCGCAGCACCCCCTCGTCGACGAGGCGTGCGATCTCGCGGAGCTGGGCGCCGCTGGCGTCCCGCACGAAGTGCACGGTGCGGATGTCGTGTCGATCGGTTGGGGGTGGCGCCATGACCGATACGAGGACACCGCCGGGCTTGACGATCGCGGGTGAGCGGGCGAGCACGTCGCCGCCGATGAGGTCGTAGACCAGGTCGACCTGTCCGACCGCCTTCTCCCAGCCGTCCTGCTCGACGTCCACGAAGTCGTCGGCGCCCAGCTCGAGCACGCGTGAGCGCGCGCTGGCTCGCCCGGTCCCGATGACGTGGGCGCCTGCCCAATGGGCGAGCGGGACGGCCATCGATGCCACCCCGCCTCCGGCACCGTGGACGACCACGGTCTGGCCGGACTCGAGACGGCCGTGATCGAAGAGGGCCTGCCACGACGTGAGCGCGGCCTGGGGGATCGCGGCCGCTTCGACGAAGTCCACCGTCGCCGGCTTGGGCGCCAGGCTGCGCGCCTCGATGGTGATGTACTCGGCCGCCCACCCGTCGCGGTACCCGTCGATCAGGCCGAAGACCTCGTCGCCCACCAACACGCCGGCAGTACCGAAGCCGAGCCCCACCACGACGCCGGACCCCTCGTGGGCCGGGATGATTGGGCCTCGGTCGTGTCCGTCCCGATCCGTTCGGAGCGGCCAGGTCAGCTCCGTCGGGGTGAAGCTCGCGGCGTGCACCTGCACCAGCGCATCGCCGATCGCGGGCTGGGGATCCGGGGCGTCCTCGTAGACCAGGCTGTCGATGCCCTCGAAGCCCTTCGGCTCATGGCTGCGGATCGCCTTCATCGGAGGCTCCTTATGACGGGGGGATGTCATGGTCATTCCCATGACCCGCCCCGACGACGCAATGTGACCGATCGGACGGATCATCTGCCCGGGGGACGGGTCGATTCGGGCGCACCCGTCGGCCGGGATCGCCCGGGACGCCCCCTTTCGTGGTCCGCCCAAGTTCTCCCACGGGTCAACTCGCCCGGCGACAGATCGCTCGGGCCGCTCGGCGCGGTCATGCCCCCGCGGCGGCGGCAGGACAGGATTCGGGCGGTGACGGCACTCATGGTGGCCGGGACGTCGAGCTGGGCTGGCAAGAGCGTCCTGGCCACGGCGCTCTGCGCATCGCTGCGGCGGCGAGGCCTGCGGGTCGCGCCGTTCAAAGCGCAGAACATGTCGAACAACGCGCGGGTCGCCGACGGGGGTGAGATCGGAGCCGCGCAGTACTACCAGGCGCTCGCGGCGGGCGTCGTGCCGTCCGTCGACCACAACCCCGTCCTCGTCAAGCCGGAGGCCGACACGCGGAGCCAGGTGATCGTGCTCGGCCAAGTGGACGTCGAGCTCACGAACACGCCGTGGCCGGACCGTGCACCACGGCTCTGGGACGTCGTGCGCGACGCCTACGACCGCGTTGCCGCGGACGCCGATGTCGTCGTGGTCGAGGGCGCCGGGAGCCCGGCCGAGATCAACCTGGCCGAGATCGACCTGGCCAACCGGCGAATCGGTGCGCACGCCGCGGCGCGGACGCTCGTCGTCTGCGACATCGACCGGGGTGGTGCCTTCGCCCACCTCTTCGGGACCTGGTCGCTGCTGAGCGAGGCCGACCGGCGCCGAGTGATCGGCTTCGTGCTCAACCGGTTTCGCGGCGATCCATCGCTGCTGACCCCGGGGGCGGAGACGCTCGAGCGGCTGACCGGTGTGCCGACCCTCGGAATCGTCCCGATGGTGGACCACGGTCTCCCGGACGAGGACGGTGCGGCCGACGGTCCGGTGACCGGCTCTGGGCGCCGGGTGCGGGTCGTCCGGGGCCCCGGCGCGTCGAACCTGGACGAATGGTGGCCGCTGCGCGAAGCGAGCGACTTCGGGTGGGCGACGTCGCCGGCGCAGCTGTCGGATGCGGAGCTGATCGTGATCCCCGGGTCGAAGGTCGTCGCCGCCGATCTCGCGTGGATGCGGGCGACGGGCATGAACCGCGCGCTGACCGACGCGCACCGCCGCGGGACCCCGATCCTGGCCGTGTGTGGGGGATCGCAGATGGTCGGCGACGGCATCGACGATCCCGACGGCCGCGAGCGCACGGGACGGTTCCGCGGGCTCGGTCTCGTGCCCGGTGCGACCCGCTTCGGGGCCGCCAAACGAGTCCGGCGCACCGCCCACGAGTTCCGCCCCGACCTCCCCCTGCCGTGGGCCGGGCTCTCAGGCCTCCGCGTCGACGGCTACGAGATCCACTTCGGTGAGACCGCGTGGCGGCCCCCGTACCAGCCGGCCTTCACGGACGGCACCGGCTTCGTCGATCATTCGATCCTCGCGGTGTACCTCCACGGCCTCTGCGAGCAGCCCGACGTCCTCGAAGCGCTCGCGGGACGTCCACCACGACGGGACCTGACCACGATCGTCGACGGTCTCGCCGACGTCGCGGACGAGCACCTCGACATGACCGCCCTTCTCAACGCCATCGGAAGCGGGTCTGGGTGAAGGTGCCTTTGCCGAAGGCCAGGACTTTGGTCGGCGACACCTCGAACACGAGGACGGTGCCGCCTTCGTGGCGAAACGCGCCGTCCGCGACCTCGTAGCGCCACTGGCCGTCCCATTTGTTGCGCCACGCCGCGGCGAGGCGTTCCAGCAACGCGGTGTCGGTCATCCGGGTCGCGTCACCTTCCACGATGACGTCGAGACCCCGGTCCCACGTGTCGCAGCCGGTGGTGAGCACGACATGGCGGTTGGCGGTGAGGTTGATTGCCTTCTGTTCGGTGGGACCGGTAGCGAAGTACAGGCGCTCATCGAGCCAGACCGCGACGAGCGGGCACACGTGGGGACGGCCGTCTCGGCGAACGGTTGAGATCCACGACAGCTCGGCGCGCTCGAGCGCCCGGCAGGCGTCACTCCAGCTCGTGGGCGCTCCGTCTGGGTCGCTGAAGCGAGGGTCGAGCTGGGGCGTCGGTCCGGTCATCGCGCTGCCTTCCGTCTCGTGTTGGGAGTGCTCCGGGACGCGCTGGTCGCGTCACGATCGCGCGGGATGGCGATCCGCCGAAGCGCTGCGAAGCGTCCCGGCAGGGGACGGTCTAGGCGTCCCGACGGGTGAGGGCGATGCCGGCCAGCCAGAGGGCGAGGATCAGGTAGCCAACGAGCACGGCCACGCCGGCCGCGGGGTTGAGCTGCCCGAGGGCGCCGAGCCGGTCGTTCGTGTGCTTCACCATGAAGGTCGCCGCGCCCGCGCCGCTTGGAAGGTACTTGCCGACGTCGCTGTCCCACGGCGACGGCAGCGCGCTCGTGAGGATGGGCAGCACGAAGATGACCCCGAAGAGCGCGGCGATCGCCCCCGCCGTCCGGCGGACCAGCGAGCCGAGTGAGAGACCGATGATCCCGACGGCCGTGAGGTAGAAGGCCGCGAGGAGCACCGACCGCACCGCGCCGGGACTCGACAGGGATACGCCCAGCGTCGCCCCGGTGGGCAGCCGCTTGCGGGCGAAGATCGCCTGGCCGATCAGGAAGGCGATGAGGCAGGCGACGGCGGTCGTGAGGTAGGCACAAGCCGCGAACACCATCGCCTTCGAGTACAGGACGACCCGGCGCCGCGGGACGGCGACGAACGTGGTGCGGATCAGGCCGCTGCTGTACTCGGCCGACATGACGAGGACGCCGAGCACGCCGATCGCGAGCTGCGCGGGGAGGACGCCCCGCAGGCTGAAGTTGGTCGGGTCGAACGCCAGCTGGTCGCGGATCGTCATGGTGTCCCAGCCGCTCGCCCGGGTGAGCGCGACGAGCGACCCGACCACGATCGTGACGACGAAGGTCGCGAGGAGCGTCCACACGGTGGAGCGAACGCTGCGCAACTTCGTCCACTCCGACGCGAGGACCGCGCCCCACACCGAGCTGCTCAGCGCGCCTGCCGAGTCCGGCGGCGCGGCCGCCGCGTCGGTCGGGTGATTCGTGGTCGTGGTGGCGATCGGGCTCACACCTCGGGCTCAGGCGCGGGCTGGTCGGCCGCCGCACGTTCCAGGATCGCGGGCCGGCAGCCCTGCTCGGGACCCGAACCGCCTCGAGCCCAGACGGCGGCGAACGGCGGCTGCCCGGTCAGACCTCGGCGGGGTGGCAGGTGACGATCTCGGACGGGTCCAGCTTGCGCGCCGCGATGCCGGCGAAGCCGTCACCGGACGTGTACGTGTCCTCGCCGATGAAGAGGCCCTGCTCGTCGATCGGCCAGATGACCGCCATCCGGGTCTCGAAGAGGTAGTACGCGTCGGGATCGTCGACCTCGATCCCTCGAGCCTGCAACGTGTGGCCGGGGTAGGCCATGCGCATGACGCCCTCGGTGAGGATGCAGTCGCGGTCGACGACGAGCCGGTCGACGTCGAGCTGCAGCTTCTGCGCGCCGCTCGCCGCGAAGTCCTCGTAGAAGGAACGGACCCCGTCCTTGCCGACCGGCCCGAACACGCCGTCGGGCACGAAGTTCTGGTACTTCGCTCGCTCGGACACGGTCGTCATCAGCGTGTCCAGGTCGAGCGCCGCCTCGGCCTTCATGTGGCGCAGGAGCAGCTCCAGGTTCCGGCGCAGCGTCGGGTCCGTCTCGCGCGCCAGACGGTCCTCGACCTTGCGCCAGGTGACGTGCTGATCGATGACGGCCATCGAGCCCCCTCAGCCGGGTGCCGCCGACACGGCACTCCCCACGACGGTAACCGAGCCGCGGTTCCTGGCCTCGGGTCGACGACGACCGGGCGAGGGCGCTGGTCAGCGGCTCATTTCGCCCGAGCGGTTCCGTCCGGGTATGAGATCAAGAACCCCCTCGAGCGGAGGTAGGCGATGCGCCTCGTGGTCAGCGAGTTCATGAGCCTGGACGGCGTCGTCCAGGCACCCGGCGGCGCGCAGGAGGACACCGACGGCGGGTTCTCGCACGGCGGCTGGTCGATGCCGTTCTTCGACCCGGCCACGATGGGAGCAGCGGTGAACGACGCGATCGAGGCGACCGACGCGCTGCTCTTCGGCCGCCGCACCTGGCAAACGATGGCCGCGGCCTGGCCAGCGCGCGCCGGGGATCCGTTCGCCGACCAGATGAACGCGGTGAAGAAGTACGTCGCGTCTCGGACGCTCCGTCAGGAGGACCTCACCTGGACGAACTCGAGCCTGCTGCCGCCCGACGACGTGGTCGGCGCGGTGCGCAAGCTCAAGGCGCAGGACGGTCGCGACCTGCAGGTGGTCGGCAGCCCCACCCTCGCCCGTACGCTCATCGGCGACGGGCTGGTCGACGAGTACCGCCTGATGATCGAGCCCATCACGCTCGGCGGCGGCAAGCGGCTCTTCCCCGACGACGGCGTGGCACGTCGGCTCGAGCTGGTCTCCACGACGCTCGCCAGCACGGGGGTCCAGATCTGCCTCTACCGGCCCACCTAGCCGACGCTCGGGGGGATGCTGGCGGCCGACGCGCCGCGGGGTGGGCTCGTCGATTTACGGCGTCGCCTGCAGCGACGCCACGCTCGGCACGTTGCCGTCCTGCTGCAGACGCGCCAGCGCCGCGGGCTGTCCCTTGACGTAGCGGTCGAGGAAGTCCGTCGTCGTGCGCTCGACGACGACCTCGGCCGGGCTGGTGCCGCCGCCGAACGCGCTGCCGTGCGTCTGGCCGAACAGCGTCACGAAGAACTTCGGCCGGTTCGCCTGCGCGTAGGCGTTGACGCTGCCGGAGATCGGCACGGTCGTGTCCGCCGTGCCGTGCTCGAGCAGCAGCGGCGTCGTGATGCCGACGAAGTGGGGACTGGCGTTCCCGACGGTACCGGTCAGCGCGATGACGGCTCTGACACGCCGATCGTGCGTCGCCACGTTGTAGCCGACCTCAAAGACGGTCAGGGCGCCGAGTGACTTGCCCACGACCGAGACCCGCTGCGGGTTGATCCGCCCGTGGAGCCTGGATCGGGCCGAGCCGTTCGCCTGGAGGAGCTGGCTGATCACGAAGCTGACGTCGGCCGGCTGGTTCGACAGATCGCCGGCGGTTGGACCGCCGGGCGCGTGGTCGTTCGAGAGCGGAAACGTGGGCTCGGCGACGATGTAGCCGGCGCGGACCCAGAAGTCGAACAGCGCCTCGTACTGCGTCGGCGGGTCGCCGATCCCGGTGGCGAACACCACCAGGGGGCGAGCACCCGGTGCGGGCTGGCCGTGCAGCGTCGGGTACGAGATCAGGGTCGGGAGCGTCCGGGTCGGGGCACCCGGGTAGGAGCCGTTGGCCGGCGTGGCGCGAGACGAGTCGACGAAGGTGAGGCTGAACCGTGCCACGCCGAAGGCGCCGCTCGGCGCGGCGCTCGCCGCCGCAGCGGGTGCCGCCCCGCCGAGGATGGCGACCGCGGCGAAGCCGGCGACGCACGCCCATCCCCGACCCCGCACCGCGGGGACGCTAGCCAACCTGCACGGGTCGGCACCGACTCCCCGCGGTCGGTGGCGTGCCCTGCATAGGCTGCGCGCACCAGGCTTCGAGGAGGTTCGATGGACGCCACGCCGAACGCCTACCCGCTCGCCTTCGACGTCGACTACCCCGACACGCTGAACCGCTGGACGACGGGGTTCCGGTTCATCCTCGTCATACCGCTGGCGATCCTGCTGGCCCTGCTCGGCTCGTCGACGATCGGCTTCCGGCCGCTGCTGGTCGGCGGCACGAGCATCGTGTTGTTCCCGACGGTGGCCCTGCTCGTGCTGCGCCACAAGTACCCGCGGTGGTGGTTCGACTTCGGGCTCGGCCTCCTCCGGCTCGAGGCCCGCATCACGTCCTACTTCTTCCTGCTTCGCGACGAGTACCCGTCGGTCGACGACCAGCAGCACGTTCACCTCGACGTGCCGTACCCGAACGCCGACCCCGACCTGAACCGATGGCTGCCCCTCGTGAAGTGGCTGCTCGCCCTGCCGCACTACATCGTGCTCGTCTTCCTGGATCTTGCCGCCTGGGTCGTGGCGATCATCGCCTGGTTCGCGATCCTCTTCACGGGTCGCTATCCCGAGTCGCTGTTCCGCTTCGTCGTCAACGTGCTGCGTTGGAACCTCAACGTGGCCGCGTACGCGATCCTGCTGAGCACCGACCGCTACCCGCCGTTCCGGCTCGGGCCCTAGCGCGGATCGCGAACGAAGAGGATGGGAATGAGTCTCCCTGTCGCGCACGTCGCCCGATAGGAAACGTCAGCAACAGCACGCGCGCGCGCCCCGGTAGCGTGGACGGCGACTTCGCAGCTCGCCCCGGAGACGCCCGGTGCCCAACCATGCGGGTGGTGACGGCCACGACCACGTGGCGGAACGGAACGCCGACCGCCGCTATCTCGCGCTCGCCCTCGGCCTGATCGTCGCCTTCCTCGTCTTCGAGGTCGTGGCGGCCTTCGTCGGACATTCCCTCACGCTGCTGGCCGACGCGGGCCACATGCTCGCCGACGTCGGAGCCATTGCCGCCTCGCTCCTCGCGGCCCGGCTCGCCACGCGCCCGCCGTCCGAGACTCACACCTACGGACTCAAGCGGGCCGAGATCCTCGCGGCGGCGGGCAACGGCATCACGCTGCTCGTCGTGTCGGCGCTCATCGTGTTCGAGGCGGTCGTCCGCCTCATCCACCCGCAGAACGTCCGCGGCGGGTGGCTGATCGGCGTCGCGCTCGTGGGAATCGCCGTGAACGTCGCGGCGACGATGACGCTGGCGCGCGCCAACCGGCGGTCGCTGAACGTCGAGGGCGCCTTCCAGCACATCCTCACTGACCTCTACGCCTTCATCGGCACGGTCGTCGCGGGCATCATCATCGTGACAACGGGGTTCCTCCGGGCCGATCCGATCGCGTCGCTCGTCGTCGTCGCGCTCATGGTCCGCGCCGCCGTGATGTTGCTCCGCCCGGCGCTGCGCATCCTGGTCGAGGCCACCCCGGAGGACGTGGAGATCGCCGAGGTACGGCGCCACATCCTCGAGGTCGCCGAGGTCGTCTCCGTCCACGATCTGCACGCCTGGACGCTGACGTCGGGGCTGCCCGTCCTGAGCGCGCACGTGGTGCTGAGCGACGGGTGCGTCTCGACGGGTGATGCGGCGCAGGTGCTCGACCGACTCCAGGCTTGCCTCGCCGGACACTTCGACGTCGAGCACTCGACCTTCCAGCTCGAGCCGATCGGCCACGAGGAGCACGAGAGCGGCCTGCACTAGAGAGCGGCCGGCGGTTACCTCCGCGGCGGAACGGGTAGCGGTCGTGTCGAACACAGCCGTTCGGCCGGCGACGCCGAGGAGGAGTGGACCGGTTTGCGGCATAGGTGCACCACGTGTGGCGCGCCGACCAACCGGTTGGCGAGCTTCTGCTGGTCGTGCGGCGCCCCCGTCGTGCACGGCGCTCCGCCAACGCTGAACGGCGTCCGGCCGGTCGATCCGACCGCCGGCAAGCTCGACCTGGTGACGGCGCAACCGAAGGACAGCGCCGCGATGGGTGGCGACACGCAGCCGACCCTCACCGGGGTGAGGGCGACGACCGCGACGTGGTGGGCGCGGGGGCGCAACCGCACGGTCGTGGCGGTCGTGGCGTGCGGGATGCTCCTCGGTCTCGCCGTCGGGGTGGCGTTCGCCGGGGGGACCACCTTCGGCTCGGGAACGACGGCCAAGTCCGCCGCCCGTCCCGCGCGTGCCCGCCCGCGCCGCCGACCCGCCGCGCCGGCGCCGGTCCCCAGCTCGGCGGCGCAAGGCTCGGACGTCGCCGCGCTGGAGAGCGTCCTCCAGCTGGCCGCGACGGGACACGCCGAGCTCATCGCCGCGGTGTCGAACGCCCAGTCGGGCTGCCCGACGAGCGCCTTCGTCGCGTCGCAGCAGATCGCATCGGTCGTGAGCAACCGGACCGCGGCGCTGAGCCAGCTCGACTCCCTGCCGGCCAGCGCAGATCCCCAGAGCCAGGCCCTGCGCGGTGTCCTGGCCCAGGCGCTCCAGGCGTCGGCCGAGGCCGACGCGCACTACGAGGCGTGGACGGCGTCGCTCGCCGCGCCGGTGCCCGGTTGCGCGGCCGGTGAGGGCACCGCCGACTACGCCGCCGCGCGCCAGGCGGACGCCACGGCGACCGCGTACAAGAACGAGTTCGTGGCTGGGTTCAACCCGGTCGCGGTGCGCGCCGGTCAATCGACGTGGGCGCCCACCGACTTCTGAGCGTGCCCGCGGCGCGGCCTCGTTACCTGAGCCGTTCGTCGATCGCCGCGACCTTGCCGTGGAGCTGGTCGCGGGCCCCAGGGCGGTAGTCGATCTTCGCGACCACGCTCACGCGGGGAGCCTGCTCGGCGACCGCGTCGACGCACCGATGGAGGAGATCCATCAGCTCGTCCCACGATCCCTCCACGTTGGTGAACATGGCGTTGGTCTCGTTGGGGAGCCCGCTGGCGCGCACGACACGCACCGCCTCAGCGACGGCGCCGGAGACGGACTCGCCCGTGCCGACGGGTGTGATCGAGAAGGCGAGAAGCATCGCGTGTTCTTACCCCCGGGAGGGCCCAGCGCGCCCTGACCCAGCCTGGAGTGCGCCGAAGCGACGGTGCCCTCGTGGCGAGTGGGCCACCCGACGGCGGGCTGGGCTGGCGTCTTGGCACCCTGCCCGCGCGGTGGGGGAGGCTTGCGCCATGACGGTCACGATGACGCCGCCGATCGCCCCGGCGCCGAGCGATCCGTGAGGCTCGCGGCCTTCGACGCCGACGGCGTCGCCACGATGGGTGTGGTCGAGGGTCCGACGATCCGGCCGCTCGGACCCGTCGAGGCGTTCTACGCGGATGTCGACGGCTCGCTGGCGAAGGCGGCGCATCTCCAGTCGGAGGCGCTCGTCCTCGCCGACCTCCCGGGCGTCCCGCCGGTGCCCGCGACGTCGCGGGTGCTTTGTGTGGGCCTGAACTACCGCAGCCATGCCGCCGAGGCGAACGAGGCGCTGCCCGCGGCGCCCAACGTGTTCGCGCGCTGGGCGAGCACGCTCGCCGTGGGCGACACGCCGGTCCCGGTGCCGCCGCGTGAGGACGGGCTCGACTGGGAGGGCGAGCTCGCGGCCGTGGTCGGCCGACCGCTGCTCAACGCCACCGTGGCGCAGGCCCGCGAGGCGATCCTCGGGTACACGTGCTTCAACGACCTGAGCGCCCGTACGTTCCAGATGGCGGTGAGCCAGTGGACGCTCGGGAAGAACGCCGACCGCTCGGGGCCGATCGGCCCGGTCATCGTGACCCAGGACGAGCTGCCGAACGTCGACGCGCTCCTGCTCGAGACCCGCGTGAACGGCGAGACCGTGCAGTCCGCCAAGACCGACCAGATGATCTTCAAGCCCGACGACGTGCTCGCCTACGCATCCGGCAGCCTGACACTCCAGCCGGGTGACGTGCTCGCGACGGGCACGCCCGAGGGCGTCGGCTTCCTGCACACGCCACCCCGGCTCCTCCACGCGGGGGACTCGGTGGAGGTCGAGATCGAGTCGATCGGCACGCTGCGCACCCCGATCGTCTGAGTCACACGAGCCCGACCGCCAGCGCGACACCGAGCGCGACCAGCACCATCCCTCCGGCGAGCTGCCCGCGCCGCTCGAAGCGCCACCAGATCGTCCGCAGCGTGCGCCGAGGCGGGCGCCCACCTCGAACCCGACGAGGCTCATCGCCACGCTCACGCCGCCGATCGTCGCCGCGGCCACGACAAAGCTGACATGGAGGGAGCCGAGCGCGAACCCGACCACCAGGTTGTCGAGGCTGAGCACGAACCCGATCACGATCAGTCGACCGAGACCGACCCCGGGGACGGCGCGGGACCCGGGACGGCCCGCGACCTCGAGGAGGCCGATCACCACGAGCAGCGCGCCACCCAGCACGTGCGCGGGCCCGCCCACCAGGGTCGCGACATGTCGCCCGACCACGAGGCCAAGGAGGGGCATCCCAGCTTCGAAGGCACCGAACACGACGGCGAGCTGCGCGCGGGTGCGCGCGTCGACGCCGCTGAGCCCGATGCCGATCGCTGCCGCGCCGTTCGACGCACCGAGCGCCAACGCGGCGGCGAGGAGGCCGAGCACCCGAGCACGTTAGGTGTGTGGGGATCGATCGGTGCGCGCTCACGTGGGGCGTGCATCGGGGGCTCACCGGCGCCGGTGGCTCGTCAGGTAAAGGTCTGGTAGGACGTACGCACTCGTTGGCGGGACACCTACCGGAGGAAGCGTCCGATGGAATTTGAGTACAAGCCTCATCCGCGCACGGTCGCGCATGCCGACCACACGGTGAAGCCGCACAAGGTCGACGACGAGCGCACCGGGCTCAACGGCCGAATCGGGCTGTTCATCACGGTGATCGTCGGCACCATGTGGTGCGCGTACCTGTTCACGCTGATTGCGCTCCTCAGCCTGCCGGATGTGCTCAAGCAGGCGGGCATCAACATCGGGTTCACGCTCGGGACCGGCACCGTCGTGCTCGTCGCGTGGCTCTCGTCCAACTTCCTCCAGTTGGCACTCCTGCCCATCATCATCGTCGGCCAGAACATCCAGGCCCGTGCCGCCGACAAGCGGGCCGAGTCGACCTACAAGGACGCGGAAGCGGTGCTCCACGAAGCGATGCAGATCCAGGCGCACCTAGCCGAGCAGGACAAGGCGTTGTCGGAGCTCGTCGCCAAGACCGCGGCCTGAGCCCTGGTCAGCACTGGGCGTGACCGCGCACGACGACAAGGCGCCGCGCAGCACCGGCCGCGAACGTCGTTCGGGCGATCGTTCATGACGGCGGCCGGGACGCCGCCGTCGGTGCTGCCGGAGGACGACTGGTTCCGGCGCGCTCGCTTCGGGATGTTCGTGCACTGGGATCACGCCAGCACCCAGGGGCTCGAGCTCTCGTGGCCGCTGGTCGGCGGTCTGTTCGCGCTCCCGAAGTGCCAGTCGGTGGCCGTCGACGACTACCACCGCTCGGCGTCGGCCTTCGACCCGACGGCCTGGGACCCACGCGCCCTGGCTCGCCTGGCAGCGCGCGCCGGCATGCAGTACGGCGTGTTCACGGCGAAGCACCACGCCGGGTACGCGATGTACCCGACCCGGCTCTCGGATCACTCCGTCGCCGCGTCGCCGTGCCGTCGTGATCTCGTCCGAGAGTGGGCGGAGGCGCTGCGCGCCGAGGGGCTGCGCGTCGGGCTGTACTTCTCGCTGTCGGACTGGCACCACCCCGACTACCCGGCGTTCACCGACGCCGACCGCCCCTACCTCCCCGGCTTCTCGCCGCCCCGGCCGTCCCCCGAGCGATGGGACCGGTACATGGAGTTCCTGCGCGGCCAGCTGCGCGAGCTGCTGACCGACTACGGGCCCATCGACGTGCTCTGGTTCGACGGCGGGTGGGAGCGGCCCATGGAGTGGTGGGAGCCGGCGGCGCTCGAGGGGATGATCCGCGAGCTCCAGCCCGGTATCCGGATCAACGACCGGCTGCCCGGCGTCGCCGACTTCACGACGCCGGAGCAGTTCGTGCCGCCGACGCCCCCCGACGGGGCGTGGGAGACCTGCCTGACCATGAACGACAGCTGGGGCTACGTGCCGACCGACACGGACTACAAGTCGGCGCGCGAGCTGGTGCACACGCTCTGCGAGGTGGCCGCGAAGGGCGGCAACCTGCTGCTCAACGTCAGCCCGACCGGCACGGGCGCGCTGCCGGCCGAGCAACTCGAGCGGCTCGACGCGATCAGCGGCTGGATGGAGACAAACGGGGAGAGCATCCTCGACACCGATCCCGGGCTCGAGCCGTGGCAGTTCTACGGCCCGAGCACGCGACGCGACGACCGCCTCTACCTCCACCTGCTCATGCGCCCCTACGACCAGGTGACCGTGCGCGGCGTTCCAGTCCGGCGGATCACGCACGTCGCCCGGCTCGGGCGGCCGGGCGAGCTGGCGCACGAGGTCCGGACGTCGGTGCTCGACCGGCTGAACGCCGATCCGACGGGCGAGCTCGTGATCCGCGTCCCGGAGGACGCCGTCGACCCGCTCGCCACGGTGCTCGTCGTCGACTTCGAGCACCTCGACTGACGCCGTCCCGCGTTCGCGGGAGCACGTCGAATAGGTTGTGCCCGCCTTCAGCCCCTGAGCGGACGGGCGGTGGATTCGATGGCCTCCACGCGGAGCTTCCCGACGCGCGGTGCGCTGCGCCGCAAGCGGTTCTCCGCCGTCGACTTCGTCGTGGCCGCAGCGGTCCTGACCCTGCTCTACGTCCTCTTCCGGCTCGGCCAGGACATGAACGCCACGACGCTGTCGGCACACGTCAACAGCTCGGTGTCGACCGACGCGTCCAACCTGCCCTACTACGCGGCGCGATCCCTGCTGCGCATGTTCATCGCGCTCGGCATCTCGGTCGTGTTCACCTTCATCTACGGCACGGCCGCGGCGCGCAGCCGGCGAGCCCGGACGGTGCTGCTGCCGCTGCTCGACATCCTGCAGTCGGTGCCGATCCTCGGATTCCTCACGATCACGGTGACGTTCTTCGTCTCGGTCTTCCCGGACTCGGTCCTCGGACTCGAGTGCGCGGCGATCTTCGCCATCTTCACGTCGCAGGCGTGGAACATGACGTTCAGCTTCTACCACTCGCTCATCACCCAGCCGCGCGAGCTCGACGAAGCGGCGCGCATGTTCCGGCTCACGAAATGGGAGCGCTTCTGGCACCTCGACGTGCCGAGCTCCATGATCGGCCTCGTCTGGAACGGGATGATGAGCTTCGGTGGCGCCTGGTTCTTCCTCGCCGCGTCGGAGGCGATCACCGTCTTCCACCACAGCTACGCGCTGCCCGGCCTCGGTTCCTACGTCGCCGCGTCGATCACCGAGGGCAACCTGCCCCACATCGTGATCGCCATCGGCGTGATGATCGTCCTGGTCATCGGCGTGAACTTCCTGTTCTGGCGGCCGCTCGTCGCGTGGGCGGAGCGGTTCCGGGTCGAGACGTCCGAGGCGATCGACCAGCCGAGGAGCGTCACCCTGGACTTTCTGCGCCGTTCGCACATCCCGGCGATGGTGAGCCGCCCGCTGAAGCCGGTCGGTCGCGGCCTCGACTGGCTGACCCGCCCGTTCGGGCTGGCCGAGTACCCGCTCTTCACGAGCCCGGCGAAGCGCCGGCTCGCCAACGTGCTGTTCGCCGCGGCCGTCACCGGGGTCATGGTCTTCGGGGCCTACAGCGCGTTCGCCTACCTCGACGCGCACGGCGTGCTCGGCCAGTTCCCGACGTGCTTCCGGCTCGGCTTCTACACGTTCCTCCGCGTCATCGTGCTGCTCATCTTCTCGAGCCTCGTCTGGGTGCCGATCGGCGTGAAGATCGGCATGAGCCCACGCCTCTCGAGGTACGCGCAGCCCGTCGTCCAGGTGCTCGCCAGCTTCCCCGCCAACTTCCTCTTCCCCTTCGCCACCGTCGTGTTCGTGGCGGCCGGCATCAGCCTCAACATCGGGGGGATCGTCCTGATGGCCCTCGGCGCCCAGTGGTACATCCTCTTCAACGTCATCGCCGGGGCCAGCTCGATCCCGACCGACCTGCGGGAGCTCGCGACCCAGTTCGGGCTGCCGCGATGGCAGCGCTGGCGCCAGCTGATCCTGCCGGCCATCTTCCCGTTCTTCGTGACGGGCGCCATCACGGCGTCGGGCGGGGCGTGGAACGCGGCGATCGTCGCCGAGGTCGTCAGCTTCGGGAAGCATCACCTGGTCGCCAGCGGTCTCGGCGCCTACATCACCCAGGCCGCGACGAGCGGCTCCTTTGCCCAGGTCCTCACGGGAGTGATCGTGATGAGCTTCTATGTCGTGTTGATGAACGGGCTGGTGTGGCGTCGCCTCTACGCGCTCGCCGAGCGGCGGTACTCCCTGTGAGCGCGAGCGGCGACGGCAAGGGCGACGTCATCGTGCGCGTCTCGCACGTCAACAAGGACTTCTCGCTCCCCGACGGCGCGCCCCTCACGGTGTTGCGCGACATCGACTTCGAGCTGCGTGAGGGCGAGATCGTCGCCCTGCTCGGCAAGTCGGGGTCGGGCAAGTCGACGCTGCTCCGCTGCATCGCCGGGCTCATCGCGCCGACGTCGGGCACGATCGAGTACCGGGGTGCGCCGGTCACGGGCGCGAACCCCGGCGTCGCGATGGTCTTCCAGACGTTCGCGCTGCTGCCGTGGCTCACCGTCCGGTCCAACGTCGAGATGGGCCTCGAGGCGCGCGGCGTCGCGCCCGATGACCGGCGGGAGCGAGCCGAGCAGGCGATCGACCTCATCGGGCTCGACGGCTTCGAGTCCGCCTACCCGAAGGAGCTCTCCGGCGGGATGCGCCAGCGCGTCGGGTTCGCCCGGGCGCTGGTGGTCCAGCCCGACGCGCTGCTGATGGACGAGCCGTTCAGCGCGCTGGACGTCCTGACGGGCGAGAACCTCCGCACCGAGCTGCTGAGCTTGTGGGCGACCCGCGACTTCCCGACGAAGGCGATGCTCATCGTCACGCACAACATCGAGGAAGCGGTCCAGCTCGCGGACCGGATCTTCGTGATGACGTCGAACCCGGGCCAGCTGCGGGCCGCGGTGGTCGACGAGCTGCCTCGCCCCCGCCATCGCCGCTCGCCCGAGTTCGAGGCGCTCGTCGACATGCTGTACGGGATCATGACCGGCGCGCCCCAGCGGGAGGAGACGACCGTTCCCGTCGACGCCGCGCTGGCCTCCCCGACGGAGCGGCCGCTGCCGCAGGCCAGGGTGGGCGGGCTCGCCGGTCTCCTCGAGATCGTCGCCAACCGCGGCGGTCAGGACGACCTGCCCGAGCTGGCGCGCCTGCTCATGTTCAGCGTCGACGACCTCCTCCCGCTCGTCGACGCGGCCGAGATGCTCGGGTTCGCGGAGGCGGTGAGCGCGGACCTGCACCTCACGGACGCCGGCCGGACGTTCGTCGAGGCCGACATCCTCACGTCGAAGGAGCTCTTCGGCAGCGCGGCGTTCGAGCACGCGCCGCTCGTGCGGGCGATCACGCGCTCGCTCTCCTCGACGAAGGACGAGAACCTCCAGGACCGCTTCTTCCTCGATCTGCTCGGGCGGGCCTTCTCTGAGGAGGACGCGACGATCCAGCTGCAGACGGCGATCGACTGGGGCCGCTACGGGGAGCTCTTCGACTTCGACGCCGTGTCCCGGGAGCTGCGCCTCGACCAGCGGGGCCGCGAGCTCACGGCCGACGCCGCGGCGGCCTAGGCGCGGTTGAGGTTCGCCCAGGGCTGCAGCGTCAGCTCGGACACCATCGACGCCGGGACAGGCTCGGCGAAGAGGTGCCCCTGGGCGTACTCGCAGCCGAGCGTGCGCAAATCGGCGAGCTGCTCGGGCGTCTCGACCCCCTCGGCGGTCGAGGTGAGCCCGAGCGCGTGGGCGAGGCTCACGACCGCGGTGACGATCGCCGCGTCCTCACCGTCGCGGTTCAGGCCCTGGATGAAGCTCTGGTCGATCTTGAGCGCCTCGATGGGGAACCGCTTGAGGTGGGAGAGCGACGAGTAGCCGGTTCCGAAGTCGTCGACCGCGAGGTGCACGCCGAGCCCGCGCAGCGCCCGGAGCGCGCTCGTCGCCGACTCGGTGTCGTGCATGAGCGCCGTCTCGGTGATCTCGAGCCACAGCGACCCCGGGCGGATCGCGCTCTGGCGGATCACGTCACGGATCTGGGCGGGGAACGAGGGCTCGGCGAGCTGGCGCGGGGACACGTTGGCGCTGACCGTGAGCGGGTGCTCGTCGTCGGGCTGCGCGGCCTGCCACGTCGCGAGCTGCGCGCAGGCCGTCGTCAGCACCCAGCCGCCGAGCGGGACGATCAGGCCCGTCTCCTCGGCCAAGCCGATGAAGTCGACCGGGCCGGTGAGGCCCCGATCCGGGTGCCGCCACCGACAGAGGGCCTCGAAACCGCTGACCCGCCCCGTCTCGAGCTCGAGGATCGGCTGGTAGTGCAGCTCGAACTCGCCGCGCTCGAGCGCCCGGTGCAGGTCGTTGCCGACGTGGAGGTGCTCGACGGTGCGAGCGCGCAGGCGCTGGTCGAAGAACTCGACGCGGCGCCGCCCGAGCTCCTTCGCGCGGTACATCGCGGCGTCGGCGTCGCGGACCAGCGTCTCGGGCGACTCGGGGGCGTCGGGGCGCTGCATGGAGCAGGCGATGCCGACGCTCGCCGTGGCGAACACCTCGCCGTCGACGAGCCACACCGGCCGCGCGATCTCCTCGAGCACCCGCTCGGCGAGGCTGGTCACGGCCTCGGGGTCGTCGACGTCGGGGCACAGGATCGTGAACTCGTCGCCCCCGAAGCGCGCCACGGTGTCGGTCGGGCGCAGCATGCGGCGCAGCCGGTGGCCCACCGCGAGGAGCAGCTGGTCGCCCGCCTCGTGGCCGAGGCTGTCGTTGATGACCTTGAAGTGGTCGAGGTCGACGAAGAGCACTGCGATGCGGTGCCGGCGGCGGTTTCCCCGCCCCATGAGGTCGCGGAGGCGGTCCATGAAGAGCAGCCGGTTCGGCAGCCCGGTGAGCGGGTCGTGGATCGCCTGGTGGACGAGGCGCTCGCCGATCGCCTTGCGCTCGGTGATGTCCTCGATCTGGCCGATCATGTACCGGGTGAGGCCGTTGGCGTCGCGGACGCTCGACGCGCTCACCGACACCCAGATGGTGTGGCCGTCGGCGTGGAGGTAGCGCTTCTCGAGCCGGTAGCCCCGCAGCTCGCCCGCGAAGAGCCGGTGGATCTTGTCGTCGTTGTCCGCCCAGTCGTCCGGGTGGGTGATGTCGCGGATCGTGCGGGTGGTGACGTCCGCCGCCGAGCGGCCCAGCATGTGGGCGAGCGCCTCATTGCACCGGATGATGCGGCCGGACTGGTCGGCGAGCGTCATCCCAATGGGGGCGAACTCGAACGCGCTCCGGAACCGCTCCTCGCTCTCCCGTAGCGCCCCCTCGGCCTGCAGCCGGTCGGTCACGTCGCGGGCGTTGACCACGACCCCGGCGACGCTCGGGTTGCCGAGCAGGTTGGTGGCGACAAACTCCAGCGAGCGGTACTCGCCGTCGTGGCGCCGGAGGCGAGCGAGGAAGCTCGTTGTGCGGCTGCCGCTCGGCGCCAGGCGCGCGAGGGCGGTGACGACGCGGTCCCGGTCGTCGGGATGCACCAGGTCGGACTGCTCCGTGCCGATGAGCGCGCTGGTGTCGCAGCCAACGAAGCGCCCAACGGCCGGGCTCGCGTACGAGATGCGCTGGTCGGGGCTGTAGACGAGCACGAACTCCGACGCGTGCTGCACGAGCGAGCGGAAGCGCTCCTGGCTGGCGCGGAGCGCCTCGTCGGCCGCCTTGCGCTCGGAGATGTCGCGCGCGTTCACGACGATGCCGCGCACGGCCGGGTCGTCGAGCCGGTTCGTGCCGACGGCCTCGAGCCAGCACCACGTCCCGTCGGCCCGGCGCAGCCGGAACTCGCGCCGGTTGTCGTACCTGCCCGACTCGAGGACGCTGTCGAACTGCTCGATGATCGCGGCGCGCTCGTCGGGATGCACGAGGTTGAACACCGAGATCCCCACGCCGTCGGGGGTGGCGGGCGTGCCGCTCGGCCAGCCGAGGATTCGGGTGACCGCCGGGCTGCCGTAGAGGACGCGGCCCTGGGCGTCGATCACGGCGACCATGTCCGAGGAGTGCGCGACAAGCGCGGCGAAGCGCCGCTCGCTCTGGCGGAGCGCGACCGCGTCGGTTGGCCCCGACCGCTCGCGGGCGAGGCCGACCACGTGGCTGCAGCGGCCCGCGGCGTCGAACACCGGCTCGAGCACCACCTCGTACTCGACCGCGGCGCGGCTCTCGAACTCGAACCCCATCTCATAGGTGAGCGGCTCGCCCGTGGCGGCCACGCGGTCGTACCGCTCGGTCGCCCTGGCGGCGACGTCGCGGGGGAGAAGGTCAGCCGGGGTGCAGCCCACGACGTCGGTGACGGTCCCGAAGTGGCCCAGGCGGTTGACGTACGCCTCGTTCACCGCCACGTAGCGGTAGCGCCGCGGCCCACGGCGCCGCGTCACCTCGAGGACGAAGACCGGCGCCTGGGCGGCCGCGGGGTCGGCGAGGCGGCTCCAGACGGACGCGGCCGGCTCGAGCCGGGACGCGGCGGCCCCGCGCTGACGTCTCCGCGGCCTTCTGGCCCACCCCACCGGCAAACCCCCTAGCCAGGGCCTGCCCGTCGATCGCCTCAGGCCCTCACGCTCCGTGGCGTGGTGACCACTATCGGCCGTCACGGCCCGGAGCGCAAATCGGGTCCGGCACTGCCCGCTCAGGCGACCACGCCGGCCGCTCGCAGGTCCGCGAGGCGGTCGGCCAGGCCGATGCCGGCCAGGACGTCGTCGGTGTGCTCGCCGAGCCCGGGCGCCGGACCCCCGAGCCGGGCGGGGGTGGCGCCAAACGCGGCGGGATGGCGGGGCTGGCGCAGCCGCCCGGCGGTGGGGTGCTCGGAGTCCTCGAGCAGCCCGATGGCCCGGGCGTGCGGGTCGGCGGCGAGCTCGGCGGGGGAGACGACGACGCCACACGGCACCCGCTCGGCCTCCAAGCGGGCGATGCTCTCCGCGGTCGTCAGCTCGGTCGCGGCCGTGTAGCAGCGGTCCATGATCGACCGCATGAGGTCGGGGTGCCGGTTGCGCTCGCCGATCGTCGCCACCCGCGGGTCGTCGGCCCCGGTCACGCCGAAGGCGCGGCACAGCCCGCTGAAGTCGGCGTCGGACGTCGGGGTGGCGATCCCCCAGCCGTCGCGGAAGCGGAAGGGGCGGAAGGTCGCGACGAAGCTCGACGGTCGGCTCCCGTCGGCGTCGACGAGGACCTCGTTGCCCGCGGCGTCGGCCCAGAGGAACGACACGACGGCGTCGAGCATCGAGAGCTGCAGGTGCTGGCCGCCCGCGCCCCGCTCGCGAGCGAACAGGGCGGCGGTGATCGCCTGCGCGGCGTAGAGCGCCGTGATCTTGTCCGCCGCCGTCTGGCGGAGGAACTCGGGCTCGCCCGTCGCCGGGTCACCCTGGTTGGCGGCCAGCCCGCCGTACGCCTGGATGACGGTGTCGTACGCGCCCTTGCCGGCGTACGGGCCCGTCGGGCCGAACCCGGAGATGGAGACGTACACGAGCTCGGGGTTCTGGCGCTGCAGGTCGTCGTAGCCGAGCCCGAGGCGCTCCACGACGCCCGGCCGGAAGTTCTGCACGACGACGTCGACATCGCGGGCGAGGCGCCGCACGATCTCGCGGCCCGCCGGCTGCTGGACGTCGACGGCGACCGAGCGCTTCCCGCGGTTGCACATCTGGAACAGCGCGCTCATCCCGTTGACCGACACGCCCACCCACCGGCCGATGTCGCCGATCCCCGGCCGCTCGACCTTCACGACGTCGGCCCCTTGGTCGCCGAGCAGCGCGACCGCGTAGGGACCCGTGAGCGCGATCGACAGGTCGAGCACCCGCACGCCCTGCAAGGGGCCCGCGGGGCTCACGGCGCGTCCGCCCGTGCGCAGGCGTCGGAGGTCCGAGGGTAGGCACGCACGGGCACCGTTCTACCCTCGCCGCGCTGACCGTGGCCGGGGGGACGTCAACTCGCGGGGTCCCGCCGCTACCTTGCGTCCCCTGTGACGCACTGTCGAACGGCCGAGCGCCGAGGTCGATGCGCCGCGCCTCGCGGGTGATCGCCCGGCGGGCCGGCCCCCTCGCACTCGGGTTCGTCGTCGGCGCCAGCCTGCTCGGGGCGTGCGCGACGGTCACGACGGCCGGCGGCTGTGGCATCGCGCCCGGGTCGGTGTGCCCCGGGACCTACATGAAGGGCTCGAAGCTCGCCGAGGCCGACCTCTACGGCGCCGACCTCGATCGCGCCGACCTGCGCGGCGCGGAGCTCGCCGCGGCGATCCTCACCGGCGCCCAGCTCGACCACACGGACCTCCGCGGCGCCGACCTGCGCCACGCTCACCTCGAGGACGCCAACCTCGACGGCGCCGACCTGCGCGGCGCCCGCCTCGACGGTGCGTGGCTCGATGGCGCCACCTTCGTCGGCGCGCGCGGCGTGACGGCCGACGAGCTCGCGCTGGGGACGGTCTGTCGGACCGTCCTGTCACCCGGCGTGCTGCTCAGTCGGGACTGCTGAACGCCGCGTCGGCCAACGGTTCAGGCACGATCCCGAGCATCGGCACCGCCGCGGCGCGACGCGGCGCCCGCCAGCGCGAGATCGCGTCCATCGCCCACGTCGCCACGAAGTACACGACGACGGCGTAGATCCAGCCGAGGAAGATGTCGAACACGTAGTGCTCGCCCGTGTAGACGAGCGCGAACGCCATTGCGAGCGGGTAGAGCGGGAGCAGCCACCGCCACTTCCCGGCCGACTGCCAGAAGAACAGCATCAGCAGCACCGGCAGCGCGGCGTGCAGCGACGGCACGGCGGCGACCGGGTTGGCGAGGCTGCTGCGGGCCGAGAACAGGCTCACCCCGTTGTGCAGGCCGAGGTGCGACCAGATCTCGTCGACGATCTTGGCGGTCGGCGGCAGCGCACGCGACTGGCTGGCGAGCCAGGGCGGCGCCGCCGGGAAGAGCGCGTACGTCGCGAACGCCGCAAAGCTGAGCGAGACGAACAGCACGGCGAAGCGGTGGAACTTGTCGTGCGCGAACTTCCACACCACCGCGGCGACGACCAGCGACACGAAGAAGTGGGACAGGTAGACGAAGAAGGCCACGTAGTCCCAGATGTGGGGGTTCCCCGGGGTGAAGATGGCGTGCTGCAGCCACAGCGTCGGCACGGTCCCGAACATCGCCTTGTCGAAGTTGATCTGCGGCGTGTAGTGGACGGTGAACCACAGCCCCGCCTCGTTCCGCAGGGCGTTGTAGGCGGCGAGGATCACGAAGAGCGGGAACCAGTCGCGCAGGACCTGGCTCACGTGGTCCTTGCGGGCCGCCCCGCCGGCGATCAGGCCGGTGCCGATGATGATCATCAGCTGGTTCGTGTTCGTCGTCAGCTGCCAGTGCCACAGCAGCAGCCCGACGACCGTGGCCCACGCCAGCAGGCAGACCTGGAGGCGCGTCGGGCGCCACGCCCGGCGCGCCGGGGCGTCGTAGGGGGCGGGGTCCAGCCCGCCCAGGCTCACGGCCGCGGGGTCGGCCGTCACCCGTTGTTCACCTGAGGTGCGAACGCCTTCAAGCCAACGAATATAGGGGAGGCCGTCCGTGGCGCCGACGCGGCGCTCGACCACGTCACCGGTACGCTGCGGCGATCATGCGCCCGGCGGCCGACCCCGCCGCGCCGACGCCCACCGCGCCCGTCCGAGACCCCGTGCCGGCCGCCCGGCGTCGGCGCACCTGGACCCGGGGGGCGCCGCTCCTGCTCGTGCTCACCGCGGTGGCGTTCGCGGTGCACGCCCCCTCCCTCACCAACCGGTCGTTCAACTCCGACGAGGCCTACGCGGCGACCCAGGCCCAGGTCATCAACCGCGGCGACCGCCTCTACGTCGACACGGTCGACCGCAAGCCCCCGGTGGTCCCCTACCTCTACGCCGCCGCGTTTCGCGTCACGGGAACCGACGACCTGCTCGCGCTCCGGCTCCTCGCCGTGGTCGCCGACGTCGTCACCGCGCTGCTCCTCGCCGCCGAGGCCCGCCGGCGGTTCCACGCCGACCGTGCCGGGCTCATCGCCGGCGTCCTCTTCCTCGGGGCGTCGGGGGCCTTCTACGCCACCGACTTCCAGACGGCGAACTTCGAGGTGTTCATGGCGCCGTTCATGGTGGCGGCCTTCGTGCTCGCGGTCCGCCAGCGGCCCGCCGCGGCCGGCGTCGCGGTCGGGGCCGCGACCCTCACCAAGCAGACCGGCGTGTACACGCTGCTGCCGGTCGCATGGCTCGTCTGGCGAGGCGGGGCCGGCGGCGCGGGCCGGGCCCGACGGCTCGCGGCGCTCGCCGCGGCGACGCTCGCGCCGATCGCCGTGGCCGCCGCGCTGTTCGGGCCGCACGACTTCCTCACGTGGGTGTTCACCGGCAACGGCGGCTACCTGAGCGTGGGCAGCGCGCTCGGCTACGTCGTGCACCGCGGGCTCGTGCAGACGCTGTGGTTCGTGCTCGCCAACATCGGGCTCGTCGTCCTCGCGCTGGTCGCGGTGCGCGCCGGCCGGGCCGACGTCGACCTGTGGCTGTGGGTGGGGGCGGGGATCCTCGCGGTGGCCACCGGGCTGCGCTTCTTCGGCCACTACTACCTGCAGCTCCTGCCGCCGCTCGCGCTCCTCGCGACGCGGCCCATCGTCCACGCGTCGCGTCGGGTCCTCGCGGCCGTCGCGATCGTGGTCGCCGTCCCCGTCGGGTTCTTCGTCCATCAGGCCTTCGCCATGCCGCGCTCCCACACCGAGCAGGTCACCGACGACCTCGTGACGTACGTGCGCCGGACCGTCCCGTCCGGCGAGCGCCTCTTCGTGTGGGGGCACCTGCCCGAGGTGTACTGGCAGACGGGGCGGCCGCCGGCGACGCGCTTCGAGACCACCGAGTTCCTCACCGGCCTGAGCGGCGGGCGCCCGAACGACGTCACCGGTGTGCGGCACGCCGCGCCGGGGGCGTGGACCGACTTCGAGGCCGACCTCGCGGCCCACCCGCCCGAGCTCGTGCTCGACCTCGCGCCGGCCGACGTGCGCGGCGGCCGCTACGAGGCGCTCAGCCGCTTTCCCCGGTTCGGTGAGTACCTGGCGCACCGGTACCGGCCCGTGGCGACCATCGACGGGGTCGTCGTGTACCGGCGGCGCTGATCAGCCGGCCCGCGACGGCGTCGCCGCCGACGGCGACCCGTGGGACCGGGCGAGGCGCACCGCGAGCACCGCGCCCAGCATCCCCACCACCAGCCCCAACGCCAGCGCGCCGAGCACGTCGGCCGGCGGCAGCGCCGCCCGGTCGCCGCTCACCAGGCCCCGGCCGTTCTCGCGCACCGCCCACACGACGACCCGGATAGGCAGCCACACGACCACCGTGGCCAGCCCCGCCGCGGCCCCCTGGAGGAGCGGGGCGTGCTGGGCCGACCGGGCCGCCACCAGGCCCGCCGCGGCGTACGCCACGAGCACGAGGATGGAGAGGGGGTAGATCCAGGCGCTGGCCGAGAGGTCGTTCACGTGACGCTCGACGATCGCCCGAGCGATCGTGACCGGCACGATCACCGCGAGCCCCACGGCGGCGCCCCGCGCCACCGCCCGCCCCTCCAGCGCCCGGCGGGCTGCCACCATGAACCGCCTCCTCGACGGTCCGATCATCGCGCCCGGCGCCGCCGGCGCCCGCCCACCCCAGGACACGCCTCAGGTCGGCGGGAATACCCGTCGATGTTCTCACCGTTGCACCAATGCTCCCCTTTCCCCCACGGGAGCAGGCGAGAAGAAAGCGGTGAGGCCCGATGACCACGCGGGCAATCGGTGCCTGGCGCGACCAGGCCCGGTGCCGGGGCGTCGACCCGGACATCTTCCATCCCAGCGAGGAGGACGACGGCGCCGCCGCCAAGGCGATTTGCGCCCAGTGTCCGGTCCGGGAGCCCTGCCTCGAGTACGCGCTCAGCACCCGTGAGAAGGACGGCGTCTGGGGCGGGCTGACCGCCCGCGAGCGCCGCCGCGTGCTGCGCCAGCGCCGCAAGACCGCCTGAGATCGGGGCGGCCACGAGGCCGCCCGGTACCCTGCGGGCGGTGCTCTTCGACCTGTCGCCGGAGCTCGCCGAGCTGCAGGCCACCGTCCGAAAGCTGGCCCAGGAGCGGGTGGCGCCGCGGGCCCGCGACATCGACCGCACCGGCGAGTACCCCCAGGACCTCTACGACCTCTTCGTCGACGCCGCGCTGACCGGCCTCTGCGTCCCCGAGGAGCTCGGGGGCGCCGGCGCCGGCATCCTCGGGCTCACGCTCGCCATCGAGGAGGTCGCGAAGTACTCGCAGGCCGCGGCGCTCATGCTGCTGCTCACCCGCCTCCCCACCGGCCCGGTGCTCATCGCCGGCAGCCCCGAGCAGCAGGCCCGCTACGTCACGCCCGTCGCGACCGGCGCGGCCCGCGCCGCGTTCGGGCTGAGCGAGCCGCAGGCGGGCAGCGACGTCATGGGTATCCGGACCCGCGCCCGGCCCGACGGTGACGACTGGCTCCTGTCGGGCACGAAGTGCTGGATGTCCGGCGTCCGGCAAGCCGACTGGTACTGCGTCTTCGCCAAGACGGGCCCCGTCGAGTCGCGGGCCCACGACAGCGTCTCGGCGTTCCTCGTCGAGCGACGCTGGCCGGGCGTCACCGTGGGCAACACCGACCGCAAGATGGGCGTGAAGGGCGTCGACACCGGCGAGCTGCTCCTCGACGACGTGCGCGTCCCCGCCGAGAACGTCATCGGCGAGATCGGCGGCTTCCGCCTCGCCATGCTCGGCCTCAACGCGATGCGCCCCATCGTCGCGGCGCGGGGCATCGGGCTCGCCGAGGGCGCGCTCATGTACGCCGTCCAGTACGTCCAGCAGCGGCGGGCCTTCGAGCGTACAATCGCTGACTTCCAAGGCATCCAGTGGAAGATCGCGGAGCTCGCGACCGAGATCGAAGCGGCCCGGCTCCTCACCTATCGAGCCGCCTGGATGGCCGACCGCGGGCAGTACACGAAGGAGTGGGTCCCGTTCCTGTCGATGGCGAAGTCGTACGCGACCGAGCTCGCGGTGAAGGTGTCCGGCGAGGCGCTCCAGATGCTCGGCGCGGCCGGCTACATGGAGGACCACCCGCTCGAGCTCTACTACCGCGACGCCAAGCAGCTGACGATCGTCGAGGGCACCACGCAGGTCCAGCTCGGGCTCATCGCCCGGGGGGTCCTCGATCGGGACCTGTGGTGGGACTAGCCGCACGCGGCGGGGCGAGATGAGCGACGCCGCGGCCCTCTGGCCCGACGTCCTCGGCCGGCTCGTCCGACGCGAGGACCTGCCGCCCGACCTCGCCGCGGCCGCGCTCGGCGCCGTGCTGCGCGGCGAGGCCACCGACGCACAGATCGCCGGCTTCGCCCTCGGGCTGCGCGCCAAGGGCGAGACGCCGACCGAGCTCGCCGCGCTCGTGCGCACGATGCTCGAGCACAGCGAGCACATCGACCTCGAGGGCCGGCTGCTCGACACGTGCGGCACGGGGGGCGACCGCGCCGGGACGGTCAACGTCTCCACGCTCGCCGCGCTGGTCGCCGCCGCGGCCGGCGCGCCGGTCGCCAAGCACGGCAACCGGGCGGCGTCGTCGCGCTGCGGGTCGGCTGATGTGCTCGAGGCGCTCGGGGTCGTCATCGACCTCGGGCCGAAGGGCGTCGCCCGGTGCGTCGCCGACGCCGGCATCGGCTTCTGCTTCGCGCCGCGCTACCACCCGGCGATGCGCTTCGCCGGACCCGTGCGGGGCCAGCTCGGCGTGCCGACGACGTTCAACCTGCTCGGCCCGCTCGCCAACCCGGCCGGCGCCCGGCGCCGGACCGTCGGGGTCGCCGACCCGGCGATGGCCGAGCGCGTCGTCGGGGCCCTCGCCGAGCTCGGGGTCGAGCACGCGCTCGTCTTCTACGGCCACGACGGGCTCGACGAGCTCACGACGACGACCACGTCGACGATCTACGAGCACCGCGACGGCACGACCCGCCGCTCTGAGGTCGACCCGGCGACGCTGGGTCTCGCCACCGTCGCGTCGGGCGCGCTGCGCGGCGGCGACGCGCGGGACAACGCCGACGCGGTGCACCGGGTGCTCGACGGCACCGCGGGTCCGCAGCGCGAGTTCGCCGCGCTGAACGCCGCGGCCGCGCTCGTCGTCGCGGGCATCGCCGACGACCTGGCCGGCGGCCTCGACGCCGCCTTCGCCGTGCTCGACGACGGCCGCGCCGGCGCGACGCTCGACGAGTTCGTGCGCGTCAGCCAGACCGCCCGCGAGACCGAGGCGGCCTGACATGGCCCGTGCGCTGCAGTGCCCGTCGTGCGGCACGATGACGCAGCTCGACGGGGTGACCACCGACACCTTCCGCTGCGAGGAGTGCGGCCAGGTGCTGAAGGTGCCGGCCGGCGCCCGCAGCGGCGGCGGGGCCGGTGGGCCCGCGGCGCCGCCCCGCCGGCGTCCGAGCCCGACGGCCCCGATACCCGACGACCCCGCGCCGCCCCCGCGCACCGCGGCCGCGCCGGTCGTCGCGACGCCGCCGCCCTCGACCGCCAGCCAGGGCAGCCCGCCACCCCGCGGCCGGCGCTCGGCCGGGTCCGATCCACCACCTCCGGCGCGCAAGCCGCCCCGCAGCACGCTCCCGCTGTGGATGCGCATCGGTGCCTGGGTGCTCGCCGTGCCCATCGGGCTCGCTCTCGTCGGGATCCCGGCGCGCCAGCTCGGGTACCTGACCAGCCAGAAGCTCCTCGACGTGTTCGTCAAGCACACGCTCAGCCGGTTCGTGCCGCTGCTCGTGATCGTCGTCCTGTGGGCGCTCGCCACGACGATCCTCGTGGAGATCCTCATCGAGGGCGGCCGCTGGATCATGCTGCGCCGCCAGCGGACCCGTGCCACCTCCGACCTGCAGTCCTTCGACGCGCCGCCGCCTCAGCGGACGTCGCGCCGGCGCGGCGCGTAGCGGGGGAGCGCCGCCCGCGGCGACGCGAGCGTGCCCGACACCGACACGACGCGGAGCGCTGCGGCCCGCCGTCGCAGCCACCGCGCCACCTCGAGCAGCTCGTCGATCTCGTCCCGCGCCGCCACCGCCGGCCGCACGAGCAACGGCAGCACCGGGGGGTCCCCGGGCAGCACCACCCGCCCGTCCTCGATCTCGATCCGCCCGTCGGGCCCGTCCACGACGACGCGTCCGGCGCGACACAGGCCGTCGACGAGGCGCTGGCGCTCGAACGCGCCCGCGACGGCCGCCAGCTGGTCGCGGGCGGACGCCGCCTCCTCGAAGCGCTCGTCGGCGACCAGCGACGCGAGCCGCCGCTCGAGCGGTCCGAGCAGCAGGGTGGCGTCGCCCGTCAACGCGCGGGTCGCCCGCTCGACGATCGCCGAGTAGTCGTCTTCGGGCGTCGCGCCCGAGCACGGGCACGCCGCGACGTGCAGCTGCGCCGCGAGACACGGCGGGCCGCCGAGCTCGGCCCGCGGCCCGATCCGGCGCCGGCACCGGCGCAGCGGGATCGCCGTCTCCACCGCGTCGCGGAGCAGCTCGGCCGCACCGACCGACGACAGCGGCCCGACGTGGACGCCCGCGTCCGGTGGTGCGGCGCGCACGACGGCCAGACGAGGGAACCGCTCGCCGAGCGTCAGGCGGACGTACGCGTACGAGCGCCAGGTCTTGAGCCGGCGGTTGAACCTGGGCTCCAGCTCCCGGATGAGGCGCAGCTCGCGGACCGCCGCCTCGAGCGGGTGGGCGCACACGCGGTGGTCGATCGCCTCGGTCTCGCGCAGCAGCTGGGGGACCTTCC
>JBPYDT010000076.1:0-3090 GCA_051986275.1 Acidimicrobiia bacterium | reverse complement strand
CCGCGTCCGACGCGACGCCGGTCGCGCCGCGCGCCGTCGGGTGCCCGGAGGTCGTGGAGCTTGATCACGCGACCTCCTCGACCCGGACGAGGTGCTTGACCCGCGCCACCATCCCGCGGATCTCGGGGCGGTCGGGTTGCTCGACCGTCCGGTCGATGCGCCCGAGCCCGAGCGCGCGGAGCGTGCCCCGCTGCTTGGGCTTCGTGCTGATCGCCGAGCGGACCTGGGTGATGCGCAGCGTCGCCACTACTTCACCTCCGCCGGCTCACGCTTCGGCGCCTGCCGCTCGCGGTAGGCGCGCAGCATCCCGGCGGCGCTGACCTCCTCGGGCGACTTGCCGCGCAGCTTCGCCACCGCCTCGGGGCGCTTGAGGTTGCGCAGCCCCTCGATGGTCGCCCGGGAGACGTTGATGGCATTCGAGGAGCCGAGCGACTTGGCGAGCACGTCGTGGACGCCGGCCGCCTCGAGGATGGCGCGGGCCGCGCCCCCGGCGATGACCCCCGTGCCGGGTGCAGCCGGCTTCAGCAGCACGCTGGCCGCGTCGTGCTCGCCGAGGATGACGTGGGTGATCGTCGAGCCGGCGAGGGGCACCTTGAACAGGCTCTTGCGGGCCTCCTCCATCCCCTTCTGGATGGCGGCGGGCACCTCCTTCGCCTTCCCGTAGCCGAGGCCCACGTTGCCTTCGCCGTCACCGACGACGACGAGCGCGGTGAACGAGAACCGCCGGCCGCCCTTCACCACCTTGGCGACGCGGTTGATCGCGATCACCCGCTCCTCGTACTGACCTTCAGGCATCCGTCTCCCTCTCGGGCTCGGCCCGGCGTGCGCCGGGACCGCTGTGCGCGCGTGCGCCGCTAGAACGCAAGTCCTGCCTCCCGGGCACCGTCGGCGACCGCCGCGACGCGGCCATGGTAACGGAAGCCCCCTCGGTCGAAGACGGCCGCGTTGACGCCGGCCTGCTTCGCCCGCTCGCCGAGTCGTCGGCCGACGGTGCGGGCGGCGTCGACGTCGCCCGTGCGCCCGGCGCGCGAGTCGGCCTCCATCGTCGACGCCGCGGTGATCGTGTGACCCCGCGTGTCGTCGATCAGCTGGGCGTAGATGTGCCGGCTCGACCGGAAGACGCAGAGGCGGGGCTTCTCGGCGCTGCCCCGCACGTGCTTGCGGACGCGCTGGTGCCGCCGGCGGCGACCCTCGACCTTCTGCAGCATCGTCGTTCCTCTTATTTCGCCGACTTGCCGGCCTTGCGCACGACGCGCTCCCCGGCGTAGCGGATGCCCTTGCCCTTGTACGGCTCGGGCTTGCGGATCTTGCGGATGTCCGCCGCGACCTGGCCCACGAGCTGCTTGTCGCAGCCGCTCACCAGGATCCGGGTCGGCTGGGGCACCTCGAAGGTCACGCCGTCGGGAGCGTCGACCGGGACGCTGTGCGAGAAGTCGACCTGGAGGTCGATGTGGCCCGGGCCCTGCGCGGTGGCGCGGTAGCCGACGCCGACGATCTCGAGCTCACGGGTGAACCCCTCGGACACGCCGACGACCATGTTGTTGACGAGCGACCGGACGAGGCCGTGCAGCGCCCGGTTCTGGCGCTCGTCATCGGGTCGGGTGACGACGAGGGTGTCGCCGTCCCGCGCGATCGCGATCGGCGGCGGCGTCGAGCGGGCCAGCTCGCCGCGCGGCCCCTTCACCGCCACCTGGCCGTCCCCGAGCGTGACCTCGACGTCGCTCGGGATGGGGATCGGCTCCTTGCCGACGCGTGACACGGTGCGCTCCCTTTACCAGACCTGACAGAGGATCTCGCCGCCGACCTTGCGCCGCCGCGCCTCGCGGTCGGTCATGAGCCCCTGGTTCGTCGACAGGATGGCGATTCCCATCCCGCCGAGCACCCGCGGCACGTCGGAGGCCTTCGTGTACACGCGGAGGCCCGGCTTCGACACCCGGCGCAGCCCGGAGATCGTGCGCTCCCGCTCGGAGGTGTACTTCATGACGATTCGGAGCTTCGTGCCGGGGCGCTCGGTCTCATCCTCGACGGCGAAGTCCTCGATGTAGCCCTCGCTGACGAGGATCTTCGCCAGCGCGACCTTCACCTTCGACGAGGGCATGACGACCTCGTCGTGGAATGCGACGTTGGCGTTGCGGATCCGGGTCAGCATGTCGGCGATCGGGTCGGTCATCGTCATGGGGCGCCCCCTACCACGAGGCCTTCGTCACGCCGGGAATCTCGCCGGCGTGCGCCATCTCCCGGAAGCAGATTCGGCACAGCCCGAACTTGCGGTACACCGAGCGGGCGCGGCCGCACCGGCGGCAGCGGGTGTAGGCCCGCACGGCGAACTTCGGCTTGCGCTGTTGCTTCTGGATGAGGGCTTTCTTGGCCAACGGGGAGCCTCCTACGAGCTCGTGTCGCGACGGAACGGGAAGCCGAGCGCCCGCAGGAGCGCACGACCCTGGTCGTCGGTGGACGCGGTGGTGACGATGGTGATGTCCATGCCTCGGACGGTGTCGATCTTGTCGTAATCGATTTCGGGGAAGATCAGCTGCTCGGTGACGCCGAACGTGTAGTTGCCGCGACCGTCGAACGCCGCGGCGTTCATGCCCCGGAAGTCGCGAATGCGGGGGATCGCGAGGCTGACGAGCCGGTCGTAGAACTCCCACATCCGGTCCCCGCGGAGGGTGACTTTGGCGCCGATGGCGTTGCCGGCCCGCAGCTTGAAGCCCGCGATCGACTTCTTCGCCTTCGTGACGAGCGGCTTCTGGCCGGTGATCACCGTGAGGTCGGCGACGGCGCCATCGAGCAGTGACGCCTGCTGGGTGGCGCGCCCGACACCGCAGTTCACGACGATCTTCTCGAGGCGCGGGACCTCCATGATGTTGCGCACGCCCAGCTCGGACTGCAGCTGGGGCCGCAGCTCGCGGTCGTAGCGCTCCTTGAGGCGCGGCGCGGTCCGGGTGTCGCTCATCAGAGGTCCTTCCCGCACTTCTTGCACACGCGGAACTTCCCGCCGTCATCGTCCAGGCGGTAGCCGATCCGGCTCGGCCCGCAGGTCGGGCACACGATCGCCACGTTCGACGCGGGGATCGGCATGTCCTTGTCGAT
>JBPYDT010000075.1:0-2503 GCA_051986275.1 Acidimicrobiia bacterium | reverse complement strand
GCAGCGTGCGGAACCACGCCAGCTCGTCGTAGACGTTGTCGAGGATCCGCAGGAGGGCGAGCAGGTCCTTGATGTGAGCCGCCTCGAGGAACCGCAGCCCACCGAACTTGATGAACGGCACGTTGCGCCGCGCTAGCTCCACCTCGAGCAGGTCGCTGTGGTGCGCGGCGCGGAAGAGCACGGCCTGGTCCTGGAGTCGGATGCCCGCCTCGTGATGGGCGAGCACGGCGTCGCAGACGGCCGACGCCTGCGCGGGCTCGTCGGCGCAGTGCACGAGCCGTGGCCGACGCGCGTCGGGCCGGCGCGACCACAGCGCCTTGTCGTGGCGCTCCGCCGCCTCGGCCATGACGGCGTTCGCCACCGCCAGGACGCTGGGCGTCGACCGGTAGTTCTCCTCGAGCGTGACGATCGACGTCCCGGGGTGCACGGTCGGGAAGTCGAGGATGTTGCGCACGGTCGCGGCTCTGAAGCCGTAGATGGCCTGCGCGTCGTCGCCGACCGCCATGACGCCGTGGGACCGACGGGTCATGGCCCGGACGATCTCCGCCTGGAGTGAGTTGGTGTCCTGGTACTCGTCGACCAGCACATGGTCGAAGAGCCCGGCGAGGCGGTCCCCGACGTGCGGGTCGGCGGTCGCCCGGGCCCAGTAGAGGAGCAGGTCGTCGAAGTCGAGCAGGTGCTGGACCGTCTTGCGCTCGACGTACTCGCGGAAGATCGCCGCCAGGGTCGCGGCGTCGGCGGCGCACCACGGGAACGCGTCGGCGAGCACGTCCCGCATCGGCCGCTGGGTGTTGGCCACCCGTGAGTAGATGGCGACGAGCGTGTCCTGGCGAGGGAAGCGCCCCGGGGTCTCGGCGGCGCACTCGCCGCGGACGAGGCCCATGAGGTCCGCGGCGTCGGCCTGGTCGAGCACGCTGAACGCCGGGTCGAGCCCGAGCGCCGCGCCGTGGATCCGCAGCAGCCGGTGCGCCATCGCGTGGAACGTGCCGCCCCACACGCGGCGGCTGGACGCCGGGTCCGTGAGGCGGCCGGCGCGCTCGAGCATCTCCGCCGCGGCGCGGCGGGTGAACGTGAGCAGCAGGATCCGCTCGGGCATCACCCCCCGGGCGAGGAGCGCCGCGACGCGGGCCGCGAGCGTGTTCGTCTTGCCGGTTCCCGCCCCGGCGACGACGAGGAGCGGTCCGTCGCCGTGCTCGACGACGCGCCGCTGCGCCGGGTTCAGCCCGACGTCGTCGAGCGCAGGCGGCGGAGCCATCGCTCGAGCATAGGCGAACGTCTGTTCGATGGCGCGGGTGTCGGGGCGCCCGGCGGGCCCGGGCCGGCCTCAGAGGTTCCACCGTCTCGGCGGGACGGCGGCGGCGACGCGCGAGAGGCACGCGTGCTACACCACAGGCCGCGGACGGCCCGTCCGTGGGTGGGTGCCGGCCGAGCGCGAAAGCGACGGGGGAGTGGGAGGACCAGCACCGGGAGTCAAGGGCGCAGAGGTCGCGGTCCGCGGCCGCGTCGCGAAGGTGACCGGGCGTGTGTGGTCGCGCGAGCACCGCGGGACCTTCTTCGCGGCGATCGTCGTGACGTGCCTCGTGGTCTACGTGGTCCAGGCCTCGTGGGCCGGGAACCCGGTGACCTTCGATTCGCTGCTGTTCTTCGTGATCGTCGGGATCACGCTCGGCTCGATCTACGCGGTCGCCGCCGCGGGCCTGGTCGTCACCTACACCACGTCGGGCATCTTCAACTTCGCCCAGGGCGCCATCGGGATGCTGATGGCCTTCGTGTACTGGGAGCTCCACGTCGACCTCGGCATCCAGACGCTGGTCGCGTTCCTCCTGACCGTGCTCGTCGCCGCGCCGCTGCTCGGGGCGGTGATCGAGCGGGTCCTCATGCGACGGCTGGCCGACGTTTCCTTGGTCGCCCAGCTCTGCGTGACGATCGGCCTCATGCTCGCGTTCATCGGGCTGGCCGCGACCATCTGGGACCCGAACACCTCGCGCAGCATCGGCACGTTCTTCGGCACCGACGGGTTCCACCTCGCCAACACGTTCATCCCGTACTACCGGCTGATCACGATCGTGGCGGGGCTCGGGATCGCTGTCGGCCTGCGGTTCCTGCTCTTCAACACGCGCCTCGGTGTGGGGATGCGCGCCGTGGTCGACAACCGCGACCTCGCCGCGCTCAACGGCGCGCGGCCCGGCCGCATGTCGCAGGTCTCGTGGGCTCTCGGCTCTTCGATGGCGGCCATCGCGGGGATCTTCCTCGCCGAGGAGCTCAGCGCCCTGAGCGTCGAGACGCTCACGCTGCTCATCGTCGACGCGTTCGCCGCGGCCATCATCGGGCGGCTGAAGAACCTGCCGCTCACCTACGTCGGCGGCATCATCATCGGGCTCGCCCTGTCGTTCCAGGAGAACTTCTTGAACTGGTCCGGCCGGTGGAGCACGGCCGCCACCGCGATCCCCACCATCATCCTGTTCCTGGCGCTCCTCTTCCTCCCCCAAGCGCGAATCGAGGG
>JBPYDT010000074.1:0-2544 GCA_051986275.1 Acidimicrobiia bacterium | reverse complement strand
AGTCGACCCCGAGCGTCTCGGCACAGGTGGCGAACGACCTGATCAACAGCACGCACGTCGACCTGATGCTCACCACCTCGACGCCCGAGGTCGTGAACCCGGTCTCGGATGCCTGTGAGGCGGCGGGGGTTCCGTGCATCTCGACCGTCGTGCCCTGGGAGTCCTGGTACTTCGGCCGCGGCGCGAAGCCCGGCGCCCCCTCGCCGTTCAAGTGGACGTACCACTTCTGCTTCGGCGTCCAGAACTTCTTCGACACCTACACCCACCTCTGGCCGCAGGTGCCGACGAACAAGATCGTCGGCGTGATGTGGCCCAACGATGCCGACGGGAACGCCATCCGCATGGCCCTCGGGCCGCTCCTCCAGAAGGCCGGGTACACGATCGTCGACCCGGGCGCCTACCAGGACGGCACCACCGACTACACGGCGCAGATCTCCGAGTTCAAGTCGAAGAACATCCAGATCTTCAACACCTTCCCGATCCCGCCCGACTTCGCCACCTTCTGGCGCCAGGCCGCGCAGCAGGGCCTCACCAAGCAGATCAAGATCGCGCAGATCGCGAAGACGGGACTGTTCGTCAGCCAGGTCTCGGCCCTCGGATCGCTCGGCTTCAACCTCGCGAGCGGCGCCTACTGGGGGCCGACCTGGCCGTATGCGTCGTCGTTCACCGGCGTCACCAACAAGGAGCTCGGCGCGGGCTACGAGCAGGCGAGCGGCAAGTGGTGGAACCAGCAGCTGGGTGCGAGCATGGCGCTGTTCGACGTCGGCGTCGCCGCGCTGAAGGCGAGCGGAAACCCGAAGAACAAGACCGCCGTCGCCGGCGCGATGAAGACGATGAAGGTCGACACGCCGCTCGGCCATCTCGACTGGACGAAGGGGCCGGTGGCGAACGTCGTGCAGACGCCGATCCCGGGTGGGCAGTGGATCCACGGCTCGGGCAAGTACGCCTACCAATGGGTCTTCTGCGAGCACTCCGACGACCACAACGTCCCGATCCAGGCGAAACTCAAGCCCTACAACCCCTGACAAAAGGTCGCGCAGCGTGGGATCGGAACACGCACCGGTCCTGGCCGCGGTCGGGATCCGGCGGCGCTTCGGAGCCCTGGTCGTCCTGGACGGAGTCGACTTCGCGGTCGGGGCCGGCGATGCGGTCGGCATCGTCGGCCCCAACGGCGCCGGCAAGACGACCCTCCTGAACGTCCTCTCGGGCGCCCTTCGCCCGTCGGCGGGAACGGTCGCGTTCCGCGGCTCGGATGTCACCCGCGTCGGGGTCAGCAAGCGCTGCCGGCTCGGGATCGGCCGCGCCCATCAGGTGCCGCGTCCATTCGGCGACCTGACGGTGTTCGAGAACGTCTTCGTCGGCGCCGCGACCGGCGGCGGCTTGCGCGGAGCCGCCGCGGGCGCACGCTGCGTCGAGGTGCTGGAGCTGTGCGGACTCGTCGGCGCCGCGAACAGGCGGGCGGAGAGCCTGGGCCTTCTCGACCGCAAGAAGCTCGAGCTCGCCCGCGCGCTCGGTACCGACCCCGTCGTGCTCCTCCTCGACGAGATTGGAGCCGGGCTCACCGACGCCGAGAGCGACGAGCTCGTCGCCACGATCCGGGACGTCCGCTCGCGCGGGGTCGCGATCGTCTGGATCGAGCACATCGTCCACGTTCTCGTGCAGGCGGTCGAGCGGCTCGTCTGCCTCGACGCCGGCCGGGTGATCGCGGAAGGCGCGCCCGACGCGGTGATGCGGGACGCGACCGTCGTCGACGCGTACCTCGGCGGGGTCGTCGCGTGAGCGCGCTGTTGCGGCTGGACAGCGTCGAGGCGCGGCACGGCCTGCTGCCGGCCGTGCGCGGCGTCTCATTGGAGCTGGCCGAAGGCGAGACGCTTGCGCTCGTCGGCGCCAACGGCGCCGGCAAGACGACGCTGCTGCGGACGATCGCCGGCGCCCATCGCCCGGCCGCAGGCAGAGTCGTGTTCGACGGCGACGACATCACCCGTGTCCGCGCCCACCACCGGCTGCGCAGGGGTATCGCGCTCGTGCCCGAGGGCCGGCGGCTCTTCCCCGACCTGACGGTCGAGGAGAACCTCCTCGTCACCTCCGCCCGCCCGGGACGATGGAACGTCGAGACGGTGCTCGACGCGTTCCCGCTCCTGAGGCCGCTCCGCAAGCGCCGCGCCGCCAACCTCTCGGGTGGCGAGCAACAGGCGACCGCGATCGGCCGGGCGCTGATGTCGAACCCGCGGCTGCTCCTGCTCGACGAGGTCTCGCTCGGCCTCGCGCCGGTCGCGGTCGCCGCTGTCTACGAGTCGCTGCGGGTGCTCGTCGCCGAAGGGACGACGATTCTGCTCGTCGAGCAGGACCTGAAGCGCGCGACTTCGGTCGCGACGCGGATGGTCTGCATGCTGGAAGGCCGGCTCGTGCTCGAGGGCGGGAGCGACCTGACCCGCGAGCAGATCACCGAGGCCTACTTCGGGCTGCACCGCGCGCCGAAGGCCGGGCAATGAGCTGGGTCAACGACGTGATCCAGGGCGTCTTCCTCGGTGGCTACTACGCGCT
>JBPYDT010000073.1:0-6664 GCA_051986275.1 Acidimicrobiia bacterium | reverse complement strand
CACCGGGGTGGAGCGACACGGCGCGGCCGCCGTCGCGCACCGCCGCAAGGCACTGCGCCCACGTCGGACCGCCGATGCAGTCGAACGCGGCGTCCACGCCCGCCGCGGCCGGCACCCAGTCGGTCGTGTAGTCGAGCACCTCGTCCGCGCCGAGGTGCAGCAGGAAGTCACGGTTGGCCACGCTCGCCGTGCCGATCACCCGCGCGCCCGTCGCCTTCGCGACCTGCACCACGAAGCAGCCGACGCCACCCGCCGCACCCGCCACGAGCAGGGATTCGCCCGAGGCCAGGTGCAGATGGTCGTGCAGCCCCTCGAGCGCGGCGCACGCGCCGATCGGCGCCGCCCCCGCCGCCTCGAGGTCCACCTCGGGTGGCACGGCCGCGAGCTCCTCGAGCGGCACGACCGCGTACTCCGCGTACCCTCCGAGCTCGGGTCGTCCGAACACGGTCGCGCCGAGCGGGAACCGGCCGGCGTTCTCGCCGACCGCGGCGACGAGCCCCGACACCTCGAAGCCGGGGATGTACGGGAACGGGTTGGGCCCGAAACGACCGGCGCGCTGCTTCGCGTCCCACGGGCCGACCCCCGCGCCGGTCACCTCGACGAGCACCGTGCCCGGACCGGGGGTCGGGGTCGGGACCTCGGCCGGCTGGAGCACGGACGGGGGCCCGAACTCGGAGACCGTGATGGCGCGCACAGTCGACTGTACCGACGGGGGCGCAAATTGTCGGGATGCGGACGGCGTCAGGCCCCGCCAGTCGGCGCATCGGCCACGAAGTGACCGAGCCCGTCGGGACGCGTCGAGCGCGGCGGCTGCCACGCCGTCCCCATGTGCCCGCCGCCGTCGGCGAAGAGCGTGTGACCGGTGATGTATGCGCCGTCGTCGCTCGCGAGGAACAGCGCGACGCCGCCGAGGTCCTCTTCGGGGTCGCCCACGCGGCGGAGCGGGATCGTCTGCTCGGCCGCCCGCGCCTGGTCGGGGTTGCGGTCAGCCCAGGCCCGGTAGCCCTCCGACGCCGCGCCCGGCGCGATCGCGTTCACGGTGATGTTGTGCTGGCCCCACTCTCGAGCCGCGCTGCGGGTGAGGCCGCGGATGCCTTCCTTCGTCGCGTTGTAGTCGACCGAGAACCAGGCGCCGGTCACCCCGTTCAGGGAGCAGAAGTTGATGATCCGGCCGAAGTGCTGGTCGCGCATGTGGGGGAACACCGCCTGCATCGACCAGAACGTCGCCCAGAGCCCCGTGTCGAGCGAACGGGCGAGCATGTCGTCCGTCTTCTCCTCGAGCGGGATCAGCGGCGTGTAGCCCTGGGCGTTGTTGACCAGGATGTCGACCCGGCCCTCGTTCGCCAGCGTGTCGTCCACCATCCGGGTCACGTCGTCCCGGCGACCGACGTCGACCGGCGCGAAGCGCGCCTCGCCGCCCAGCTCGTCGCGGATCGCGGCGGCGGTGCGCTCGCCGTCGTCGGCCCGCAGCTCGGCAACGACCACCCGGCAGCCCTCACGGGCGTAGCGCCGGGCGATGCCCCGCCCGATGCCCATGCCGGCGCCGGTGACGATCGCCACGCGGCCGGCCAGCCGATCGGTCATGCGCTCCTCCCGGAGCGCCGACCGTAGCGTCTACCCGACGGGCGTCCCGCCGTGGTGACGACTCCACGGGTGCTCGCTCGGATACCCCTGTTCCGGGAGCTGGCGCAGCATCCCGTGCGCCCACCGCCGCAGCCGGACGCTCATCCGGTCCAACTGTGCTCGCATCGTCCGACCCCCTTCCTTCCTCTCCACCCGCACCTCTGACCTCCTGCACTCGTCCTAGGTAACGCCTGAACCGCGCCCAACGTTCCGCGGCGGCTTGACCGGTCGCCGCGGCCCGTCCACGATGCGGGTCGTGTCACAGGTCATCGACGCGGACGGCCACGTGCTCGAGCCCTTTTCCGCGTGGGCCGGGCTCCCGGACGAGCAGGCGGTCCGCGTGGAGCGCGACCAGGTCGGCCTCGACCACGTGTACGTCGGTTCGCAGGAGATCGTGACCGTGTCCCTCGGGTTCCTCGGGTCACCCGGCTCCCGCATGGAGGACCTGGCCCACTCGAAGACCTACGACGAGGCCCAGCCGGGCGGGTTCGACGCGCGGCTGCGCCTGACCGACATGGACGACGAGGGCATCGACGCCGCGGTCCTGTACCCGTCGGTCGGGCTGAACTTCTGGTCGGTCGAGGACCCGGCGGCCGCGGTGGCGCTCGCCCGCGCGTACAACGACTGGCTCGCCGGCTACTGCGCCGCCGACCCGACGCGCCTCTACGGAGCGGCGATGCTCCCGCTGCAGGACCCGACGGCGGCGGTCGCCGAGCTGCGCCGCGCGACGCGCGACCTCGGATTCCCCGCAGCGTTCGTACGGCCGAACCCCTGTCTCGGCCGCTCGCTCTCGCACCCCGCGTTCGAGCCGCTGTGGGCGGCCGCGGAAGAGCTCGGCGTGACGATCGGGATCCACGAGGGCTCCTCGAACACGATCCAGACGCTCGGCATGGACCGGCCGTTCAACCCGCTGATCCTCCACGCCGTCTCCCACGCCTTCGAGCAGATGCTCGCCTGCGCGCAGCTCATCGTCTTCGGCGTCATGGAGCGCCACCCCGACCTGCGGTTCGTGTTCCTCGAGGCGGGCGGCGGCTGGGCCCCGTACTGGCTGTACCGGCTCGATGAGCAGCTGCACGGCTTCGGCGGGTTCTGCCCCGACCTGCGCCTCCGGCCGAGCGAGTACTTCGCGCGGCAGTGCTGGGTCAGCTTCGAGGTCGACGAGCCGACCCTCCCCGCCCTCGCGCCGTTCGTCGGCGTCGACCGGATCGTGTGGGGCTCCGACTACCCGCACCACGACGCGACCTTCCCGGGCGCGGTGAAGGAGCTCCGCGACGTCATCCGCCCCATGGCGGCCGCCGACCAGGCGAAGGTGCTCGGCGAGAACGCCCTCGAGCTCTACCACCTGCGGTGAGCGACCCCGCCGCGGTGGCCCGCGCGTACTTCGCGGCGATCACCGCCCACGACGCCGACGCGGTCGCGGCGTGCTTCGCCGGCGACGGCGTCCTCGTGACCACCGTGGGCACGTTCGAGGGCCCGGCGGCGATCGCCGGCTTCTACCGGGACAACGCGTTCCAGTTCGAGGACCTCCGCCCCACGCCGGGGCCCTTCGTCATCGACGGGGACCACCTCGCCGTCGAGATCGACCTGTTCATGGGGGGGCGGCACACCCCGGTGGCCGACTTCTTCACCGTGGACGGGGCCCGGATCGCCCGCCTCGTCATCTACATGGGGCCGCCGGCCTGACGGGCGACGCCGCGCCGGTCTCGTGAATCGCGGCAGCGGGTGCGCCGGCACGGCGTGGTGCGCCGAGCCGAGCCTGCCGGCTGACGCTCAACCGTCGAGCCCGGCCATCGCGCGGAACTCCTCCGTCGTGTTGACGTGCGGGAACGGCTCGTCGGGCGCGGGCACGTCGAGCGCGCGACAGAGCGGTTCCCAGCCGTCGCCCGGCCGCCACTCGAGCAGCCGAGCCGGGGGCACGGCGGCCCGCACCGCGTCGTTGTGGCGCTCGTAGGCGGTGATCGCCTCCGACCGGTCCCACCAGCGCGCCGTGAAGCGCTCGGTGAGCAGCGCGGTGACCATGTCACCAAAGCCGGCGAACGGCTCGGGGCGTTCGGCTCGTTGCATCGACTCGAAGATCGTGTGGCTGGCGCTCGTCCACCAGGCGTCAGGGTCGCGCACCGAGAGCAGCACGAGAGCGTCGGGCGCGGCGCGCATCAGGTCCCGCCAGAACGCGGCCGTCGGCCAGTCCACCGCCGCGCCGTACCCGGCGTAGATCTCATCCCAACGCGGCGCGCCGGCGATCGCGTCCCGCCAGCGCGGCACGGCTTCGGGATGGGCGATGACCTCGAGCATGTGGTAGCAGGGCGCGTCGAGCAGCCGTTCGAGCGCGAGCTTGAGGGAGTGGGTGCCGGTCCGACCGAGGCCGGCGCCGACGACCCCGAGGGACAGCTCGTCGCTCACGTGGTCTCCTCGCGCGCCAGCAGGGCCAGCGCGATCGGTGGGAATAGGACAACGGTGATCAGCCCCGCGGCGATGATCGCCGCGCCGGTGTCGGCGTCGATCGTATGGAGCTGTACGCCGATTCGGGCCGCGACGACCGGCACGGACAGCGTCGTGGCCTGCAGCAGCCCGGCCGCCGCCACGTGCCGTGCGTCGTAGAGCTTGCGGTACAAGAGGGCCGGGACGCCTCGGGCGATCAGGAAGAACAGGACGAGCGCTGGGACGACCGCGATGGACGCCGGGTCGCGTCGCATCGCGTCGATGTTGAACTGCAGGCCGCTCGTGACGAAGAAGGCGGGGATCAAGAAGCCGTAGCCGATGGCGTCGAGCTTCGAGCGCAGGCGCTCGTTCGTGAGCCGCTCCTCGGGATCCGTCACCCGCAGCAGCGCCCCGGCGACGAACGCGCCGAGCACGGCCTCGAACCCGAGGTGGCTCGAGAGCGCGAGGAAGATCGCGAGCACGAACATGGCGATCCGGACCCCGAGCTGCGCCGAGGTCTCGCCCTCCGCGGTGAGGGCCTGGGCGAACCTCGGCGAGCGCTCGATGCGGACCATCCCGAGCGCGGTGACGACGACGAGCACGGCGAAGCCGATGAGGAGGAACAGCTCCGTGCCGATGGCCGAGCCGCTCCGGGAGTAGAAGAGGGCGAGGGCGAGGATCGCCCCGAACTCGCCGACCGACCCGGCGGCCAGCACGAGCTGGCCGAACGGCGAGAACGTCTGCCCCGCGTCGCGCAGGACGGGCACGATCAGGCCGAGCGACGACGACGCGAGCACGATCGCGATGAAGAGCGCCTTGTTGTCGCCGTCGATGAGGTGCACGACCTCCCCGCCGGCGATCGCCAGCGCCCCGGTCGCGGCGTACGCCGTCAGAATCCGGCCGACGCGGCCGCGCAGGGCGGCGAAGTTGAGCTCGAGGCCAGCGAGGAAGAGCAGGAACGACAGCCCGATCACGGACAGGACGCTCACCGGCTCGTCGACGTGCACCCAGTCGAGGACGGACGGGCCGACGAGGATGCCGAGAACGATCTCCAGCACGACGGCCGGGAGTCGCAGGCGCGGCACCAACGACACGAGCAGCGGCGCGGCGAGCGCGATCGCCGTGACCGCGAGGAGCGAGCCGTACGAGCTCGGCATCGACCTCGTCTAGCAAACCTCGACGACGGCGTCGACGCCGCGGGCCCGTGGTCCGGTCCAGGGCCGCGCCACTAGGGTGACGAACAGCGCCGCGTCACCCGGAGGACCCATGGACGTGCGATCGATCGAGGACGTCGAACCCGAGGTGGAGCACAACGGGACTGTGCCCGTGTGGTGGCTCGTGCGGCCCCGCGAGATGTTCGACCTCACCGACGGCGGCTACCTCGAGCTCGCCAACGAGTTCGAGGTCAAGGGCGGCGAGATGGTGTTCCCGCACTCGCACCCGACCCACGAGTTCTATTACGTCACGTCGGGCCGCGGCGTGATGACGATCGACGGCGAGGACCGCCCGATCACGCAGGGCGACCTCGTGTACATCCCGCCGGACAAGGTGCACAGTCTCCGGCCGGTCAGCGACCACGCACCCATCCACTGCTTCTGCTTCGCGGTGGGTGTGAAGGGCGCCGGGCCGATCGACTACACGACGCACTGACCCGGCGGAGGAGAGCCGTGCGCGAGCACCGCTACACGCTCGACCTGCCGCACCCCGCGCCGCGCCTCTGGGCGCTGTTCCAGGACTACGACCACTGGACCGACTACGCGCCGATGGTGAAGCGCGTGGACGTCCTCTGGCCCGGCGACGAGGAGCAAAACGGTCGCCTGCGCCGGGTGATCTTCAAGATGCCGTTCGGGCGCGAAGGCTCGGCGCTCGAGCTCGTGCACGACGTCGAGCCGGGCGTCGGGTACACGTACACGATGATCAGCTCGGACCCGGGCAACGACCAGACGGGGAAGGTCCGCCTCGAGCCGCTGGACGCGGGCCACACGCGGCTCCACTTCGAGGAGCGCTACAACCTCACGAAGCTGCCGTGGCGCTGGTTCGAGGGCGCGATCTACAAGTTCATCAACAAGCAGAACGAGGCGAGCATGCGGGCCGCGTCAGCGTGGCTCGACGAGCACCCCGAGTACCGGGCCGACCTCGCCGCCGCGTAGCTCACCCGAGGTGGGTGCCGAAGAACGCCCAGATGCGCTGCCACGCGTCCCGCACCGCCTCGACGTTGTACGACGGCCGGTCGACCGAGAAGAACGCGTGGCCGGCGTCGGGATAGGTGTGGAACTCGTGGGGCTTGCTGTGCTGGGTGAGCGCGGCGTCGAGCGTGCGGACGTGCTCGGGTGAAGGGTTCTTGTCCCGGCCGCCGAAGAGGCCGAGGAGAGGGCACGACAGGCTCGGCGTGAGGTCGATCGGCGCGACGGGCTGACGCGCCGAGAGCTCGTCGGGGCCCGCCACGACCCGGCCGCCGTAGCAGTCGACCGCGGCGTCGAAGACGGTGAGCCGGCACGCGCAGAGAAAGGCCTGGCGCCCGCCGGAGCAGTAGCCGATCACGCCGAGCTTCCCGTTCCACGCGGGGACGCTGCGCAGGTACCGCGCCGCGCCGGCGACGTCCCCGACGCAGCGGTCGTCCGGG
>JBPYDT010000072.1:0-5303 GCA_051986275.1 Acidimicrobiia bacterium | reverse complement strand
ACTGCTCGACCGCCGACGTCACGTACCTGCTCCGCGTCATCGAGGCGGTGGACGGCCGGGCGGACGTGCACGTCGGCGGGCCGCTCCTCGCGCTGACCGCCCTCGGCCTCGGCGGGCAGGGGTTCCTCAGCTCGGACGCCAACCTCGCCCCTCGGCTCTGCGCCGCGGTGATCGACGCCGCGGGCCGCAGCGACCTCGCCGCGCTCCATGACACGTACGCCGAGCTCATGCGGCTCTACACGGTCACCCGCGAGCTCGGCGGGATCACAGCGACGAAGGCCGCCCTCGACCTGCTCGGCCTCCCGGGAGGCGGGCCGCCCCGGCCGCCGAGGTGCCCCGCGGACGCGACCGCGCGCGATGCCGTCCAGCGCCGGCTCGTCGACGCGTTGCGCTGGCCCGAGCGGGAGGGCCTGCGGTGAGCCCCCGCGCGGCGCGGCGATTTCCCCAGGGTGTCGTCGCGAGCCCGCACTACCTCGCGTCCGCAACGGGGCTCGGCGTGCTCGCCCAAGGCGGCAACGCGATCGACGCGGTGCTCGCCGCGAACCTGACGCTCGGCGTCGTCGCCCCCTACGCGTGCGGGTACGGCGGCGACCTCTTCGCCGTCGTGTGGGACGGCGGGCTCACCGGCTACCTCGGCTCCGGGCGCTCCCCGGCCGGCGCGACCCGCGACGCGCTCGCGGCGCGCAGCGACGGACCCTGGATGCCGGTCCTCGGACCCGACAGCGTGACGGTGCCCGGCGCGATCGCGGGCTGGTTCGACCTCCTCGCTCGGTGGGGGACGCGCGACTTCGAGACGCTCGCGGCCGACGCGGTCGGGTACGCGCGCGACGGGTTCGCGGTGAGCGACGACGCCGCCCAGGCGTTCCACGACGGGCGGCGGATGTACCCGAGGGCGAACCCCTGGTACGGCGCGTGGCACGACGTGTACGGGGACGTCCGCGGCGGCACGTGGCTGCGCCAGCCGGCCCTCGCCCGCACGATCGAGACCCTCGCGGCCGACGGACCCGACGCGTACTACCGCGGCCCGATCGGCGAGGCGATCGTGGCGACGCTTGCCGCGCACGGTGCCGACCACGCGGACGCCGACCTGGCGTCGCACGCGGGGGAGTGGGTCGACCCACTCCGCGCCGCGTACCGCGACGTCGAGGTCGTTGAGCTCCCGCCGCCCACCCAAGGCGTGACCGTGCTCGAGGCGCTCCGGATCCTCGACGGGCGTTCGCTGCCGCCGGACGGGCCGGCCCGCCAGCACCTGATCATCGAGGCGCTGAAGCTCGCGCTCGCCGACCGGGACCGCTGGGTGAGCGACCCCACGGCGATGCCCCGGCCCGCCGACGACCTCCTCGCCGAGCCGCACGTCGCGGCCCGCCGCGCCCTGCTCCGCGCCGACGCCGCCGGCGTGCCCGCACCCGGCGACCCACAACCGGGAGGGACCGCCTACCTGTGCGCGGCGGATCGCGACGGGCTGCTGGTGAGCCTGATCCAGTCCAACTTCCTCCACTTCGGCGCCGGCGTCCACGTCGCCGAGTGGGGCGTCAACCTCAACAACCGCGGGTGCTCGTTCTCCCTCGACGCGGACCAGGTGAACGTGTTCGCACCCGGGAAGCGGCCGCTCCACACGCTCATCCCCGCGATGGCGCTGCGCCACGGCTCCCCGGAGCTCGTGTTCGGGAGCATGGGCGGCGACGCCCAGCCCGGCATCCACCTGCAGCTCCTCGCCCGCCTCGTCGACGACGACGCCGACCCGGGGACGGCGGTCGCGGCGCCGCGATGGCGCGTCGATCCGGGGAGCTGGCGCGTCCGCGCCGAATCACGGTTCGGGGACGCGTTCGTCGACGCGCTCCGCGGCCTCGGCCACGACGTCGTCGACGCGCCGGCGTACGACGCCGACATGGGCCACGCCCACGTCATCCGCGTCGAGTCGGGCGGGGGCTACACCGCCGCGGCCGATCCCCGCTCGGAGGGCCTCGCGCTGGGTCGCTGAGCGGCGCGCGCGTCACCGAGACGAACAGCCGCGCGCGAGAGTCCGGTTACGCTTGAACAGTGGAACCGTCCACCGTTCAGGACGTGCGGGACGCCCTCGCGGCGCACCAGTACCTCGCGGACATCGGGCTCGCGACGGCGGTGTTCCTCGCGATCACGCTGCGCCGGCCGCTGCTGCTCGAGGGCGAGGCGGGCGTCGGGAAGACCGAGCTGGCGAAGGTGCTCGCCGACTGGACCGGCGGCGAGCTCGTCCGCCTCCAGTGCTACGAGGGCATCGACGCCGCGCAGGCGGTCTACGAGTGGGACTACTCGCGTCAACTGCTGCACCTCCGCGCCCAGGAGGCACGCGGTGACACGCCGCGCGAGGACGAGCTCTACTCCGAGCAGTTCCTCGTCCGGCGGCCGCTGCTGCGCGCCATCGCCGCGGACGGCGCGGCGCCGCCCGTCCTGCTCGTCGACGAGGTGGACCGGGCGGACGACGAGTTCGAGGCGTTCCTGCTCGAGATCCTCGCCGACTACACGATCACCGTCCCGGAGCTCGGCACGTTCCGGGCCGAGCGGCCCCCGATCGTGGTCGTCACGTCGAACCGGACGCGGGACGTCCACGACGCGCTGAAGCGCCGGTGCCTCTACCACTGGATCGAGCACCCGGACTTCGAGCGCGAGCTGGCGATCCTGCGGGTGCGAGCCCCGGCCGTCGGCGAGGCCCTGGCCCGGCAGGTCGCGGCGGCGGTCGCGGCGCTCCGCGACCTGGACCTCTACAAGCCGCCCGGGGTCGCCGAGACGATCGACTGGGCCCAGGCCGTCGCCGCGCTCGGGGCGGACGCGCTCGACGAGGACACGATCGAGGTCACGCTCGGCACGGTCGTGAAGTACCGGGAGGACCAGCAGCGGGTGCGCGCCCACGGGCTCGACGCGCTCGTCCCGGCGGTCGCGGGCGATGGCTGAGCGGGACGCTGACCGCCTCGTCGTCGCCTTCGCGCGGCTGGCCCGTCGCCTCGGGCTCGAGGTCCCGGTGGGCGCGACGGTCACGCTCGGGCAGGCGTGGGCCGCGGTCGGTCTGGGCTCCCGCGACGCGTGCTACTGGGCGGGGCGCGTCGTGCTGCTCCGCCGCCCGGAGGACGCCGCGCTCTACGACGGCGCGTTCGCCGCGTTCTGGGACGGCCACGGCGCGAGGGCGGTCGACGATCCGCCCGTCGGGATCAGCGTGGGGCTGGACGTGCCCGACGACACCGACGCCGCGCCGAGCGACGCGCCCGCGAGCGACGATCCGACGCTGCGCGTCCGGTGGAGCCCGGCCGAGCAGCTGCGCACCCGCGACTTCGCCATGTGCACCCGCGACGAGCTCGACGAGGCGCACCGCCTCATCGCCGACCTGCGGCTCGTCGCCGCCCGCCGCCGCTCCCGTCGCCACCGGGCGACGCACCGCGAGCGCGGCCGACCCGACCTGCGCCGGACGGTCCGACGGTCCCTCCGTGCCGACGGCGAGCCGATCCGCCGGTCGTTCACCGCGCCGAGCGACCGCGCGCGGCCGGTCGTGCTCCTCTGCGACGTGAGCGGCTCGATGGAGCCGTACGCGCGGGCCTTCCTGCGCTTCCTCCACACCGCGGTGGTCGGCGGCGCGCGCGTCGAGGCGTTCGCCGTCGGGACGCGCCTGACCCGGCTCACCCGTGAGCTGTCCTCGCGCGACCCCGACGAGGCGCTCGCCGCGGCCGCGCGGCGCGTCACCGACTGGTCGGGTGGCACCCGCCTCGGTGAGGGCCTGCGGACGTTCAACGATCAGTGGGGCGTGCGGGGCCTGGCGCGTGGCGCGACGGTCGTGATCCTCTCGGACGGCTGGGATCGCGGCGAGCCGGAGCTGCTGGGGAGCGAGATGCGCCGCCTGCACCGGGTCGCGCACCGGATCGTGTGGGTGAACCCGTTGAAGGCGACCGCGGACTACGCGCCGCTGGCGCGTGGCATGGCGGCCGCGCTGCCCCACGTCGACGAGTTCGTGACCGGCCACTCGGTCGCGGCGCTCGACGACCTCGTCGCCGTCCTGGCCCGCTGATGCGCGAGCTCCTCGACGTCATCGACAAGTGGCGCCAGGCCGGTCACCGCGTCGCGCTCGCCCGGGTCGTGGGGCTCGACGGTTCGGGCCCCCGAGACCCCGGGGCGGCGATGGCGGTGAGCGACGCCGGCGAGGTCGCCGGCTCGGTGTCCGGCGGCTGCGTCGAGGGCGCGGTCGTCACCGAGGCGCTGGCGGTCCTGGCCGGGGAGCGGCCCCGGGGCGTCATCACCTTCGGCTACTCCGACGACGACGCGTTCGCGGTCGGCCTGACGTGCGGCGGGACGATCCACGTGTACGTCGAGCCGCTCGACTGGTGAGCGCCCCGACCCCGGTCTTCGACGCGCTGCGCGACGCCCTGCGGGCCGACGAGCCGGTCGCGCTCGCCACCGTGACCGACGGGTTGGGCGTCGGGGCGAAGCTGCTCGTCGGACCCGAGCGCTCCGCCGCGGGCACCCTCGGCACCACCGGCCTCGATCGGGTCGTCGGCCGGGACGCGCTCGGCGCGCTCGCCGCGGGGACCACGGTGACCCGCCACTACGGCCCGCACGGCGAGGCCCGCGAGACCGACGTGACGGTGTTCATCGAGTCGTTCGCGCCGCCCCCGCGCATGATCATCTTCGGCGCGGTGGACTTCACCGCGGCACTCGCCCGCACGGCGAACCTGCTCGGGTACCACGTCACGGTGTGCGACGCCCGCGCCGTGTTCGCCACTCCGGCGCGCTTCCCGATGGCCGACGAGGTGGTGTGCGCCTGGCCCGACCGGTACCTGACGGAGCAGGCCGGCGAGCTCACGGCGCGCGACGCGGTGTGCGTGCTCACCCACGACGCGAAGTTCGACGTCCCCGCGATCGTCGCCGCGCTCGGCACCGACGTCGGGTACCTCGGCGCGATGGGCAGCCGCCGCACCCACGCCCAACGGGTCGCGCGCCTCCGCGACGTCGGCGTCGACGACGCGGCGCTGGCCCGGGTTCACGCCCCGATCGGGCTGGACCTCGGCGCCCGGAGCCCCGAGGAGACCGCGATCGCGATCTGCGCGGAGATCATCGCCCAGCGGACCGGCCGGGCCGCGCCGTCGCTGCGCGACGCCGACGGGCCCATCCACCGATGATCCCGCGGCACAAGGCCGTCCGCGCGGCGCGCTGAGCATGGACCTCGGCCTCACGGCTCGCCGCGCCGCGGTCGCGGCCGGCTCGAAGGGGCTCGGACGAGCGTGCGCCGTCGCGCTCGCCGCCGAGGGCGCCCGCGTGGCCATCTGCGGGCGCGACCAGGCCAC
>JBPYDT010000071.1:0-58766 GCA_051986275.1 Acidimicrobiia bacterium | reverse complement strand
GAGGCAGTAGATCGCGAACGGGGTGAGGGTGCGGGTCTCGAAGAAGCGCATGAGGAACCGCACCGCGAGGTAGGCGGTGCCCGCGGCGCAGAGCGAGCCGACGAGGATCTGGCCCCGCACGTCGTGGCCGTTCACGCCGGTCAAGTCGGGGATCTTGTAGACGCCGGCGGCGAGGATGATCGGCGTGGCGAGCAGGAACGAGAAGCGGGCGGCGTCCTCGTGGTCGAGCCCCCGCACGAGCCCGGCGACCATCGTGATCCCGGAGCGGCTGATCCCGGCCATGAGGGCGAACACCTGGGACACGCCGATGATCCCGGACTCCTTGAAGTCCAGCGTGTCGAGGCGCCGGGTGCCCTCCTCGGTGGTCCCCCGCGCCACGGCGAGGGCGTGCACCTCCTGGCGGCGCCGGGCCTTCTCGCCCGCGGCGAGGATGACACCGTTCACGGTGAGGAGGGCCGACGCCGCGACGGGGGTGGCGAGCAGCGTCCGGAGGCTGTGCTCGAGGAGCAGCCCCATGATCCCGGCGGGGATCGTCGCCACGACGAGCAGCCAGGCGAGGCGCTCGTCGCTCGTCTCGATGCGGTGGGTGCGCAGCGTCCGAAAGAAGCCGGCGATGATGCGCACCCAGTCGGCCCGGAAGTACCAGAGGAGCGCAAGCGCGGTCGCGACGTGCAGCCCCACGAGGAACGCCAGGTAGAAGCTCTCCTGGGCGGACTCGGCGTTCACCACCGAGTGCCAGCCAAACAGGGCCGGGACGATCACCGAGTGCCCGAGGCTCGAGATCGGGAACAGCTCCGTCACGCCCTGGAGCAGCCCGATGATGATCGCCTGGAAGTAGCTGATCACGCCGAGACGCTAACCGCTGCCCCCTCCGGCGCCCCGGACGGCGCCGGGGCACTCGACGCCACGAGGACCGCTAGTCCGTCGACTTCCACCTCGGCTTGCGGAACCGGTCCAGCAAGAAGGGCGGGACGATGCCGATGGCCATGATCCCCGCAAGGATCAGAGCGGCGTACACGAGCGGGTTCGTGTGGCCGAACTGCGAAGGAGAGATGAACCCGATCGCGAGCGCCGCCACTGATGACAGCGCGCCCACCACGCACAGCAAGCGGAGCGCCGGAGCTCGGTAGCCGCGTGTGTGATCCGGTTGCGAACGACGCAGCTTCATCGCCGCGACGAACATGAGCACGTACATGATCAGGTAGACCTGCGTGGCCATCACAGCGAAGATCCAGTAGGCCCGTGAGACACTCGGTATGAGGGCGTAGAGCAGGGCGATGATCGTGATCACGACGCCTTGTGCTGCGAGGATTCGCACCTCGATGCCCTCGCGGTTGACCTTCTGAAAGTAGGGCGGGAGAAACCCCTGCTCGCGCCCGATCCTGAGCAGCCCCTCGGACGGCCCGTCGAGCCAGGCCATCATCCCGGCCAGCGCCCCGATCGCGAGCGCGAGCGCGATCACCGGCACGGCGAAGCCGACGCCGAAGTGGGTGAAGAGCCCGTCGAAGGCCTGCATCACGCCCGCGGTAAAGCTGATCTGGTGTGACGGAATCACCCACGAGATCGCGAGCGTCGGCAGGATGAAGACAGCCAGGACCAGCGCCATCGCCAGAAAGATCGCCTTCGGATACTCGCGGCCAGGGTCTCGAAGCTCGTCGACGTGCACCGCCGTGACCTCGATGCCGGCGTAGGTGAAGAAGCTGTTCACGATCAGCACGATGCTGGCGAGGCCGGTCCACGCAGGCAGGACGTGGTGAATGGTCATGGGCGCGGCCGACTGGTTTCCCTGGACGAGGTAGGCGAGCCCCAGAACGACGAGGATCCCTCCCGGGATGAGCGTTCCGATCAGAGTCCCGCTCGACGAGAGTTTCGCCACGAGTCCGACCCCGCGGGACGACACCAGGACGCCAGCCCAGAACAGCAGCACGATCACGGCGGCGTTGTAGACGCCGTTCGCTGCGAGATCGGGCGCGATGACGTAGGCGAGCGTGCTCGCGACATAGGCGAGCAGCGCGGGGTAGTAGAAGATCGTCTGGGCGAACTCGCACCACACCGCGAGCAGCCCCATCCCGGGTGAGACGCCCTGCTCCACCCAGTTGTAGACGCCACCTGGCCAGCCAGAGGCCAGCTCCGCGGCCACCAGTGACACCGGCACCAAGAAGACGAACGCCGGAAGGACGTACAGAAACACCGAGGCGAGTCCGTAGACCGACATCGTCGGCGCTGAACCGAGATAACCGACCGATCCGACGGTCATCATCGCCAACGCCGTCCAGGTCATGAGTCCGCGGGCCGGCGCGCGTGCCGGCCGGCGATCGGGGCCGGCGCCCTCAGCGCGCGTTGGTCGTGATCGCGGGCGCCGTCGGAACATGGAGGACGGTCGCGTCCCTAGGAGGGGATCTGCCCGCGGCCTGCGGCGGTAGCCCGCGACCCGGCCGACGTGGGCCAACGAGCGCAACCGAGCCCAGGGGCGCGGGCGGCAATCGGTGGCGGCGAGGGTCTCCGGGGCCCGACCGACCCGCGCATCGCGCCATCTTGACCGGCGCATGCACCCCGAGGCCAGAGCGCGACCAAGTCCGCGCCAGGTGGCCGACCGATACGGCAGGACCGCGTGCGGTGAGTGGGCGAGGGGGGACTTGAACCCCCATGTCCTTGCGGACACAGGAACCTGAATCCTGCGCGTCTGCCAATTCCGCCACTCGCCCGGCGAAAGCACGACACGGTACCAGTCGTGCTACGCAGGCCTTTCGGCCCATCGCCGCGCGCACGGCGCGAACGTCGCGGTCGTCCGTCCCCACCCCTGCGAGGCCAGCGCCGCCGGGCGCAGCGTCCAAGCGGGTGAGCGGTTATCCACACGGCGCGGCGCGGGCCGCACCCGGGCTGGACGTCGCTGCTCCAGCAGCGTCGGGCCACCCGTCCCGAAATACACTCGTTCGCCGTGGGACTCCAAGGATTCGAACGCCGCCTCGAGCAGCTGGTCGAGGGGAGCTTCGGCAAGGTCTTCCCGAGCGGCCTCCAACCGGTCGAGGTGGGCCGCAAGGTGACCCGGACCCTCGACTCCGAGCGGACGGTCGGGGTCGACGGGGTGCCGATCGCGCCCAACAACCTCGGTGTGTACCTGTCCCCCGAGGACTTCGACCGGTTCCAGGACTTCGCGGACGCGCTCGCCCGCGAGCTCGCCGAGGTGGCGCGGGAGTACGCCCGCGCCGAGGGCTACCACTTCGTCGGCCCGGTCACGGTCACGCTCGTCGCCGACGACGAGCTGAAGGCGGGCGAATGTGACATCGCCGCCGAGATCCACGAGGGGGGCCGCGTCGGCTCGCTCGTGCTCCCGGACGGCCGGCGCATCCCGCTCGGCGAGGAGGTCGCGCTCATCGGACGGTCACCCGACTCGACGGTCGTCGTCGCCGACCCGCGCGCGTCGCGCCGTCATGCCGAGATCCGCCCGTCAGGCCACGGCTTCGCGGTGATCGACCTGGGGTCGATGAACGGCACGGTCGTGAACGGGAATCCGGTGCGCGAGCACGTCCTGCAGGACGGCGACGAGCTCCGGATCGGCTCGACATCGCTGCGCTTCGAGCAGTCGTGAGGGCGCAGGGGCGGCCAAGCGAGCGAACGCCGGACGCGGGGGTGCCGTGCCCGAGTCGGTCCTGACGATCCTGAAGTACTGCTTCCTGGCCCTCCTCTATCTGTTCTTGTTCCGGGTGGTCCAGGTGGTGGCGCGGGAGCTGCGCGCCCCCGCCACCGTTGACGACGCCGCCGACCGGGGTCGGGGGCGTAAGACTCGCAAGGGTGTCCGGCTCCAGATCCTGGAGCCGGCGGCCCACGAGGGCGAGCTGTACCCGCTGGGAGAGGAGATCACGGTGGGCCGGGGCGGTGGGTGCGGGATCGTGCTGCCCGACGACCACTTCGTCTCGACGGTGCACGCCCGCGTGTTCCGCCGGGGCGACGAGGTGTACGTCGAGGACCTGGGGTCCCGGAACGGCACGTACGTGAACGGCGCCCCGGTCGCGTCGCCGATCCGGCTGCGGCGGGGCGACCGCGTCCAGTTCGGTGAGACCGTCGCCGAGGTCGTGCGGTGACGCTGCAGGCCGTCGTCGGCGCCGCGACCGACACCGGTCGGGTCCGGGACCACAACGAGGACGCGTTCCTCGTGGACGACCAGCTCGGGCTCTTCGCCGTGGCCGACGGCATGGGCGGCCACCAGGCGGGCGAGGTCGCGAGCGCGATCGCCCTCGAGGCGCTCCGGGCCGCCGTGACCTCGGGGGAGGGGATCCGCGACGCCGTGACGAGCGCCAACGACGCGGTCTACGAGAAGTCGACCTCCGACGACCGTCTGCGCGGCATGGGGACGACCCTCACCGCCGGCACGCTCGCGGCCGGCGACACGCTGCTGCTCGGCCACGTCGGCGACTCACGCGCCTACGTGCTGCGCGACCACCAGCTCGACCGACTCACCGTCGACCACAGCCTCGTCGAGGAGCTGATCCAGGCCGGCGAGCTCACCGAGGCCCAAGCCGAGCACGACCCTCGACGGTCGATGATCACGCGGGCGCTCGGCATCGAGCCGACCGTCGAGGTCGACCTCTACCCGATCCAGCTGCACGATGGCGACCGAGTCCTGCTCTGCTCCGACGGCCTCACCGGCATGGTCGGCGAGGACGAGATCCAGCAGGTGCTCACCGAGGTCCGCGACCCGGCCCAGGCCGCGCACCGCCTCGTCGACGAGGCGAACGCGGCCGGTGGGATCGACAACATCACGGTGCTCATCCTCGACGTCGTCGACGCCGACAGCGTGACGGCCGCCGTCCCCGTCGTCACCGACGAGCAGCGGGCACCGCCCGAGGAGCCCGCGGAAGAGCCGGCCGACGAGGCGAACGAGGAGCCGCCGGCCGGCCGAACGGGGCGGGCTCGTCCGGCGGCCCGACATCGCCTGCGCCGCGTTCTGCTCTGGGCCCTGCCCGTCGTCGTCGTGCTCGGTGTCGCGTTCGGCGTCGTGTACTACTACGCGCACCACACCTACTTCGTGGGCAGCGACCGCGGACGCGTCACGGTGTTCCAGGGCCGGCCCGGCGGACTCCTGTTCTGGAACCCGACGGTGAAGGACCGGACGTCGCTGCGGACCACGACCCTGACCCCCGCCGACGCGTCACAAGTGAGCGCCGGCCACGGCCAGTTCGGCTCGGTCGGCGGAGCCAACTCCTACATCTCGGAGCTGCGGGCGCGGGCCGCCCAGCGCCGGCGCCAGACCCCCCCGAACACGACCGTCCCGCCGACGACGGCGCCCCCCGCCGCACCCGCCGCGCCGTGACGACCGCGGTGATCCACCGCCGAGCGTCCGAGCTCGGCCTCGGCGTCCTCGCCGTGATCGTGGCCGCGTTCGGCTACGCGCTGGTCGAGCTGGCCCAGAAGCCGAGCGTGCCCGCCGACCTGTGGGTGATCTTCGTGGCCGTCCTCGGGCTCTTCGTCGTGGCGCACCTCGCGGTGCGGCGACTGGCGCGCCAGGCCGACCCGGTGCTCCTCCCGATCGCCGCGCTCCTCAACGGGCTCGGCTTCGTCACGGTCGCCCGGCTCGACAGCAACCTCGGCCGCATCCAGGCGATCTGGACGGCGATCAGCGTCGTCGCGTTCGTCCTGACCCTCCTGTTCGTGCGACGCATCCGCACGCTCGAGCGCTACCGGTACACGTTCCTCCTCTTCGGGATGATCGCCCTGCTGCTGCCGCTCGCGCCCGGGATCGGCAAGACAATCAACGGTGCGCGCCTGTGGGTCGGGGTCGGGCCGGTGAACTTCCAACCTGGCGAGGCCGCGAAGGTGCTGCTCGTGCTCTTCTTCGCGGCGTACCTCGTCGACAAGCGTGAGCTGCTCGCACGCGGCACGCGGCGGCTCGGTGGGCTGCTCCTGCCCGAGATCCGCCATCTCGGCCCGCTCCTCGTGGTGTGGGGAATCTCGATCCTCATCATGGTGCGCGAGACCGACCTCGGTCAGGCGATGATCGTGTTCGCGCTCGCGGGGGTGATGCTCTACGTGGCGACGGACCGCGCGGCCTACACCCTCTTCGCCCTGGTCCTGTTCGTCGGCGCATCGTTCGCGGCCTACGAGCTGTTCTCGCACGTGCAGAGCCGCGTCGTCGTCTGGCTCGACCCGTTCAAGTACGCGAACGACAAGGGCTACCAGCTGGTCCAGGGCCTCTTCGGCTTCGCCGCCGGCGGCTTCTCCGGGACCGGCCTCGGGCTCGGGAACCCGAAGGTGATCCCCAACGTGGCCACCGACTTCGTGTTCGCCGCGATCGGCGAAGAGCTCGGCCTCATCGGGACGGTGGCGATCCTCATCGCGCTGCTGCTGTTCGTCGGCACCGGGTTGCGGATCGCGATGCGCGCCGAGCAGCCCTTCCCGAAGCTGTTCGCCGCCGGCCTCACGACGATCATCGGCCTGCAGAGCTTCGTGATCATCGGCGGTGTCACCCGGACGATCCCCCTGACCGGCGTGACCCTCCCGTTCATCTCCTACGGCGGCTCGTCGCTCGTCGCGAACTGGGTGATCCTCGCGCTGCTGCTGCGCATCTCCGACGACAACGCCCGCGGCGGCGCGGCGCGCCGCGGCCGGATCACCGCCCGGGCCCCGTGAACCCCGCCATTCGCAAGGTCGGCGTCGGGCTGATCCTGTTGCTGCTCGTCCTCGTCGGGCAGCTCACCTACCTCCAGCTCGTCGACGCCAACAACCTCAACCACAACCCGCACAACGTGCGGACGCTGCTGCAGAACGCCAACCGGCCCCGCGGCGACATCGTCGCCGCCGACGGGACGGTCCTCGCGCACTCGGTCCGGGTCAACGACGGCACCGAGTTCAAGTACCTGCGGGAGTACCCGACCGGTGGGCTGTTCGCGCAGGTCGTCGGCTACCAGTCCTTCGTGTTCGGCTCGACCGGCGTCGAGAACACGTACAACAGCGACCTCACCGGGCAGAGCCTCCGACTGCAGCTCCACAGCCTCGGTGACCTGCTCTCCGGGACCCAGGGCACCGGCACGGTCGTGCTCTCGCTGCGCGACGACCTCCAGCGCACGGCGCAGCAGGCGCTGGGGTTCCAGAAGGGATCGGTCGTGATGCTCGACGTCCAGACCGGCGCCGTCCTGGCGATGTACTCGAACCCGACGTACGACCCGAACCCGCTCGTCGTGCACAACACCCAGAGCGCGCAGAGCGTGTTCACGTTCCTGAACGCCAGCGCGGACAAGCCGTCGCTCGCGCGCGCTTACCGGGAGTTGTACCCGCCGGGGTCGAGCTTCAAGACCATCACCTCGTCGGTCGCGCTCGAGGACGGCGTCGCCACCCCGGACACCGAGTTCCCCGTCCGCAACGAGCTCCCGCTCCCCCAGACCAACGCGACGCTGCAGAACTTCGGCGGCGAGTCCTGCGGTGGGAGCTTGACCCAGGCCTTCACCGAGTCGTGCAACGCCGTGTTCGGCCAGCTCGGCCTCCAGCTCGGAGAGCAGTTCGTGCCCGGCATGGCGAAGTTCGGGATCGGCTCGGCGCCGCCGCTCGACGACGCCCCCGGTGCGGTGGCGAGCGTCGGTCCGGCCGCCGGCTCCTTTGCCCAGAACATGCCCCAGTTCGCGTTCGCCGGGATCGGCCAGGGCGTCGTCGCGGTGACGCCGCTGCAGATGGCGCTCGTCGCCGAGGGCGTCGCCAACGGCGGCGTCATCATGACGCCCCACGTGGCGAGCGAGATCCAGGACGCCAACGGCAAGCTCGTCGAGCGGATCAACCCGGCCCCCTGGACGACCGCGACCACGCCGCAGGTCGCGGCGGCCGTCACCCAGATGATGATCGACGTCGTCCAGAGCGGCACCGGCACCGCGGCGCAGATCCCCGGCGTCACGGTCGCAGGCAAGACCGGCACCGCGCAGAACTTGCCCGGTCAGGCACCTCACGCCTGGTTCGTCGCGTTCGCGCCGGCCCAGGCTCCGAAGTACGCGGTCGCGGTGCTCGTCGAGCACGGCGGTAGCCAAGGCAGTGACGCGACGGGCGGCGCGGTCGCCGCGCCGATCGCGTCCCGCATGCTGCGCACCGCGCTCGGTCTGCCGTGACCGACGCGAAACGCCGCAGCCTCAAGGCCGACCTGTAGCCTGATTCGGCACATGGCAAGGGCCGGGGACGTCTTCGCGAGCCGTTACACCATCGAGCGGCCCATCGCGCGCGGCGGCATGGCCGAGGTGTACCTCGCGCAGGATCAGGTGCTCGACCGCCCCGTCGCGGTCAAGGTGCTCTTCCAGGAGTACGCCCGCGACCCAAGCTTCGTCGAGCGCTTCCGCCGCGAGGCGCAGAACGCCGCAGCGCTGAACCACCCCAACATCGTCGGCATCTACGACTGGGGCCAGGAGCACGGCACGTACTTCATCGTGATGGAGTACGTCGAGGGGCGATCGCTGCGCGACATCATGCGCGCCGAGGGCCGCATCCCCGCGATGCAGGCCGCGGGGCTCGCGGCCGAGATCGCCGACGCGCTGGCGTTCGCCCACCGCAACGGCGTCGTGCACCGCGACATCAAGCCCGGGAACGTGCTCATCACTTCGACGGGCCAGGTGAAGGTCGCCGACTTCGGGATCGCCGCCAACCCGACCAACCCCTCGCAGGGCCTGACGCAGACGGGCGCCGTCATGGGAACCGCCACCTACTTCTCCCCCGAGCAGGCCCAGGGCTTCGCGGTGGACGGGCGTACCGACGTCTACGCGCTCGGCGTCGTGCTCTACGAGATGGTGACGGGCCAGGCGCCCTTCCAGGCCGACACGCCCGTCGCCGTCGCGATGAAGCACGTCCGCGAGGCTCCGGTGCCGCCGTCGCAGTACGCGCTCGACCTGCCGCCCGACCTCGAGCGCATCATCCTCGCCGCCATGGCGAAGAACCTTGCCAACCGTTACCAGTCCGCCGAGGACATGCGCGAGGACCTCATCCGGTTCGAGCGCGGCCGGCCCGTCACCGCCTCCTACCGGCCCGACGCGGACACCGTCGCGGCCGCCGCCGCCGCGACGCAGGCCGCGCAGCTGTGGGAGGAGCCGAAGCGCCGGTGGGGCGCGATCACGGCCGTCGTGATCGGGCTCGGCCTGCTCGCCGCGGTGATCATCGTCCTGCTCGTGCCCTCGTTCCGGAACTCGGTGCTCGGGACGTCCAACGCGCCGCCGAAGCTCACCGTGCCCGACGTGACGACGGGCAATCCGACGTTCGCGACCGCGGAGGCCCGGCTCGTCCACGTCGGGTTCCATGCGAAGCAGGTGTCCGTCGAGTCGACGTCGGTGCCGCCCGGGAAGGTCGTGAGCCAGAGCCCGGCCGCCGGCACGCTCCTCACGAAGGGCGACACCGTCACCCTCCAGGTCGCGAACAACCTCGTGACGCTCCCCAACGTCGTCGGGCAGACCTTCGAGCAGGGCCAGCAGACCCTCGCGACGCTCGGCGTCCAGATCATGCGCATGGACACGCCGACGACTGCGCAGGCGCCCGACACCGTGCTGGCCATGACGCCCGCGCCCAACACGAAGGTGACCCGCGGCTCGGTGGTGACGCTCACCGTCTCCCAGGCGCCACAGGTGTCGGTCCCGGCCGTGACGGGCCAGGACCAGGTCACCGCGTCGAACACGATCACCCAGGCCGGCCTGCAGCCGGCGATCGTCGGCCAGAACAGCAACACCGTGCCCGCGGGCAAGGTCATTGCCACCAACCCCGCCGCGGGCACGATGGTCGCGAAGGGCTCGACCGTGCAGCTGTTCGTCTCGACCGGACCGCAGACGGTCGCGGTGCCGAACGTGATCGGTCAGCCGCGCGACACCGGTATCGCCGCGCTCACCGGCGCCGGGCTGAGCGTCCAGGCCACCTGCGGCTCGAACTCCCCGATCATCTCCCAGAACCCGCCCGCCGGGACCCAGGTCGCCCCGAACACGGTCGTGATGATCGCCTGCGTCGCGTAGTGCCCGAACGCGCGTCCGCGCTCGGCACCTGGTACGAGGAGCACGGCCGCCACGACCTGCCGTGGCGCGCGACGCGCGACCGCTGGGCCGTCCTGGTCTCGGAGGTGATGCTCCACCAGACCCAGGTCCCCCGCGTCGAGCCGGTGTACGCCGCCTTCATCGAGCGCTTCCCGACGCCGGAGGCCATGGCCGCCGCGACGCCGGGCGAGGTCATCCAGGCGTGGGGCCGGCTCGGCTACCCGCGCCGCGCCCGGCGCCTCTGGGACGCCGCGACTCGCATTGCCACCGAGGGGTGGCCGGACGACCTCACCGAGCTGCCCGGCGTCGGCCGGTACACCGCAGGCGCCGTGCGGGCGCAGGCCGACGACCTCGACGTCCCCGCCGTCGAGACGAACGTGCGGCGCGTGCTCGAGCGCGTGACCGGTCGCGCGTTGACCCCGCGGCAGGCCGACGCCGCGATGGTGGAGGTTGGCCGGCCCCTCACCGGACGGGACCGGCTCCTTGCCCTCATGGACGTGGGCGCGCTGGTGTGCCACCCGACCGCGCCCCGCTGTCCGGCGTGTCCCCTGCGGCGGCGCTGCGCGACGCGCGGCCCGCTGCCGTCCGAACACCGGCCGCGTGCCCAGCCCTACGACGGGTCGTTCCGCCAGCGCCGCGGTGATGTGCTGGCGCGCTTGCGCGCCGGGCCCACGCCCGCCGCCTTGCTCGACGCCGACGCGCTCGCGTCACTCCGGCGAGACGGGCTCGCCGTCGTCGAACAGGGGACGGCGCGGCTGCCGTGAGCTAGGCCCGGACCGCTCCGGCGCCGTCGAGGAAGTTCTGGAGGAGCGCGTGCCCCGACTCGGTGAGGATCGACTCGGGGTGGAACTGCACGCCCTCCACCGGCTCGTGCCGGTGGCGTAGGCCCATCACGAGCCCGTCCTCGCTCTCCGCGCTCACCACAAGATCGGGAGGCACGGAGTCGCGTCCGACGACGAGCGAGTGATAGCGGGTCGCCTGGAGCGGGTTCGGCAGTCCGGCGAACACGCCCTCGCCGTCATGGGTGATCACCGACGTCTTGCCGTGCATCACCCGAGGCGCACGCACGACCTCGCCGCCGTACACCTGGCCGATGCACTGCAAGCCGAGGCACACGCCGAGGACCGGGACGCCGCGGGACCCGCAGTCGCGGATGACCGCGTTCGAGACGCCGGCGTCCTCCGGTCGGCGCGGACCGGGCGAGACGAGCACCGCGTCCGGCTGCAGGTCGCGCACGCCGTCGACGTCGATCGCGTCGTGTCGGTACACGAGCGGCGTCGCGCCGAGCTCCCCGAGGTACTGCACGAGGTTGTAGACGAACGAGTCGTAGTTGTCGATGACCACGACGCGCGGCATCGCGGCACTCTACGTGGCAGCCGCGAGGGTGACGGCTAGGGTTCCCGCGGTGCCCAAGACGAAGCGTCGGAAGCCACCCCCGCCGAAGCCGTCTCGGTACACGCCACCGAAGCCCAAGACGGCCAAGCGCAGCCCGCTCTGGGTCCCGGCGACCATGTTCACCGCGCTCGGGCTCGGGCTGATCGTGATCCTGGGCAACTACCTCCAGCTCCTCCCGGGCGGCACGGCTCGCAACGGCTACCTGTTCGTCGGGCTCGGACTGCTCGTCGGCGGGTTCGTGCTGTCAACGCAGCTCCGCTGAGGAACCACACAACTGTCATTTCTCCCCAAGGTTCTCCCCAGACTGTGGATAACCAGTTCCCCGCGATCGACGGCGAGTCCGTGGGCACAGAACCTCGCCCGTCGGCGCCGGAATCCGTGGTCGTCGAGTCCGAGCTTCGCGCCGACCGCGAGGAGGTCTGGGCTGCTGTCTCCACCATGCGGGGCGTCAACCGAGAACTGCCCCGGTTCGTGCGGATGACCGATCCGACCCGAGGCGCACAGTTCGAAAGCGCGCCATGGCAAACCCCAGGGCTGGCGAGTTGGATCCTGCTGCTGGGGGTGTTCCCTATCAACCGTCACCGGTTCGGCTTCGAGCAGATCACCCACGGCAGTTACCGCGAGACCTCCACCAGTCGGCTGTACGCCTGGCGGCATCAGCGCGAGGTGATCGACCGCGACGACGGGGCCTGCATCGTTCGAGACACCCTGGAAATCACACCCCGGGTGCGGTTGCTCAGCTCGATCCTGCGCCGGTCAATCCGCTGGGCACTCCGGAATCGCCACACTCGATTGAAGCGCCGGTTCGCCGCCGGGTAGTCCGAGATGCATCCATCCCCACGGTTGCGCCGGGTTGGTCACCCTCGACGTCGCCGCATAACGGGGATACCCCCAGAGCCCCACCCACCGTCCTGCGTACGCTCGCGACGTGACCAAGCGTGAGCCGGGAACGGTGCTCCAGTTCGGCTACCAGGCGGCCGACCTGCCCGCCCTCTTCCGTCAGCTGGCCGCCGCGGTGGAGTCGCTGGGCGATGACGCCGAAGTGCTCGACGTCGCGGTGCGCCCACAAGACAGCGCGGCCGACGCCTACTTCATTCGCCACTGACCCGAGACACCCATGCTGGCCGGATGCGGCGGCTGCTACGCCACGGGGCCGACGCGCACCATGTCCTCGCGGCAGTGGCGCGGCGCGTCGATCTCGTCACCGGCCTGCGCCGCGGTCATCGTGACCTCGGCGCCGCACACGGTGCAGCGGAACCGAGCGTTGACCGGCACGACCTGCTCCGGGTCGGGCTCGTCGGGCGAGATCTTGAACTTCCGCAGGATCCCGGCGCCGATCGTGTAGATCGCCAACATCGCGACGAGCGCGACGGCGCCCCGCAGGATCCACCCGATGACGGAGACCGCAAGCAGCGACGGTGCCATCGGGAGCGGGGCGCCTCCTCAGCCGAGGCGCTCGAGGATGGTGGCGTTCGCCAGGCCGCCGCCCTCGCACATCGTCTGGAGACCCCACCGACCACCGGTGCGCTCGAGCTCGTTCACGAGCGTCGCGAGCAGCCGCGCGCCGGAGCACCCGAGCGGGTGACCGAGCGCAATCGCGCCGCCGTTCACGTTGACCTTCGCCATGTCGGGGTGGTGCTCCCGCGCCCACGCGAGCACCACCGGAGCGAACGCCTCGTTGATCTCGACCAGGTCGATGTCGTCGAGCGTCATGCCGGCCCGGTCGAGCACCTTGCTCGTCGCCGGGATGGGGCCGGTGAGCATGAGCACGGGGTCGACGCCGGCGAGCGCGAAGGCGTGGAAGCGCGCCCGGGGGGTGAGGCCCAGCGCCGCGGCGCGCTCCTCGCTCATCACCAGCATGGCGGCCGCCCCGTCGCTGATCTGCGACGAGTTGCCCGCCGTGATCACGCCGTCGGCCTTGAACGCGGGCTTGAGCTTCGCCAGCGCCTCGAGGCTCGAGTCGGGGCGGATGCCCTCGTCGGTCGTCATCGTCTCCGCGCCCTCGTCGGTCTGGACGCGAACGGGGAGGATCTCCTGCTCGAAGCGGCCCTCCTGGGTGGCGCGGGCCGCCCGGTGGTGCGACTCGACCGAGAAGGCGTCGTTCTCCTCGCGCGAGATGCTCCACTTCTCCGCGATGAGCTCGGCGGAGATCCCCTGCGGGACGAGGTCGTAGCGGGTCGGCAGCACCGTCCCGAACGGGTTCGTGCCGGGCAGGAGCGAGGAGCCCATGGGGACGCGGGTCATGCTCTCGACGCCGGCGGCGATCACGATGTCGTACGCGCCGGCTATGACGCCCTGCGCCGCGAAGTGGGCGGCCTGCTGCGACGAGCCGCACTGGCGGTCGACGGTCGTCCCAGGCACCGACTCCGGGAAGCCGGCGGCGAGCAGCGCGTCCCGGCCGATGTTGATGGCCTGCTCCCCGACCTGGGAGACGCAGCCCATGATCACGTCGTCCACCACTGCGGGGTCGAGGTCGTTGCGCTCGACCAGGCTCTGGAGCACGAACGCCGCGAGATCGACCGGATGCCAGTCCTTGAGCTTGCCGTTGCGGCGACCCAACGGGGTGCGCACCGCATCGACGACCACGGCGCTCGTCATCGGAACCTCCCACCATGTCGGCGCGTCGGGCCAACGATACGCTCCGCCGAATGCCTCGAAACCTCGACCAGGCGCTCGGCGACGGCGGGATGCCGCTGCTCTCCCAACTCGGGCTGTCGTTCGAGCACTACGGCGACGGATGGGCGGAGGCGACGTGGACGCCGACGGCGCTCGCGTGCAACCCGCTCGGCACCGTCCACGGCGGCGTGTACGGCGTGGTGCACGACGCGGCGATGAACTTCGCCGCCAGCAGCGCGCTCGAGCGGGGGGACCGCGTGGCGACGCTCGACATCTCGTACCAGACGATGCGCGCGAGCGAGTCCGGTCAAGCGCTCGTCGTCCGCGGCGAGGTGATCCGGCTCACCGGCAGCGTGGCGTATCTCGAGGCGACCGTGCGCGACCGCGACCGGGCCCTCGTGTCACGGGCGACCGGCACGTTCTTCGTCCGCCGCCGCAGCGCGTAGCCGCGCCCGCCGTCAGTCGAGGATCGAGGTCCGGACCCGACGGCGCCGGACGAGGATCCACGCGAACCCGAAGATCCCGAACGTGGCAAGACCAGCGAGCCACGGCGTCGCGCTCGGCCCCGCGCTGCCCTTCGCGTCGACGCTGACGCTGGCCCGCTTCACCGCGCTGGGGCGACCCGCGGTGCGCGCCGCCTCGGCCGTCTGGAACCAGTCCGGCCGCCAGAGCCAGATCACGGTCACCGGTCGGATCGCGGCGGGCGTCGGCACGTCGAAGTTCGAGAGCGGCACGTACGACACCGTCGACAGGTGGGTCAGCGCGGGCGGGGTCACCGGCGGCGGGGCCGACGGGGCCATGGGCCCTCCAGGCTGCGGCGCGGGCGTCGGCGCGGGCGGTGGCGTCGGGTTCGTCGGCGGGCTGATCTCGAACTGCACCGGCTGGGACGTGACCCCGTTCGGGAACGCGGAGTTACTGGCGCGGAGGGTCAGCGTGTACTGCCCCGGCGTGCTGAAGATGCTCGGCGGCGGCGTGTAGGTCGGGCCTTGCTGCTGGTCGACCTGGTGGCCGTTGAAGAGCAGGGTCCAGGTGTACGTCACGCCGAACTGGCTCGGCGCCTGGAACTGGAACTGGCCCGGGCCGGTGAGCAGCCCGTTCGGCGGACCCGTGAAGTTGGTGCTCGGGGGGGCCGGCGGCGTGGTCGGCTGCGTGGTCGGCGTCGTCACCGTGACCGTCTGCTCGAGCGCCGTGACCTGGTCCGGCGTGAGCGCGCCGGAGGCGAACAGGACGTTGTCGAACGTGCCCGCGTTGCCCGTCACCGTGTAGTCGCACGACACACCCGGGTGGTTGATGAAGTCGCACGGCGTGTTGCCCTGGTACTGGAGGCTCAGCCCGTCACCCGACCACGACGACGGCCAATCGGGGCCGGTGAAGAACTGGGCTGGGCCGACCGTGCTGCCATCGGCGACCCCGATCTGCACCGTGCTGCCCACCGTGAGGTTGGTGCTCGACAGCTGGAACGCGATCCAACCGGGGGCCGCGGGCGGCGTGTTCGGGCCCGGCGGCGACGCGACGTCGGCCGCGGCCGGCGCCGCGAAGCCGACGACGACGAGCGCGGCGCCGAGCAGCGTGAGGCCCCCGAGCCGGGCGGCCGCCCCGCCCGTGATCCGACCCACCACGCGAACATTCTCGCATCCACGCCAAGGGCGCGTATCGGGACACGCGGCGTCGAAGGGTGGAGCGGACCGGGGTCGAACCGGCGACCTTCGGCTTGCAAAGCCGACGCTCTACCAGCTGAGCTACCGCCCCCGCGGCGACCCGAGCGTACCGGCCGTCGCGCCGGCGACGTCAGGGAACGGTGACGCCCTCGAACGCCGCGGCCTTCACCCCGCGACGCGCGAGCTCGGCAAGGAACGGCGCTGGCTCCACCACGGCCCCGAGCGCACGCGCCCCCGGCTCGGGGCTGCGGAGCCGCACCGACGGCAACAGCCCGGCGATCTTCGCCGCCGCGACCGCGAGGACCGTGCCCGCGGCCACGCCGGGCCGCTCGATGACGCCGTACACGACCGCGTCACGGACGGCGGCGCGCCAGCCCCAGACCTCGACGCGCGCCGCGCCCCAGTCATCACGCGGGCGCGGTGGACCCAGCACACGGCGCCGCGGGGGCGGGACGTCCGCGGCCCGCAGCGTGGCGCGCGTGACCGTCGGGACGGCCTGGTGGATCGTCTCGACGCCGGCGATGCTCATGCACTCGCGCGCCCCCACCGGGTCGGGGAACCAGACGAGCTCGGGACCGAGCCGCCGGGCGCTGCGAGCGCGACCGTCACGCCACTCGATGGGCCGCTCTCGTCGGGCGCGACGCAGCGCCACCGCGCACGCCTCGCCGGCGGCACCGACGCGTGCCACGTGGACCTCGTCGGCCTCGTCGAGCGCGTCGGCGGCGTGGCGCGCCAGCACGTCGGTGAGACCCGGCGCCAGCGCGCAGCCCACCACGACCGCCACGCCCTGCTCCCGTGCGAGCGGATCCAGCGCGAGGAGCCCGGTCAGGCCGGTCGGGTCGTCGCTGACCGCGGCGACCGGCACGCGCGCCACGGCCGCCCGGTGCGCGTACGGGACGGCGGGATCACCCGGGATCGCGAGCGCGACCGCGTCCACGTCGGCGGGCAACGGGCCGTAGGGCACCGCAGTGCCTCCGAGCACCTCGGCGAGCTCGCGCGCTCGGTCGGGGTGGCGGTCCGCGACGAGGAGCCGCTCCAGCCCCGGGGTGTCGACGAGCTGTCGGCCGGCCCGCACGCCCACGGCGCCCGCGCCGACCAGCAGAGCGGTCGTCACCGGAAGTCGGGGCCCTCGAGCTCGCGCCAGCCGCCGTTCGTCGGCGGCACGCTGCCCTTCCCGCGCAGGCGCACGACGATGCCGGCGAGCAGCGCGCACAGAACGACCAGGGCGATGCGGCGAGCGTTTCTCATCGTGGGGCTAGGTGGAATCGAACCACCGACCTCACCCTTATCAGGGGTGCGCTCTAACCGACTGAGCTATAGCCCCAGGGAAGGGTCAAGGTACTCGGCGGGGCCCTCTTCCTTCACGGTGATCTCCACGCCGCCGAACAGCTCAGCGAAGATGTTGTAGAAGGACGCCGCGATCACCGTGATCACGACCTGCAGCGCCACGACGACGAGCCCGATGAGGATGGCGCCGCGGAGCACCGTGGCGGACAGGAAGTGGAAGTTCTTGGCCGACAGCAGGTCGCCGAGGAACTTCTCGACGCTGTGGATGATGCCGGCGGCGTCGGCGATGATCCAGAGCGCGACGAAGGCGACGACCGTGACGAACATGGCGCTCAGGTAGAAGCACAGCGACAGCTTCGTCACCGACCACAGGTCGACCTTCGTGACCGTCTGGCGGTACGTGCGGTCGGGGCGCGCGACCGCCATCGTCGGTCCGGTGATCGGCTTGGGCGGCACGACCGTGACCGGCGGGGACTCCACCGCGGGGACGGCCGGGATCGAGGCGCTGACCGTCCGTCCGAAGCGCCCGAAGCGACGCCGCGGGGGTGCCTCCGTCTCGTCGACGAGCTCCGCCTCCGCGTCGGCCTCCGACGTCGCCGGCGACGGCGCGTCGACTGAGCTGGCGCTGGCCGCCACGGGGGCTTCCGCATCGCCGCGCCGCGAGCGGCGCGGTGGCGCGGTCGTTGAGCCGTCGCTCGACGCCTGGCGCGTCGCGGTCGATTCCTTCGGCGACTTCGCGTCGGGCTTCTCGGCGGCGTCGGTCACCGCCGAAGCCACGGGCGCTGCCGCACCGTCGCGCTTCCCGTCGCCCTTCCCATCGCCCTTGGCGTCGCCGTCCGTCTTCGCGGCCGCGGGTCCGCCGTCGGCGGACGCGGCGTTGCTGCGCCGAGCACGCCGCGGCGAGCCATCACCGTCCGGCGGCTTCAGTGCCGCGGTCGATTCGCCGGTAGTCGGCGGGGCCGCCGAGGACGCCGCGGCGATGGCGGGGGCTGCCGCGCCCGCGCCGCGTCGGCGCGGCGGGGCCGGCGCATCGTTCGCCGACGCGACGGCAACCGGTGCGTTCGACGAGGACTTGCCGCCGTCGTTCGTGCGACGGGCGCGCGAGGGCTGCTTCGGTTCGTCCGTCTCGGACGCCGGCAACTCCTCAGACGGGGTGCTCATCCCTCGGCGTCCTCCCCGCCGTCACCCTCCAACACGGGGGCGACGGCCACGATCGTGTCGCCCTCGCCGAGCCGTGCCAGTCTCACACCGGTCGCGTCTCGACCCTGCGCCGAGACCTCGGCGGCGGGCAGCCGAATGATATTGCCCGCGGAGGAGAACACCAGAATCTCGTCCTCGTCACTGACGGTAAAGGCGGCGACCACAGAGCCTCGCGCGGCGGTGATCTTCATGCCGCGCACCCCCTGTCCGCCCCGATTCTGGCGGTGGAACAGGTCCAGCTTCGTGCGCTTCCCGTGGCCGCTCGAGCTGACGAACAGCATCACGGCACCACGCCGGTAGAGGTCACAGGCGACCACCTCGTCGTCCGGCCGCAGCTTCATCCCGCGGACCCCCGCGGTCGCCCGGCCGGTCGGTCGGACGCCGCTCTCGGCGAAGCGCACCGTCTGGCCGTTGCGGCTCACGATGACGATGTCGTTGCGCCCCGTCGTCTGGATGACACGCACGAGCTCGTCGCCGCGCGGGAGCGTGATCGCGATTAGGCCGTTGCGAACCGACGAGTCGTATTCGGACATTCGCGTCTTCTTCACCGTGCCCTTGCGGGTCGCGAAGAAGAGGTAGGCGCCGTCCTCGTAGGTGCGGGTGTCGATGATCGCGTGGATCCGCTCGTCGTTGACCAGTGGGATGAGGTTCACCAGCGCGGTGCCGCGCGCCGTGCGGTCCTTCATCGGGATCTCATGGGCGCGCAGCCGATACACCTTGCCGCGGTTCGAGAACATGAGCAGGTACGAGTGCGCGCTGGTGGTGAGCAGCTGGTCGACGTAGTCGTCGGCGCGGCTGCGGCTCCCCTTCACGCCTCGCCCGCCGCGGCCCTGCCGGCGGAACGTGTCGGCCGCGACGGTCTTGATGTAGCCGCCCTTCGTCAGGACGACCACCACCTCTTCGTCTTCGATGAGGTCGAGGAGGTCGATCTCGCCCGTGTCGGCCGTCAGACGCGTGCGCCGATTGTCCCCGAACTTGTCGCGCACTTCGACGAGCTCGGCCTTGATGACCTTGCGGAGCTTCGGCTTGCTCTTCAGGATCGACTCGAGCTCCTTGATCGTGTCGCGCAGCTCCTGGAGCTCGTCGACGAGCTTCTGGCGCTCGAGCGCGGTCAAGCGCCGCAGCGGCATGTCGAGGATGTGGTTGGCCTGGATCTCGGAGAAGTCGAAGGGCTTCGCCATGAGGCCGGCGCGCGCCGCCTCGACGTCGGCCGCGCCCCGGATCAGCTTGATGACGGCGTCGAGCATGTCGAGCGCCCGGCAGAGGCCCTCGACGATGTGCTCGCGCTCACGGGCCCGGCGGAGGCGATACTCGGTCCGTCGGGTCACCACCTCCATCTGGTGCGCGACGTACACAAGGAGCGCCTGGTCGAGGGAGAGCAGCCTCGGGATGCCGTCGACCAGCGCCAGCATGTGCGCCGCGAAGTTCGTCTGCATCGGGGTGTGCTTGTAGAGCTGGTTCAGGACCACGTTCGCGTTGGCGTCGCGGCGCAGCTCGATGACGAGCCGGGTCATCGCGCCCGCGGACTCGTTCCGCACGTCGCGGATCCCCTCGAGCTTCCGCTCGTTCACGAGCTCGGCGATCTTCTGGCCGATGACCTCGACCGAAGTCTGGTACGGGATCTGGGTGACCACGATGCGTGTCTCGCCGCGACGACCCTCCTCGATCTCGGCGACGGCGCGCATCTTGATCGAGCCGCGACCCTGCGTGTACACGTCCTTGATCCCTTGCTTCCCGAGGATGAGCGCGCCGGTCGGGAAGTCGGGGCCCTTGACGATCTTCATGAGGTCGGAGGGCCGCGCGTCGGGGTGGTCGAGCACGTAGATCGCGGCGTCGACCACCTCGCGCAGGTTGTGCGGCGGGATGTTTGTCGCCATGCCGACGGCGATGCCGCCGCCCCCGTTCACGAGCAGGTTCGGAAAGCGCGCCGGGAGCACGACTGGCTCCTCGCGCTGCCCGTCGTACGTCGCGGTGAAGTCGACCGTCTCCTCGTCGATCTCGCCGATGAGCTCCATGGCGAGTGGCCCGAGGCGCGCCTCGGTGTAGCGCGCCGCCGCGGGCCGGTCGTTCGGGTCGGGGCTGCCGAAGTTCCCGTGCCCGTCCACGAGCGGGTAGCGCAGAGAGAAGTCCTGCGCCATGCGCGCGAGCGCGTCGTAGATCGCGGTGTCGCCGTGGGGGTGGTACTTCCCCATCACCTCGCCGACCGCCTGCGCCGCTTTCTGGTGCTTGCGGTCGGGCCGGAGCCCGAAGTCGTACATCCCGTAGAGGATCCGGCGGTGCACCGGCTTGAGGCCGTCGCGGGCGTCGGGCAGCGCCCGCGCGGTGATGACCGACATCGCGTAGTCCAGGTAGGAGCGCTCCATCTCCTCCTGGATCTCGACGAGCTCGACGTTGCCGAGCGTCGTCTCGGTGGCGTCGCCGTCAGGCATCGATGAACCGCACGTCCTTTGCGTTGTCCTGGATGAACCGGCGTCGGCCCTCGACGTCGTCGCCCATCAGGGTGGAGAAGATCTCGTCGGCGATGGCGGCGTCCTCGACCGAGATTTGCAGGAGGGTCCGCGTGGCGGGGTTCATCGTCGTCTCGCCGAGCTCATCCCAGTCCATCTCGCCGAGCCCCTTGAACCGGTTGACCTCGATCTTCTTGCCTTCGTGCTCGGCCTCGAAGGCGCGCAGCGCCGCCTCGTCCTTGAGGTAGTGCCGCTCCTTGCCCAGGTCGGCCCGGAACAGCGGCGGCTGCGCGATGTAGATGCAGCCGTAGCGCACCAGCTCGAGGAGCTGCCGGTAGAAGAAGGTGAGCAGCAGCGTGCGAATGTGCGCGCCGTCGACGTCTGCGTCGGCGAGCACGATCACCTTGTGATAGCGGGCCTTCTCGCCGGCGAAGTCCTCGCCGACTCCGGCGCCGATCGCCTGGACGAGGACCTGGATCTCCTCGTTCTTCAGCATCCGGTCCATGCGTGACCGCTCGACGTTGAGGATCTTCCCGCGGATGGGGAGGATGGCCTGGAACCGTGGGTCGCGCGCCCGCTTGGCCGAGCCGCCGGCGCTGTCGCCCTCCACGATGAACAGCTCCGACTCGGCAGGGTTGTTCGACGAGCAGTCGGCGAGCTTCCCCGGCATCGCCGCCGACTCGAGCAGCGATTTGCGGCGGGTGAGGTCCCGCGCCTGGCGGGCCGCGACCCGCGCGCGCGAGGCCTGGATCGCCTTCTGCACGATCAGGCGGCCCTCGCTCGGGTGCTCCTCGAGCCACTCGGAGAACTTGTCGTTGGTCGCGCGCTCGACGGCGGAGCGCATCTCGGTGTTGCCGAGCTTGGCCTTCGTCTGGCCTTCGAACTGCGGGGAGCGCAGCTTCACGGAAACGATCGCGGTGAGCCCCTCGCGGATGTCCTCGCCGAGGAGGTTGGTGTCCTTGTCCTTGAGGTGGCCCTTCGCCTTGCCGTACTTGTTCAGCACGTTCGTGAGCGCCTTCTTGAAGCCCTCCTCGTGCATCCCGCCCTCGGTGGTCGCGATGTTGTTCGCGAACGAGTGGAGGCCTTCGTTGTAACCGGTGTTCCACTGCATCGCGACGTCGATCTCGTGGTCGTGCGCGTGCTCCTCGTAGGACGCCACGCGCTTGAAGAGCGGCTCCTTCGAGACGTTGAGGTGCTTCACGAAGTCGACGATTCCCCCCGTGTAGCGGAAGTTCTGCTCCAGCACGGGGGTCACGCGCTCGTCGCGGAAGCGGATCTCGAGGCCGCGGTTCAGGAACGCCATCTCGCGGAGCCGCTCGATGAGCGTCTGCGCGCGGAAGTCGGTCTCTTCGAACACCGATGGGTCGGGCCAGAACGTCACCCGTGTGCCGCGCTTCTTCGATGGCCCGACCTTCTTCAGCTTGCCCTGCGGGACGCCGCCTTTGGCGTAGTGCTGCTCCCATCGCGAGCCGTCACGGTGGACCTCGAGGTCGAGGCGGACCGACAGCGCGTTCACGACCGAGACGCCGACGCCGTGGAGGCCGCCCGAGATCTTGTAGCCGTCGCCCCCGAACTTCCCGCCGGCGTGGAGGGTCGTCATCACAATCTCGGCCGCCGACTTCTTCGGGTCGTCGGGGTGCGGATCGACGGGCATGCCGCGTCCGTTGTCGGTGACGCTGACCCCCCCGTCGGACTGGATGGTCACGTCGATGCGCGTGGCCTCACCGGCCATCGCCTCGTCGACCGAGTTATCGACCACCTCGTACACGAGGTGGTGCAGGCCCGACGGTCCGGTCGACCCGATGTACATGCCCGGTCGCTCGCGGACGGGCTCGAGACCCCGCAGGACGGTGATGTCCTTCGCGGTGTAAGTCGTCTTGCGGGGAGTCAAGGCGCGCGCACCTCACAGTCGAGCGGGGGCCTCGGGGGAAGGGGCGTTTCCCGGTCTCGCCGACCACCAGCTGGGCGCTTTACGTGGTCTACGAGCCCGAACGACACTCGACAGTTTACCAGAGGCCTCTGCGCGCCTCCGGTTGCACGCGCAGTCAGCGCGGCGGTTCGACGACGATTCGGACGGAGTGGACGCTGTCGCGGCCGCTGATCTCCCGGAGCCGCGCGCGGATGTCGTTCTCGAGGTAGCGCAGCTGCGTCGCCCAGGGCGGCGCGTCGACCGCAACGGTCAGCACCCCCTCGCGGATGCTCCGCGGCCGGGCGTGGGCCGCGACTGCGGCGCCGACGACCTCGGGCCAGCGCTCTACCAGCGACGCGACGAGGTCGGGTTCGGGCAAACCGAGCTCATCGCCGACCGCGCGGAGCGCGTCACCGAGGGGCGTCGGCGCGTCGGGATCGTCGCCGGGCCGTCGCGGGGTCCTCATGACGTCGACGCCGGCGAAGCGATCCGACCGTCGCGCACCTCGAGGTGGGCCGCCGGCTGGATCCCCGATGGGACGGTGCCCGCCGTTGTGATGACGGTTTGCGCGTGGGCCGGCAAGGCTTCGATGAGCGCTCGGGACCGTTCGGCGTCGAGCTCGCTGAACACGTCGTCGAGCAGCAGCACTGGCTCGCTCCCGACGACGTCGGCCATGACCTGATGGGCCGCGAGGCGCAGCGCGAGGGCGAGGGTGCGCTGTTCGCCCTGCGACGCGTGCGTCCGGCTGTCCCGGCGGTCGATGGCGAGCCGCCACTCGTCGCGGTGTGGTCCGACGAGGGTCACGCCGCGTGCGCGCTCGGTGGCATCCACACGCGCCAGTGCGTCGCGCAGCCGGTCGTCGACCATCTCGGGGCTGAACTCGGCGACGTTCGAATCCCAGCCGGGCTCGTAGCGGGCGGTGACGCCGTCCGTCTCACGGGCGAGCGCCCGGTACGCGGCATCGACCAACGGGGTGAGCCGTGCCACGACGCGGAGCCTCCCGCGCGTGAGTTCCCCTCCCACGGTGACGAGCTGGTCGTTGAACACCCCGAGCGTCGCGCGCGCCTCGGCGTCCTGCACGCCGCCGCGGAGCAGCGCGTTGCGGTGGCGGAGCACGCGATCGAAGTCGGCGCGCACCCCGGCGTAGCGAGGCGCCGCCGCGACGAGGAGATCGTCGAGGTACTCGCGCCGCTGCGCGGGCGGCCCCTTCACGAGCTGGAGGTCATCCGGCGCGAAGACCGTGACCCGCAGGCTGCCCAGGAGGTCACGCGTCCGCGCCGCGGGATGGCCGTTCAGCAGGATGCGATGACGCCCCGCGGCGCGCAGCTCGACATCGACGCGGCGCACGTTCGCGTCATGGACCACACTCCCCCGCACGATGGCTCGGTCGGCGTGCTCGCGGACCAGCGCGGCGTCGGGTACCCCGCGAAACGAGCGACCGAGCGCGAGCCAGCCGATCGCCTCGAGGAGGCTCGTCTTGCCCTGGCCGTTGGCGCCGGTGACGACGGTGACGGCCGGCGGGAAGGTCAGCTCCGCCTCGGGGTAGCAGCGGAACTCGCTGAGTGAGAGGGTCGTCAGGTGCACGGCGGACCGGCGCGGGGACGACCCGCCGGCGGCCTCAGGCGATCCGGACCGGCATCAGCAGGTACAGGAACTCCGGCCCGTCGCTGCCCCGGAGGACGGCCGGCTTCAGCGGATCGACGCTCTCGATGACGATCTCCGAGGAGCCGGCGGCCTCCAGGCCGTCGAGGAGGAACTGCGAGTTGAACGCCACCGTGAGCTCGCTGCCTTCGTACTTGGCTTCCACCGGCTCGTACGACTGCCCGACGTCCTGGGCCGTGGCGGAGAGCTCGAGGCCGTCGGAGCTCATCGCGAGCCGCACCGGGCTCGAGTCGCGGTTCTGGCCCGCGACGAGACGAACGCGGTTCAGCGCGTCGGCGAGCGCCTCGCGTTCCACGGTGAGCCGGTTCGGGTAGCCGCTCGGGACGAGTTGCTGGTAGTTGGGGAACTCGCCCTCCACCAGTCGCGCCGTGAGCTCCGTCGTGTCGAGGCGGAACGTGACCTCACGCTCACCGAGGAACACCTCCACGTCGCCGTCCGACGGGAGCAGTCGCTGCAGTTCGCTCAGCCCCTTCGCGCCGACGAGCACCGACCGTCCCTCCTCGAGGAGGCTCACGCCGGGAAGGTCGCGCACGGCGAGGCGATACGAGTCCGTCGCCACGAGACGGACCCCGTCGCCTGTCGCCGCGACGAGCACGCCCGTGAGGATCGGTCGCGCGTCGTCCTTCGACGCCGCGGGCACGACCTGACGGAGACCCTGCGCCAGCGGCCCCGCGGCCACCGTCACACCCGGCCCTTCCGGCTCGGGCAGACGCGGGAAGTCCGACGCGGCGAGCGTGCGGAGCTCGGACCGGAACCGGCCGGCCTCGATCTTCGCCTGGTCATCGCCGATCTCGACCCGGACGACGCCCGCCGCGAGGCGTCCCATCAGCTCCTGCAGCAAGCGGGCGACCAGGACGGCGCTCCCGACCCCGTCGACCTCCGCGGGGACTCGCACCCGGATGGTGAGCTCCAGGTCCGAGCCGACGAGTTCGACCTGGCCGGCCTGGAGACGGACGAGCAGACCCGACAAAACCGGGAGCGCCCCCGTGCGCGACGCGACCGCCCGGTACGCCGTGCCCACAGCCTCGGCGAGGGTGTCGCGTTCGCATCTGAACTTCACGGTCGCTCCTGATTCTGCACTGCTATTAGTACCAAGGTTTGTCGTTGCTGTAGGGCCTGTGCACTGTGGACGAGGAGCCCATTAGCGCAGGTCAGAGGCCAGATTTGTCATCCCCAGGTTTCCCCAGCTTCGCCTCGGGATCCACCGGGCGAGCGTGGGGCGTGGCGGAGAGGCCCACGCTATCCAGAGCACAGGCGAGGGTTTCCCCAGTAGTCCACAACGTTGTCCACATACCCCTCAGGTCGCGGTGGTGCTGCCGACCCGGATGCGGGTGATCAGCTCGTTGACCTGGTCGAACGTGTGGTGACGCTCGTGCATCTGGAGTCGGATCTTCTCGACGGCGTACATGACGGTGGTGTGGTCGCGCCCACCGAACTCCTCGGCGATGCGGGGGTAGCTGAAGTCCGTCAGCTGGCGCATCACGTACATGCTGATCTGGCGGGCGGTGACGAGCGGCCGGCGGCGGCTCTTGCCGCACAGCTCCTCGGTGGTCCAGCCGAACTGCTTCGCGGTTTCCTCCAGGATCAGCTGGGGTGTGATCACGCGCTGCTTGGTCTCCGGCAGGAGGTCGGCCAGGACGGTCCGAGCGACCTCCTCCGACAGCTGGGCTCGGTTGAGGCTGGAGTACGCCGCGACGCGGATGAGCGCGCCCTCGAGCTCGCGGATGTTGTCCTCGATGCTGCTGGCGATGAAGCCCAGCACCTCGTCGGGGATGCCGTGGAGGTGCTCCGCCTCGGCCTTCTTGCGGACGATGGCCAGCCGGGTCTCGAACTCCGGGGGCTGGACGTCGGTGATGAGACCCCACTCGAAGCGGCTGCGCAGCCGGTCTTCGAGCGTCGCGATCGACTTCGGCGAGCGGTCGGACGAGATAACGATCTGGCCGCCGGCGTTGTGGATCTGGTTGAACGTGTGGAAGAACTCCTCTTGGAGTTCCTGCGTGCGCTCGAGGAACTGGATGTCGTCGATGAGGAGGACGTCGAGTTCGCGGTAGCGCCGCTTGAACACCGGCATGCGCGTGCGGTCGCGGATGGCCTCGACGAAGTCGTTCATGAACGCTTCGGTCGTGAGGTAGCGCACGCGCAGCTTGGGGCGCACCGCGCGCACGTGGTGCCCGATCGCGTGCAACAGGTGCGTCTTGCCAAGGCCGGCGCGCCCGTAGATGAAGAGCGGGTTGTAGGCCTGGGCGGGGTCCTCCGCGACGGACAGCGCCGCAGCGTGCGCGAAGCGGTTCGAGGCCCCGATCACGAACTGGTTGAAGGTGTAACGCGGGTTCAGTGACGAGCCGGAGGCGTAGGGCGCGTCGCTCGCGGGGGCCGGCGGCGGCGCGGCGGCGACGGGGAGCGGCGCCGGGTCCGGGGCGGCGAGGGGCTCGTCCGGCCGGGCGTCGGTGTCGACCTGGAGGGCGACCCCGAAGGGGGCCCCGGTGACCTGGAGGAGGGCCGACTCGAGGATCGGGAGGTACTGGGAGCGGATTGTCTCCGCAGCGAGGGCGTTGGGGACGCCGAGGACCAGGACGCCGTCGACGACCCGGAGGGCGTGGATGCCGTGGAACCGGGTCGCCCAGGTGGACTCGGCGAGCTCGGATCGGACCCGGGGCTGGACCTGGTCCCAGACGTGCTGGGCAGCGGGGTCGTCGGCGGGAGACTCGGCCGGGTGCTCGTTGTCCACAGGCGCGTCCACAGTTGTGGAGAACGGGAGGGCCCGGGGCCCCTCCCCCCTCAGGGCGGACCGGCCGGTCGCGGGCGAAGCCCCTTGGGGAAGTCTGCCGTCGTAGGCCGGATCGACAGCGGGGCGGAACGTAGCACCGGCCTCCGAGCACCGACAAGAGGTCGTCGGGAGGGCCCGGGGAGGGGCCGAGGTGGGGCACGACGCGCGTTGGGCTGGCGTTTCGAGCGGCCGTTACACTGCGCCCTGATCGTCACGCGTCGCACTCGTGAGCGAGCCGCCCCCACACCGGCGGCGACCGAGTCGCATCGACGTGCCCCAGGAGGCCATGCGTGAAGCGCACGTACCAGCCGAACAACCGCAAGCGAAAGAAGACGCACGGATTCCGCGTCCGGATGCGCACGCGGGGTGGGCGTGCGGTGCTCAAAGCACGACGCGCGCGCGGCCGCAAGCGGCTCGGCGCCTGACGCGGCGGATCCGCGACCGTGCGACGTTCAACACGCTCGCTCGGACACGAGCGAAGCGACGCGGTCCTGTCAGCATGCGGGTGCACGCGAGCAGCTCGACCGATGGGCCACGCGTCGCGTACGCGGTCAGCCGCCGTGTCGGCGGCGCGGTGGAGCGCAACCGCGTCCGTCGCCGCCTGCGCGCCGCGGTGCGAGCCCACGCCGACGCGCTCGACCCGCGGGCCAGCTACCTGTTCGGCGCCGGGCGGGAGGCGATGACGATGCCCTTCGACGCGCTCCACCGGCGTGTGGGGGAGCTCTTGCGGGACGGGTCGCCGTGAGCGGTCGGCCGACGCCGGCGGCCCGGCTGCTGATGCGGCCGATCCGGGCCTGGCGGTTGGTCAGCCAGTACTTGCCGCCCCGGTGCCGCTTCTACCCCTCCTGCTCGGCCTACGCCCTCGAGGCGCTCGAGGTGCACGGCGCCGTCCGGGGCTCCTGGCTCGCCGTCCGCCGGGTCGGGCGCTGCCATCCGTGGCACGCCGGCGGGCTCGACCCGGTTCCGCCTTCGAACAGACGTTCCCGATCTGCGGCCTCGGCCGCCCCCTCCTCCTGAGAGGCCGTGAATGCAGTCCTTCCTGAACTCCCTCTACGACGCGATGGGCGCCGCGCTGGCGTTCGTCTACTCGATCATCCCCAACCTGGGCGTCGCGATCATCCTCCTCACCCTCGTGGTGATGTTGATCCTTTACCCGCTGACGGCGAAACAGGCGAAGTCGATGATCGCCATGCAGCGCGTCCAGCCCGAGATCAAGAAGTTGCAAGCGAAGTACAAGGGCGACCGCCAGAAGCTCAACGAAGAGATGATGAAGTTCTACCAGGAGAACAAGATCAACCCGCTCTCCGGGTGCTTGCCGCTCCTGGTCCAGCTGCCCATCTTCTTCGTCCTCTACCGCGTGCTCCGCACGCCGTGGCAGCACGTCCCCAAGACCGGGTCGTTCACCCAGCTCTACAACGCGATGTGCAGCGAGTGGGGCAGCCTCTGCGGCAAGGCGACGACGAAGGCGATGACGGTCACGCTCTCCAACGGGACGCAGAAGGTCATCCCCCCGGGGGGCGCCACCGCCCACCTGACCCACATCAACTTCCTGGGCGTCGACTTGTTCAAGACGGCCACCGACGCCAGCCTCGGGTTCGTCTCGGCGATCCCCTACTTCGTGCTGGTCGCCCTCGTGGTGTTCACCGGGTACCTGCAGACGAAGCAGGCGCAGGCCCGCACGCCGGCCGCGAACACCCAGATGAACACCGTGATGAAGATCCTCCCGGTCTTCTTCGGCCTCATCTCGCTCAGCTTCCCGGCCGGCTTGGTCCTGTACTTCGTGGTGAGCAACACCTGGCGTCTCGGCCAGCAGGAGGTGGTGTTCCGCCATATGGCGGCGGCGACGGCTGCCGGTGGCACGACGAAGGGCGGGGGCAAGACCGCGGCGATCGACGTGGCCAGCACGGAACGAAGTCCGGACGACGAGGACGTGAGCCCGGGCAACGGTCGGGGGAGCCCGGGCCCAGCCAAACCCGTGGCTCGGGGGAAGGCCCGGGCGCCGGCACCCAAACCGACGCCCAAACCGGCGGCGAAGCCCGCCCCCAAGCCGGGGCCGCGGCAGCCGGCCGCGAAGCGGGCGCCGGCCCGTGCGCTCCCGCAGCGCGCCCTCGTGCAAGAGCAGCGTCCCCGGGGGAGCGGCCTGCGCGGGCTGTTCCAGCTCCCGCCGCCGCCCGCCGGGAACGGCGGGGCGCGGCCTCCGGCCGGCTCGACCCGCAACCCGTCGGGGAGCAACGGCGGCACCCAGCCCCCGGGTCGGCGCGGACCCACCAACAAGAAGAAGCGGAAGCGCTGAGGCCAACCCAATGGAGTGGGTCGAGACAACAGGACGGACGGTCGAAGCGGCGCTCGACGTGGCGCTCGACACGCTCGGCGTCGACGAGGACGAGGTCGAATTCGAAGTGCTCGAGGAGCCGCGGGCCGGGCTCCTCGGGCGCCGGCCGGCCCGCATCCGGGCCCGGGTTCGCCCCATCTCGCGCGAGAAGCCGACCGAGCGGCACCGACGACCCCGGCGCAGCCGGAGCGGTGGGGAAGCCCGCAGCGCCAGCCGTGCCGAGCCGCGCAGCCGGTCGAACGCGGGTGCCGTGGCGACGACGCCCCGCGACGGGCAGCGGCGGCGGCGCGGCGGCGGCCGCCCACGGGCCAACGGTGGCGCCCCGGGATCGGACGACACCAGCAGGGAGGAACCGGTGAGTGAGGTGTCGGTGCAGGAGCAAGCACGGGAGGCCGAGGAGTTCACCCGCGGTCTGGTGGACGCCTTCGGGGCCCCGGCCACGATTGCGACGACGATCGACGAGGAGGGCGGGGTGCTCGTCGACGTAACGGGTGAGAACCTCGGGCTGCTCGTCGGCCCCCGGGGTGCGACGCTGCAGGCCATCGAAGAGCTCGTGCGGACGGTGGTGCAGCGGCGAACCGAGGGTCACGGCACGCGCATCAACGTGGACGTCGGCGGGTACCGGGCGAAGCGGCGGGCCGCACTCGCCCGCTTCGCGGAGGAGCTCGCCGACAAGGTGCGGGAGAGCGGACGGGACCAGGCGCTCGAGCCCATGCCGGCGGCCGACCGCAAGGTCGTCCACGACGCCATCGCCGCCCTGGACGGGGTCGACACGATCTCGGAGGGCGAGGAGCCGAACCGGCGCGTCGTCGTACGCCCGGCCTGAACCCCGTGGCGGGTGGCCTGCGCGCTGCCCTCGCCCGCGCCCAGCGCCTGGGCTTCCTCGGCCCGGGGTCGCTCGAGGACCAGCTCTCGCACGCCGACGCGTTCGTCGACCTGATCGGCCCATCCACGGACTCGTTCCTCGACCTCGGTGCGGGCGGCGGGCTCCCGGGGCTCGCGCTCGCCCTCGCCTGGCCCGCGGCCCGTGCTGTCCTGCTCGATTCGAACCAGCGGCGGGGCGCCCACCTCGAGGCGGCCTGCGCCGACCTGGCGATCGGCGACCGTGTCGAGGTGGTCGTGGCCCGGGCCGAGGACGCGGCCCACGACGCCCGCTGGCGGGGCCGCTTTCCGCTTGTCGTCGCCCGGGCCTTCGGTCCGCCGGCGGTCACCGCGGAGTGCGGGGCCGGCTTCCTGGCCGCGGGGGGGCGGCTGGCCGTGTCCGAGCCGCCCGGCGGCGACGCCACGCGGTGGCCGGGGGAGGGCCTGGCTCGTCTGGGGATGGCCGGCCCGGAGGTCCTCAGCGGGCACGGGGCCTCGGTCGCCGTGCTGCGCCGGGTGCACGAGCCGGAGCCCCGGTGGCCCCGGCGCCCGGGCCTCCCGGCCCGACGGCCCCTCTGGCGCTGAGGTTCCACGTGGAACCGGGGGGCGGACCCCCGTCCCGTTCCACGTGGAACTCATGGCCTAGGCTCGCGCCGCGTGCAACGCTGGCGAATCCCGCGGCCAGGGCGTATCCTCCAACCCCAGCCTCAAGTCGACGTCGAGGCTCGCGTCGGGCGGCGGCGCGAGCACGCGGGAGCGGCAGTGAGCGACACCAGGCTCGAGGACGACCACGCGGCGCCGCGCTTGCCGGACGGCCCGATCCTCGATCCCGACACGATGCCGACGGAGGGATCGGCCCGGTCAGCGCGGCCGCTCGAGCTGCCCGAGGTCATCGCCATCGCGAACCAGAAGGGCGGGGTCGGAAAGACGACGACGGCCGTGAACCTCGGCGCGGCGCTCGCCGAGGCGGGTTACCGCCTCCTGGTCGTCGACCTCGACCCGCAGGGGAACGCCACCACCGGGCTCGGCCTCAACCCCCGCGACGTGAGCGGCTCTATTTACGACGTCATGCTCAACGACATGCCGCTCGAGGACTGCGTCGAGCCGACGAGCCTGAAGAACCTCTTCGTCGCGCCGGCGACGATCGACCTCGCCGGCGCCGAGATCGAGCTCGTGGCCCAGATGAGCCGCGAGCAGCGTCTCAAGCGTGCGATCGAGTCGGTGAAGGACCAGTACGACCTGGTCCTCATCGACTGCCCGCCGTCGCTCGGCCTGCTCACCGTGAACGGCCTCGCCGCGGCGGACGACGTGATCGTCCCGATCCAGTGCGAGTACTACGCGCTCGAGGGTCTCGGCCAGCTGCTGCGCAACGTCGCCCTGGTGCACGCCAACCTCAACCCGTCGCTCGAGGTCCGCGGGATCGTGCTCACCATGTACGACGCGCGCACCAAGCTCGCCGACCAGGTCGAGGCCGAGGTGCGCGAGTACTTCGGGCCGCGGGTGTACCGCACGGTGGTGCCCCGCACGGTGAGGCTGTCGGAGGCGCCGTCGTTCGGCCAGCCCATCATCGTGTTCGACTCCACCTCCCGGGGCGCCCGTGCCTACCGCGAGCTGGCGAAGGAGGTGAGCCATGGCGCGACCCGGCGGACTCGGTAAGGGCCTCGGCGCCCTGATCCCGAGCACGGCGACCGACCACGGCGGGGCCGCGACGGCACCTGGCCTGCAGGAGCTCCCGGTTGCCGCGATTCGCCCAAACCCTTACCAACCACGCGATCGGTTCGACGAGGAGGGCATCGGCGCGCTGGCCGACTCGATCCGCGAGGTCGGCCTGCTCCAGCCCGTGCTCGTCCGACCGGCGGGCGACGGCTACGAGCTCGTCGCCGGCGAGCGCCGCTGGCGCGCCGCGCACCGGGCCGGGCTCCAGATGATCCCGGCGATCGTGCGCCAGACCGAGGACCGCCGCGCGCTGCAGGCCGCGCTCGTCGAGAACCTCCAGCGCGACGACCTCAACCCGCTCGAGGAGGCCGCGGCCTACCAGCAGATGATCGAGGACTTCTCGATGACCCACGAGCAGGTCGCCACGACCATCGGGAAGAGCCGCGCTGCGGTGTCGAACACGCTGCGGCTGCTGCAGCTGCCACCGTCCATCCAGCGCGCGCTGCGCGAAGACCGTCTCTCGATGGGTCACGCGCGCGCGCTGCTCGGCACACCCGACCGCGCGTTCCAGGAGGCGCTCGCGCGCCGCGCGATCAAAGAGGACCTCTCGGTGCGCGCCGTCGAGGAGGCGGTGCGCGCGCGGAGCGACACGAGCGAGCCCGAGGCCGCGGAGCGCGCGCCGGCGCGCATGCGTCCCCCCGGGCTGCTCCAGCTCGAGGAGCTGCTCGGCGACCATCTCGAGACCCGCGTCCGCATCAAGCTGGGAGCGGGCGGCAAGGGCACCCTCAGCGTGGAGTTCGCCGGCCTCGACGACCTCGAGCGCATCTACAAGCGCATGACCGACGGGCGCAGCCCGAGCGCCGCGTCGGCGTAGCTCAGAGCGCGACCGCGGGCTCCTCCACCGCGCGGCGCACGCCGCGCACGATCGCCCGCCCGACTCCGCCGGCGCGCGCCACCACCCCCCGCATGGCGGCCACGTCGCCGTCGGGCACGATCTCGCAGACGACCGCGGCCATGCGGGTCTCGCGGAGCGCGGCGTAGGTCCGCCCGGAGATCCCGACCTCGATCGGCAGGACGCCGCGCAGCTCGTCGTGGATCGCCCTCGCGACGGCATGGCCCGCCTCGGAGCGGAACCGGCCGGACTCGAAGTAGGCGCAGCGGCAGCCGACCGAATCGCCGGGTCGCAGGCCGAGGAAGAGGTGGGCATCGAAGCGGTTCGCGGCGGCGGCCAGCAGGGAGTCCTCGTCGCCCGAGGCGTCGAGGAGCACCTGGGCGCCGGTGTCGAGCAGCCCCCGGGTGACCTCCTCGCCGAGGACGGCGAGGCCAGGGGCGGCGGCGATGTAAGTGCGGTGCCCGGCGAGGCGTCGGCGGTCCCGCCGCAGCCGGTCCCGCTCCCGGACGGCGGCGATCGACCCGTCGGCCATCGTGCCCACCCGGTCGAGCGCTGCGACGGTGGCCGGCCCGCAGATTCCGTCGGCCGCCAGCCCGGCGTCGTGCTGGAACGCCCCGACCGCCCGGTACGTGTCGTCGCCGAGGATCCCGTCCTCGCGCCCGGCGTCGAAGCCGAGCGCGTTCAGCCGGCGCTGCAGCTCGAGGACGTCGTCGCCGCGCACCATCGGGCGGCGCCGGTAGAGGAGTCGGTCGCCGAGGCGGTAGCCGCTCTCGACGAGGGCGGACCAGGTCTGGCGGCCGACGATCCCGTCGACCCGCAGGCCCCGCGCCTCCTGGAACGCACGGACCGCGCCGGCGGTGCCGTCGGCGTACTCACCGATCGGGTCAGGCGCGACCTCGTGGCCCCCCGCGGCGAGGCGCCGCTGCAGGTCCCGGACGGCCTCCCCGCGGGCGCCCGCCCGCAACGGCGCGGGCACGCCGCTCAGGCGACGAACTCGGCGAGTTCCTGAAGAAGCTGAGCCTTGCCCTTGGCGCCGACGAGGCGCCGCGCCTCTTGCCCGGTCTCGCCCGGCTTGAACACGAGCAGCGTCGGGATGCTCATCACGTTGTACCGCATCGCCGTGTTCGGGTTCTCGTCAACGTTCAGCTTCGCGATGCGCAGCTTGGTGCCGTTCTCGTGGGCGAGCTCCTCAAGCACGGGGGCGATCATCTTGCAGGGCCCGCACCACTCCGCCCAGAAGTCGACGAGCACCGGCTGCTCGGAGCCGCTGATCGTCTCGTCGAACGTCGCGTCGGTGAGCTTCGTGATGTTGGACACGGCCTTGACCTTTCGGCGGTTCTCGCCGGGGTGCCGACGAGTGTACTGAGGGGGCAACCGCGCGCCCCGGCCGCGCATTCCGGGCCGGGCGTCACCCCGACGGCCGCTCCCGAGCGGCGAGCCAGCGCTCGGCCTCGATCGCGGCCATGCAGCCGCTCCCCGCGGCGGTGACCGCCTGCCGGAAGACGTGGTCCTGCACGTCGCCCGCGGCGAACACGCCCTCGACCGAGGTGCGGGTGGAGTCGCCCGCGGTCACGACGTAGCCGCCTTCGTCGAGGTCGAGCTGGTCGCGCACCAGCGCCGTGTTCGGGTCGTGTCCGATGGCGACGAACACCGCGCCCACCTCGAGGTCCGATCGCTCGTCGGTCTTCGTGTCGCGCAGGCGGACGGCCTCGACCGAGCCGTTGCCGAGCACCTCCTCGACGACGGCGTTCCACCGGAAGGAGATCTTGGGGTTCGCGGCCGCGCGGTCGGCCATGATCGCCGAGGCCCGCAGCTGGTCGCGGCGGTGGATGACGGTCACCTCGGTGGCGAACTTGGTGAGGAACAGCGCCTCCTCGACGGCCGAGTCGCCGCCGCCCACGACCGCGAGGGGCTGACCGCGGAAGAAGAAGCCGTCGCACGTGGCGCAGGTCGAAACGCCGCGCCCGAGGAGCCGCCGCTCGGATTCGAGGCCGAGCATCCGCGCCGTCGCGCCGGTCGAGAGGATCATGGCGTCGCCGCGGTACTCGCGCCCGTCGACCCACGCGCCGAACGGCGGCGCGCTGACGTCGAGGCGGTCGGCGTCGGCTGTGACGAACTCCGCGCCGAACCGCGCCGCCTGCTCGCGGAACTTCGTCATCAGCTCCGGGCCGAGGATCCCGTCGGGGAAGCCCGGGTAGTTCTCGACGTCGGTGGTCAGCATGAGCTGTCCACCCGCGGCGAGGCCCTCGATGACGATCGGTCGCAGGTTCGCCCGCGCGGCGTAGACCGCCGCCGTGAGCCCCGCCGGTCCGGACCCCACGATCACGAGGGGCGCGGCGTCCGTCATCGACCCTTCCCTCCTGCGTCGGTCATGCCGCTCGCTTCGACCGCCGCGACCAGCAGAACGCGCCTCCGGCGACGAGCATTCCGCCGACGATGAGGTAGGCGATCCAGGTGCGGCCAGTGAGGAGCACGAGACCGCGGAACGCGCCGACGACGAGCAGGACGAGCGCCGTGCCGACGAAGAACGCGACGAGCAGGCCGTAGACGACGGCCCGCGTCGCCCGCTGCGCGGGGACGACGGTCCGGTCGCGGACGGCGCTGACCGCGGCCTCGATCGCGTCGGCGGCTTGGGTGGTCCAGTCGGCCATCGGCTCTCAGTGGTCCGTCAGGGCATCGGAGCGTACCCAAGCGGCCCTCGGGACCCCTGAGGTCTCAGCGTCCTGCCGTCGCGGCCGGGGGCGTCGTGGCCGCGCCGGCGTCGGCGGCCCGGACGAGGAGGTAGCCGGCGGCCGCGCCCGCGATGAAGAGGATGACCGCGAGCACGGCAATCGGGCCGCGCCGCCGCCGCGGCGGCGGGGCAGCGCGCGGGCGGGCGGGCGCCGCCTCGGGCGGGGGCATGACGACCGTGCGCGTCCCCTCGGTGCGGGGGCGCTCCCGGCTGGCGTCGGGGGGCCGGTCGGACAGGAACTCGGCCACCGCCCGGGCCGTCGGGGGTCGGTCCGCGGGCTCGAGCGCGAGGCAGGCCATGACGAGGCGGGCGAGGCCGGCCGGGACGTCGGGACGCAGCTGGCGAATGGGGGCGGGCGGGTTGCTCAGCCGGGCGACGGCCACCGCCATCTCGGTGTCGCCGTGGAACGGCAGCTCGCCGGCGAGCATCTCGTAGAGCACGAGCCCGAGCGCGTAGAGGTCGGTGCGCGGGTCGACCGGCTCGCCCCGCAGCTGCTCCGGGGCGAGGTAGCGGGCCGTGCCCACGACGGTGCCGGTGCGGGTCAGCTCGGCGCCCGCCCCGGCCTTGGCGATGCCGAAGTCCGTGACCTTCACCGGCCCGTCGGGCGGCACGAGCACGTTCGCCGGCTTCACGTCGCGGTGGACGATCCCCTCGCGGTGGGCCGCGGCGAGCGCGGACGCCACCTCCCGGCCGATCCGCACGGATTCGATGACGGGCAGCCGCCCCCGGACGTCGAGGATGCGCCGCAGGGTCGGCCCGTCGACGAACTCCATCACGATGTACCCGACGCCGTCGTCGTCGCCCGTGTCGTAGGTGGCGACGATGCCCGGGTCGGCGAGGCGCGCCGCGGCGACGGCCTCGTTCCGGAACCGGGCCCGGAGCGCCTCGTCGAAGGCGAGCTCGGGGTGGAGGATCTTCACCGCGACCCGCCGGGCGAGCAGTGTGTCCTCGGCGTCCCAGACGGTCGCCATGCCCCCACGCGCCACCGGGCTCACCAGCCGGTACCGGCCGTCGAGGACGCGGCCGGGCTGGGGCGGGTCGGGCACGGACCGCGACGCTACCCAGACGGCCGGGCGACCGGCCGCCAGGGTCGGGGCCGATCAGTCCGTGGTCTGGAAGGTGACGCCGAGCACGCCGGGCCCGGCGTGGGTCCCGATCACCGGGCCGACGTCGCCGACGACGATCTTGTCGCGGGGGGCGACGTCGTCGATCAGGTCGAGGAAGGTGTCGAGGTCCGCCGCGTTGCCCTGCAGGACGGCGACGGCCTCGACCGACTGGTCGTGGACCTTGTCGGCGAGCAGATGGAGGGCCTTGGAGCGGGTGCGGACCTTGCCCGCCTCCTCGACGACGCCGTCACGCACCTCGACGACGGGCTTCACGGCGAGCATGGAGCCGAGCAGCGCCCGTGCGTTGCCGACCCGGCCGCCGCGCTTCAGGTACTCGAGCGTGTCGAGCGTGCCGAAGAGGCGGGTGCGGGCCCGCCGGTCGGTGACCTCGGTGACGACGTCGGCGAGCGACGCGCCGTCCTTCGCGCGCCGGCCGGCCGCGAGGCAGAGGTTGCCGAGCCCCATCGAGCACGTCAGCGAATCGACCACCTCGACCGGGCAGCGGTCCGCCACGGCCGCGGCCGCCACCTGGGCGGCCTGCATCGTCGCCGAGAGGCGTGACGAGAGGTTGATGCACACGATCCCGTCGGCGCCGTCGTCGGCGAGGGCCCGGAAGCGGGCCTCGAAGGCGCCGGCGGACGGTGCGGCGGTCTCCGGCAGGGCCGGCGCGTCGACCAGGCGCTCCCAGAACGCCCGGTTCGAGAGCTCCTCGCGGTCGACGAGCTCCTCGGGCCCGAAGCGGATGGTGAGCGGCACGATCTCGATGCCGAGCTCGGCGACCACCGGCTCGGGGAGGTCGCAGGCGCTGTCGGTCACGACTCGGACTGGCACGGCCGCCTCCTCGCTCCCGCCGCGACCATCATCGTCGCACGCCGGCGCCCCCCACTGCGCCTCGCCGGGCCGCGGGACGGAACCCGCTGACGAGCTCGGCCCACTCCTCGACCCGGGTGATCGTGAGCCCGACGGCGAGCACCGTGGCGCCGAGGACCAGCCCGGCGAGCGTCGCCGCCACGGCTCGGAGGCCGCCCGCCCACCCGATCGTCGCCGCGGCCACCCACGCGGCCGTGCCGGCCGCGGCGCTCACGAGCCCGACCTTCACCACCGTGGTCTCGATGCCGCGCCCTTGCATGCTGCCGATCCGGCGGCCGAGCACGACGAGCGTCACGACGGCCGCGACGGCGTACGCCGCGGAGAACGAGTACGCGAGCCCCGGGATGCCGAGCGGCCCGATGAGCGCCAGCGCCAGCACGATGTTCACTGCGTTCTCGAGGCAGTTGAGCAGGAACGGCGTCCGGGTGTCGTGGATCGAGTAGAAGGCGCGCATCGCGAACAGGTAGATGGAGAAGAAGGGCAGCCCGACGGCGAACGCCACGACGGTGTGCGCCACGAGCGCTGAGTCGGCCGCCGAGAACGCGCCGCGCTGCAGGAGCGCGACCACCGCCGGCCGCGCGAGGGCGACCGACAGCGCGGCGGCGGGGATCACGATTGTGAGGATGAGCCGCAGGGCGCGCGCGAACCGGTGGCGGAGCGCCGGGAGGTCGTCGGCCACCGCCGCGAGCTCGGGCGCCGCGGTGGTCATGATCGACACCGCGAGCAGGCCGTGGGGGAGCTGGAACAGCGTGTACGCGAGCAGGTAGGCGGCCGGGCCGCCGGGCTGCACGTTGGCGAGCACGAGCACGACCCAGAGCGCGACCTGGTTCGCGATGACGTACCCGACCGTCCAGCCCGACAGACGCAGCACCGTGGCCACCGCCCGGTTGCGGAACGACGCGAGGAAGCGCAGATGGATGCCCGCGCCGCGCAGCGCCGGGACGAGCGCGAGGGCCATCGCGGCCACCGCCGCCGTCGTCCCGAGCCCCAGGTAGAGGAGCAGCCACGTGTTGTCGAGCACGTGCTGGACGGTGATCGGCCGCTTGGCCAGCTGGGGCAGCGCGAGGAACAGCGCGATGAGCACCACGTTGTTGAGGATGGGGGCGAACGCCGCCGCGGCGAAGCGCCGGCGCGCCTGCAGGAGCGCGGTGGCGAGCGCGGTGAAGCCGTAGAAGGCGATCTGGGGCATGAAGAGCCGCACCAGGTCGGTCGCAAGACGCTGCTCCTGGGCGTGCTGCGCGCCGGCGACCCGCAAGGTCAGCAGCGTCGCGATCCACGGCGCGAGCAGCACCCCGACCACCGAGAAGCCGATCAGGGCGAGGCACGACACCGTGACGACCGAGTTCATGCCCTCCTCGTCGTCGTGCTCGAAGAGCCGCACGAACTGGGGCACGAGCGTCGCGGTGAGCACGCCGCCGATGAGCAGCTCGTAGAGCATGTTCGGCGTCTCGTTCGCGAACGCGTAGGTGCCCGACAGCGCCGTGATGCCGATCGCGTACGCGGCCGCGGCGCGCCACAGCAGCCCGGTCACCCGCGACGCCGCGGTGCCGACCCCGACGACGACGCTCGACCGGACGAGTCGCCCGGTGTCGTGCGCCCGCCGCCGGCCTCGCCCGCGAGGGCTCACACGACCGCCGGGGTCGCCCGCCGGCGGCGCCGGCGGTGGAGGAAGTCGAGGGCCCACCAGCCGATGAGGAACACGCCAGCGCCGACCGCCAGCGCCAGCCCCACGCTGCTCACGACGGTGGAGCGCACCTTGAAGCGACCTTCGGCGATCAGCAGCGAGCCGTCGGCCGAGTGGACGCTCATGGCCAGCGGGAACGTGCCCGACGTGCGCGAGCGAACCTCGAAGCGGATCGTGGTGCTGCGCGTGGGCAGCGCGATCGTCTGCGACGAGCCCGCCGGGAAGTCGAGCTTGTGGCTCGACAGGGTCACGAGGACCCGGATGGGCTGACCGGTGTCGTTGCGGAACGTGATCGGGACGGCGCCCGAGCGCGCCGTCAGCGTGATCGTCCCCGGCGCGGGGATCTGGATGCCGGCGAGGAAGGTCGTGATCGTCGCGTTCACCGCCGCGAGCTGCGCGTGGGCCGCGGCCGAGCCCCCGGCCTCGGCCCACGCCGAGGAGACCGAGGACAGCAGGAACCGCTCACCCCGCAGCAGCCGCACGTCGGCCGGCGCCACGAGCGACCCGAAGGAGAGCAGCCGGTTGCCGGTCGCGCCGTACGCGCCCGCCGACACCGGCGGTTCCGGCGGCGTGTACGGCGCGAGCGCGCGAACGTCGTCGCCCGCGGCCGACGTCGAGAACGCGTTCGCGAGCGTCGTCGGCGCGAGCCACGGGTTGTTGGTCAAGCCGGTGAGCACCGCGTCAACAAGCGCCGCGGCACCGTCGTACCCGTCCGGGTTCACCACCACGTCCGCCCGGCTCACGCCGGGCGCCTCGAGCGCGGTGAGGGCCAACCCGGCGAGGAAGCGCTGGGCGCGCAGCGCCGGGGCGCCGGGTGCGGTGAGGGTCGCCGCGAGCGCGTCGTCGTCGGCGACTGCGGCGACCGGGCCGGTCGCGGTCAGGTTGGCGGACGGCTCCAACGAGAACGGTGAGGTGGACGTGAGTCGACTGTGCCCCGCGGCGGCGGCCGAGGCGGTGACCACTACCTGGTCGACGCCCTGGGAGCGGAGCCGGTCGATCGATTCGCCGTCGGCGGGCAGGGCGAGCGCCGTGCGCTCGTCGACGTGGGCGCCGAAGAAGCGGTCGATCGACGTCTGGCCTTGGGCGGCCTCGGCGTCGGCCGCGGAGCCCAGCCCGCCGTGCAGCAGGGACGGCAGGTCGATCGGCACGTAAGGCCCGCCGATCACCTGGTCCGGTCCGGCCTGCTGCGCGGCGCGCAGCGTCCCGGCGCCGAGCGCCGCGCCCGGGTCGGTGCGGGCCAGCGTGCTCCAGCTGTCGAGGGTCTCGGGCGACGGCGCGAGCGTCACCGGCACGGTCGGGTGGGCGGCCAGCTCGGCGACCTGGCGGCCCAGGGTTCCCGCCGGATCTACGGCGGCGGCCGTCGTCGCGTTGATCGAGCCGTCGGGGTTCAGCCCGGGCCGTGTCGCGAGCGGCCACACCCACGCGACGCCGAGCTTGTTGGTGAGTGGTGTCGGCTGGCCGCCCGGCCCGGCCGCGACCGCGACGAGGTAGCTGACGAAGCGGGCGAGCCCGGTCTCCTGGTTGTCGCGTAGCTCGACGTCGAGCGGGTAGACGCCCTCGCCGGGCACGGCGAGCTGACCGGCGAACGCGCCCGCCGCGGCGGAGAGCGGGATCGCGACGCTGCGGCAGCCCGCGGTCGACGTCGGCAGCGCGTCGACGGGCAGCACGACCTGGGTCAGCACGGGCCCGGACTGCTGCGAGTCGAAGCTCGAACGCGTCGGCACGCTCTGGTGCACCGCGACGAGGAGCTGCTCACCCGGGCCGAGCTCCGCGATCTGCAGGCACGCGTGGAACGTCCCGCCCAGCACCGTCCACGCGTCCTGCGAGACCAGCGCCAACCGGCTCGGCACGTCGGGCGGCACCGTCGGTGCCGGCCCGGCCGCCGCCGCGAGCCGCACGCCGCTCCCGGCCAGCGCGGCGACGAACGCCGCGATCGCGACCGCGCGGGCGGCGCCGCGCGTCACCAGGCGCAGCCGAGCACGCCGAGCCCCGACGGGAGTCGTCGGAACCCGCACGCCTCGTACAGCGCGAGCGCGTCCTGGTTGTCGGTTTGGGTGTTCACGAGGCAGCTGCGCCCGCCGGAGCGGCGCACCCAGCGCAGCGCGTCGACGACGAGGGCGCGCCCGAGGCCGCCGCGCCGCGCGTCGGGGTCGACCGCGAGCCGCTGCAGGTAGCCCTGCCGCCCGGCGCGGCCGGTGATGGCGAAGGCGGCGATGCGCGTGTCCCCCGGACGGTGAGCGATACGGAAGCGCACCGACGGGGTGGCGCGCAGCGCCTCCCGCAGCCCCGACTCGCCGAGCTGCCAGTCGGGCGGGAACGCCCGCCGGTCGAGCGCGATCACCTCGGCCCGGTCACGCCGCCAGCCGCGGCGCAGCTCGGGACCCGCCCCCGAGCGTCGCGCGAGGTCGGACAGTGGGTGCTCGAGGACGTGCAGGTGCTCCCGGGACTCGAAGCCCTCCGAGAGGAACGGCACCGCGGCGGCCGCGGTGAGCGGGCTCGTCACAGCGGCCCGGTACCCGGCGGCGCGGACGCGGGCCACGCAGTCGCGCACGGCGGGTGGGCTGAGGCGCTGATCGGTCGCGACGACGACGTGCGCGACGTCGGGCTGGTCGTGCCACGGCCCGACGCGGGCCCATCCCCCGGCGAATCGCAGCGTTCGCTCACCGGTGCGCGAAGCCACGGGACCGCAGCGTACCTGCCGGTCCCTCCGCCACCCTTTCGCCACGCCGACGTACCCTGCGCGGCGTGCTGCTGATCGCGGACGACCCGGCGTTCGCGTGCCACGATCCCGGGCCCGGCCACCCCGAGCGGATCGCGCGTCTCGAGGCGGTCGCCGCGGGGACGGCCGCGAGCGACGTGGTCGACGCGCTCGTCCCGCTGCCCGCGCGCGAGGCGACGCGCAAGGAGCTGACACGCGTTCATGACGCGACGGTGCTCGACGCCGTGGCCGCGAGCAGCGCGGCGCGCCGCGCGCTCGACCCGGACACGCGCGTCTCGCCCGGCTCGTACGACGCCGCGGTCGCCGCCGCGGGCGCCGGACTGGCGGCGGTCGACGAGCTCGACGCCGGACGAGGGACGGCGGCGTTCCTCGGCGTGCGGCCGCCAGGCCACCACGCGACGGGTGTCCGCCCGATGGGGTTCTGCCTCTTCAACAACGTCGCGGTCGCCGCGGCCGCGCTCGTCGAGCGAGGCGCGCGCGTGTGCGTGATCGACTACGACGCGCACCACGGCAACGGCACACAAGACATCTTCTGGGAGGACCCCGGCGTCCTCTACGTGTCGCTCCACGAGTGGCCGCTCTACCCGGGGACCGGGCGGCTCACCGAGGTCGGCGCCGGTGCCGGCGAGGGCACGACGTGCAACCTGCCGCTCCCGGCGGGCGCCACCGGCGACGTGTACCAGCGAGCGTTCGACGCGGTCGTCGAGCCGCTCGTCGCCGAGTTCGCGCCCGACTGGCTCCTGGTCTCCTGCGGCTTCGACGCGCACCGCGCCGACCCGCTCACCGGGCTCTCGCTGTCGTCGGGGGACTACGCCGCGCTCGCCTCCCGGGCCGTCGCGCTCGCCCCCCGCCCGGGCCGCACGATCGTGTTCCTCGAGGGCGGCTACGACCTCACGGCGGTCCGCGACTCGGTGGCGGCGACCCTGCCGGTGCTCGTCGAGGCGACCCCGCGGCCCACCGAGGCGCCGACGAGCGGCGGGCCGGGCGACGACGCGGTCGCCGCCGCCCGGCGCCAGTGGGCGGCCCGGGCCTGAGGTTCAGCCGGCGCAGCCCGGCGCCGATACCTCAGGCGTGCTCGACGTCGACCGTCTCCTCCGCCTCGCTGTCGAGCAGCGGGCGTCCGACGTGCACCTCAAGGTCGGCTCGCGGCCCTGGTTGCGGGTGGACGGGGCGCTCGTCGAGGCGCCGAGCGACGTGCTCGAGCCCGACGACACCGACCGGGCCGCCACTCGGCTGCTGACCGACGGCCAGGCTGACGCGCTGCGCCGCACCGGCGACGCGGGCTGCGTCTACGCCGTCCCCGGGCTGTGCCGGTTCCGCGTGAGCGCGTACCGCCAGCGCGGCCAGGTCGGTCTCGTGCTGCGCCGGGTCGTGCCCGGCGTCCCCGGCGTCGAGGCGCTCGGCCTGCCCGCCGTCGTCGCGTCGCTGATGGACGCGGCCGGCGGCCTCGTCCTGGTCACCGGGCTCGCCGGCTCGGGCCGCACGTCGACGATGGCCGCCCTCGTCGACCACGTGAACTCCACGGCGCGCCGCCACATCGTCACGATCGAGGACCCGATCGAGGTGCTGCACGCCGACAAGCAGTCGATCGTCGACCAGCGCGAGGTCGGCGTGGACGTCATGAGCGTGAGCGACGCCCTCGCGCGCGTCGTGCGCCAGGACCCCGACCTCATCGTCGTCGGGGAGCTCGCCGACGAGGGCGCCGCGCGGCGCGTGATCGAGGCGGCCGACACGGGCCACCTCGTCCTTGCCGCGATGGCGACGACCGGCGCCGCCGAGGCCATCGACCGCATCCTGGAGCTGTTCCCGAACGACCGCTCGGTCGCCATGCGCACCGTTCTGGCGCGCGCACTGCGCGGCGTCGTGTGCCAGCGCCTGCTCGGCCGGGCCGGCGGCCGGGGCCGCGTCGTCGCGGCCGAGGTGCTCGTCGCCAACGGGGCGATCGCCGAGGCGATCGCGGACGGACGGGAGCCCGCGAAGCTCGAGCAGCTCATGCGCGACGGCGACTACTACGGGATGCAGACGTTCGACCAGGCGGTCACCCGCCTCTACCAGCGGGGCCTCATCGACCGCGATGCCGCGCTCGAGCACGCGTCGGCGGGTCCGGAGATGCGCCTCGAGCTCGAGCGCATCGACCGCGAGCGGGCCCAGCCGGTCCCGGCGCCCGCGTAGCGGCCCGAACCTGCCCGTCCGGCGGGGCACCGGCCGCGAGAATGGGCAGGGCATGGAGGTCCCCGCGCGGCTGCGCGCCTACTACGAGGCGGGCTCCCCGACGCTCGAGCTCGCCGAGCGGCTCGCCGGCGCGGGCCACGAGTGCTACCTGGTCGGTGGCACGGTCCGCGACGCCTTCCTCGGCGCCACCTCGCCCGACGTCGACCTGTCCACCGACGCCCCGCCCAACGAGGTCGAGCGCCTCGCCACGGGCTGGGCCGAGCACCTGTGGCTCCAGGGGGCGCGCTTCGGCACCGTGGCCATGCACAAGGGCGGGCTGCGCCTCGAGGTGACCACGTACCGGGCCGACGCCTACCAGCCCGACAGCCGCAAGCCGACCGTCTCCTACGGCACGCGGATCGAGGAGGACCTCGCCCGGCGGGACTTCACCATCAACGCGATGGCGCTGCGCCTGCCCGAGCCGGTGCTCGTCGACCCCTTCGGGGGCGCGGCGGACCTCGCGGCGCGGGTGCTGCGGACCCCCCAGCTGCCCGCGGTGTCGTTTGAGGCCGACCCCCTGCGGATGCTCCGCGCGGCCCGATTCGTCGCCGCGTTCACGCTCGAGCCGCGCCCCGAGCTCGTCGACGCGATGGGCGCGCTGCGCCACCGGCTCGAGATCGTGAGCCCGGAGCGGCTGCGCGACGAGCTGAGCCGCCTCCTCGGCGTCGCGGACCCGAGCGTCGGGCTGTGGCTGCTCTGCGAGACGCGGCTCGCCGACGAGTTCGTCCCCGAGCTCAACGCGATGCGCCTCGAGCAGGACCCGATCCACACCCACAAGGACGTCCTCGCGCACACGATCGCCGTCGTCGCGAACACGGACCCGGCACACCTCACGGTGCGGCTCGCCGCGCTCTTCCACGACGTCGGCAAGCCCAAGACGCGCTCGATCGGCCCCGACGGCGTGAGCTTCCACCACCACGAGGTCGTCGGCGCCCGCATGACCGAGGAGCGGCTGCGGGCCCTGCGCTTCAGCAACGAGTGCGTCCACGACGTGACGACGCTCGTGTACCTCCACCTGCGCATCCACACCTACGCGATGGGGTGGAGCGACCGGGCGGTGCGGCGCTACGTCCGCGACGCCGGCCCGCTGCTCGGTGAGCTCAACGAGCTCCAGCGGGCGGACTGCACGACCCGCAACCAGCGCAAGGCCGCGGGCCTCGCCCGCCGGATGGACGACCTCGAGGCACGCATCGCCGAGCTGCGGGCGCGCGAGGAGCTCGACGCGATCCGGCCACCCCTCGACGGGCGCGACGTCATGGCCTACCTCGGCGTGCCGCCGGGCCCGGTCGTGGGCGAGGCCCTCGACTTCCTCCTCGAGGCCCGCCTCGACGAGGGTCCGATCGAGCGCGACGACGCCTACTCGCGCCTCGACCGCTGGGCCCGCGAGCGGGGCTTGACGCCGGAGGGCCGGCGCGACCCGGCCCCGTGAGGGTCAGCCCCGGGCGAACGCCTCCACCATCTCGCGGGCGTCCTCGTCCCGGTGCTGCACGGGGGGCGACTTCATGAAGTAGGCGCTCGGTCCCTCGAGCGGGCCGCCGATGCCCCGGTCGAGCGCGAGCTTGGCGCAGCGCACCGCGTCGATGATCACCCCGGCCGAGTTCGGGGAGTCCCAGACCTCGAGCTTGAGCTCGAGGTTCAGCGGCACGTCGCCGAAGTTGCGGCCCTCCATGCGGATGTAGCACCACTTCCGGTCGTCGAGCCACGGCACGTGGTCCGACGGGCCGATGTGCACGTTGTCGCTCTCGATGCCCCGGTCGAGCTGGCTCGTCACCGACTGCGTCTTGGAGATCTTCTTCGACTTCAGGCGCTTGCGCTCGAGCATGTTCTTGAAGTCCATGTTCCCGCCGAAGTTGAGCTGGTAGGTGCGGTCCAGCTCGACGCCGCGGTCCTCGAAGAGACGGGTGAGGATCCGGTGGACGATCGTGGCGCCCACCTGGCTCTTGATGTCGTCGCCGACGATCGGGACGCCCGCGTCCTCGAAGCGCTGCGCCCACTTGGGGTCGCTGGCGATGAACACGGGGATGGCGTTCACGAACGCGACGCCCGCCTCGAGGCAGGCCGCCGCGTAGTGCCGCTGCGCCTCCTCCGAACCGACGGGGAGGTAGCTGACGAGCACGTCGGCCCGGGCGTCGCTCAGCGCCTGCGCCACGTCGACCGGCTCGGCGGGCGACTCCTCGACCGCGTCCCGGTAGAACTCGCCGAGGCCGTCGAACGTCGGGCCCCGCTGGACCTGCACGCCCTGCTCGCCCGGGTCGGCGAACTTGATCGTGTTGTTGTTGCCCGCGAACACGGCCTTGCCGAGGTCGAGGCCGACCTTCGCGGCGTCGACGTCGAACGCCGCGACGAACTCGACGTCGCGGACGTGGTAGCCGCCGAGCACCACGTGCATGAGGCCGGGCACCTCGTCGTCGGGTGCAGCGTCCCGGTAGTACGTCACGCCTTGCACCAGGCTCGACGCACAGTTGCCGACGCCGGCGATCGCCAGACGGACGGTCCGGGTCGGTTTGGTTGGGCTCATCGTGATCCTCCTAGACCGCGGGGCGAACGGCGCCCGGGGAGTCCTCCCGGGCCGCCTCCTCCGCGGCGATCAGCTCCGCGACCCACTCGAGGTCGCGCTGTGTGGACTTCGTCCGGTGCTCCACGAGGGCGCGTGTGTACCGGTCGTCGCGCGCCGCACGGCTGTGCAGCTGGCGTTCGAGGCGCTCGGCGAGCACCCGGCGGCGCCGCTCGAGCAGCGTGAGCCGGTCGGCCGGCGCCAGGTGCCGGCAGAACGCGAGCTTCACGGCGAACGTCTTCTCGTCGTCGCCGTGCGCGTCGTCGTCCAGCAGCAGCTCGGCGAAGAGCGCCTCGCCGGCCGGGGTGATCTGGTACGCCTTCCGGGTCCGTCGGCCGGTGCCCGACAGCCGCCCGGCCATCGTCCGCAGCCGGGCCGCGGCGAGGTCGCCGGTGATCGACCCGGTCGACGGCGCGGGCGCCGGCACCGGTGCGCCCGGCACGCTCGCGATCGCACCCGCCCGCTCGAGGCGCCGGAGCGCCGGGTAGAGCGAGCCGTACGAGACCCCCCAGAGGAACCCGAGGGTCTCGCCGAGCCGCTTCTTCAGCTCGTAGCCGTGCAGCGGCTGGTCTTTCAGCAAGCCGAGCACCGCGAGCTCCAGCACGGGAACCTCTCCTCTGCAACGATCCGATATATCGGGTCGATATATCGAGGCACAGTATGCCGCGCTCGCGGAGCGCGAGCAAGCCAGGGCCCCCGAGCCCGGCAGACCAACGGTCGGGCGGACGCCCATGCGTACACTCGCCCCCGTGCGACGGCACGTCGACTACGCCCTCGCTCGGCGGTCCGTGCTGCGGGACCTGCGTGCCGGAAGGATCGAGCGCGACGACGTCTGCGACGCCCACCCCGAGCTGCTCCGAGCCGGGCGCCACGTGGGCCAGGACGCCCCGACGCCCTGCCCGGTCTGCGGCCGCCGCAGCCTGCGGCTCGTCTCCTACGTCTACGGCGACGCACTCGCCCGGGCGAACGGGCGCTGCATCGCGTCGGTCGGCGAGCTCGAGCGCCTGGATGCGGCCCACGAGGAGTTCACTCGGTACGTGGTCGAGGTCTGCCTCGACTGCCATTGGAACCACCTGCAGCGCCACGAGCTGCACGGGCGCCACCACGCCGGCTGAGCCCACCACGGGATTACGCTGCGGGGGCCGCCGGGAGCCGTGCGTGCCCTGGACGGTGGAGACGAGGCGATGACCGACCTGACCGGGTCCCGTCGGACGACCGCCCCCGCGGTGAGCGCCGCCAAAGGCAGCGACACCCCCCTCGTGATGGTCACGGCCTACGACGCGCCGTCCGCGCGCGCCGTCGACGCGGCCGGCGTCGACATGATCCTCGTCGGCGACTCGGTCGCCATGGTCGTGCTCGGCTACGAGGACACCCTCCAGGTGACCACCGCCGACATGGCGCACCACGTCGGTGCCGTGGCACGGGCCCGCCCGGGCGCGCTCGTCGTCGCCGATCTGCCGTGGATGAGCTATCACCTCGGGCCCGAAGACGCCGTCCGGAACGCGGCCGCGCTCGTGCGCGCCGGAGCCGCCGCGGTGAAGCTCGAGGGCGGCCGCAAGCGCCTGGCCGCGGTCGGCGCGATCCTCGACGCCGAGATCCCGGTGATGGGCCACCTCGGCCTCACGCCGCAGTCGTTCCACGCCCTCGGAGGGTTCCGCGTCCAGGGCCGCGACCTCGACGCGGCGCGGGCGATCGTGGACGACGCGATCGCGCTCGCCGAGGCGGGCTGCTTCGCGATCGTGCTCGAGTGCGTCCCGGACGCCGTCGCCCGCCTCGTCACCGACACCGTCGCCGTGCCGACGATCGGCATCGGCGCGGGACGGCACTGCGACGGCCAGGTGCTCGTCTTCCACGACCTCGTCGGGCTCGAGACCCGGGTCACGCCGAAGTTCGTCCGCCGCTACGCCGACCTGGCGGGTGACGCCGCCGCGGCGGTCAGCCACTTCGCCGACGACGTGCGCGCTGGCCGCTTCCCGTCGAGCGGCGAGACCTACCACGCGGCCGACGGCGTCGCCGACGCGCTCGAGCTGTACGGCGGGTCGCCCGCCGAGCACGCCCCGGCGTGAGGCGGGCTGCCGCCGCGCTCGTCGGCGCCGGGCTGGCGCTGGGCCTCCTCGGCGCGCCCCCGGCCGGCGCGTCGGCCCCGCCCGTCAGCAGCGCGGTGCGCACTGCGACGCCCGCCACGCAGCCGTTCCCCGATCTGACCCAGACGACCATCCGCGTCGGCGGGCGGTCCTTCCTCGTCGTGATCGCCCAGACGGAGGCCGAGCGGGAGGCCGGTCTCCGGCAGCGGGCGACGCTCGGTCCGTACCGAGGGATGCTCTTCGTCTTCCAGGGCGATTCGAGCGTCGGCTTCACCATGTCGACCGTGCCGGTCGCGCTCGACATCGGCTTCTACGGCGCCAACGGCCGATCGGTCGACCGCCTCCGGATGACGCCGTGCCCCCACCCCGAGGACGAGTGCCCGGTCTACGCGGCGAGCCACTCCTTCCGGTACGCGGTGGAGACGCTCGCCGGGCGGCTGCCGCGCGGCTCGCTCTCCGGCTGAACCTGTCGCACCCGACCCGTACGATCGGCCACGGACCAGCCGGGTAGCATCTCGCGCTCGACAACGTCCTGCTCACCGCCCGGGCGTGTCTCTGACACGGCGGTCCCGGTGAGCCCGCAGGCGACCCGGCGCACCGCCGGCCCAGCCCGCCGGTCCGAAGGAGGCACGGCCCATGCGGCCGTACGAAGTCATGGTCATCTACGACGCCGAGCTCGACGAGGCCGACATCAAGGCCGCGGTCGGGCAGGCGACGACGTTGCTCTCCTCGAGGGGCGCCGAGCTCGGCCCGGTCGACTACTGGGGCAAGCGGACCTTCGCGTACCGGCTCAAGCGCCGGTGGGAGGGCTACTACGTCGTCCTGCAGGCCCGCGCCGAGCCCGAGGCCATGGCCGAGCTCGGCCGGACGCTGACCCTCGCCGACGAGGTGCTGCGCCACAAGGCCCTGCGGATACCCGACGCGGTGTACGGCAAGACGCTCGGCACCCCGGCGGGCGATTAGGGGAGCGGGAGCCTGGTCCCGGGCCAGGACGATTTGAGGAGGTCCAGATGGCCGACAGCACCGTCACGATCGTGGGAAACGTCACCCGTGACCCGGAGATGCGCTACACGCCGAGCGGCGTCGCGAAGGCCACGTTCGGCGTCGCGGTCAGCCGACGCTGGCAGAACCGCAACACCCAAGAGTGGGAGGAGCAGACGAGCTTCTTCAACGTCGTCTGTTGGCGCGACATGGCCGAGAACGTCTGCGAGTCGATCGGCAAGGGCGCGCGCGTGGTCGTGAACGGCCGACTCGAGCAGCGGTCGTGGGAGACCGAGAGCGGCGACAAGCGCAGCGTCGTCGAGATCGTGGCCGACGACATCGGCCCGAGCCTGCGGTGGGCGACCGCCGAGGTGCGGCGCAACGAGCGCCGCGGCAGCTTCGACAGTGGCGGCGGTGGCGGCGGCGGCGGCGGTGCCGGCGGTGGGAGCGAGCGCGTGACCGCGCCCGCGGGTCGCAGTGACACGGCCGACGACCTCGAGGAGCCGTTCTAGCCATGGCCCGACCTCGCCGCCCGAAGCGCGACGCGCCCGAGCGCAAGCCCAAGAAGAAGGTGTCGATCCTCGACAGCGAAGGGATCGACTGGGTCGACTACAAGGACGTGGCCCTCCTGCGCCGTTTCATGTCCGAGCGGGCCAAGATCCGCGCCCGCCGGGTCACCGGGAACGACGCGCAGCAGCAGCGCGCCGTGGCCCGAGCGATCCGCGTCGCGCGCGAGATGGCCCTGCTGCCCTACTCGGTGCGCCAGGTCACACACCGCAGCAAGGGCAAGCGGGACCGGGGGGACGGCGGGCCGCCCCGGCTCGAAAGCTCCCCGAGCCCGTCGGACGCCGAGGCGCCGCCGCGCCCACCGGACGTTGACGTCCCCGAGGACAGCGAGGGCGAGGCGCCCGCAGCCGCCGAGGAAGCCGTCGCAGTGTCCGCGCCGGATGGTGAGGACGTGTCGTGAAGGTCGTGCTGCGGACCGACGTTGAGCACCTCGGCACCAAGGGCGACCTGCTCGAGGTCACGGACGGGTACGCGCGCAACTACCTCGTGCCGCGCGGCATGGCGATCAAGGCCACGAAGGGCGCGGTCGCGCAGGCCGAGGCGATGCGGCGCAACCGCGCCGCACGCGACGTTCGCGACCGCGAGGCCGCCGAAGCCACGGCGACGCAGCTCGGCGCGCAGACGCTGCGTGTCGTCGCGCGCGCTGGCGAGGGCGGGAAGCTCTTCGGATCGGTCACGAACGCCGACATCACCGCGGCGGTGCACGACCAGCTCGGCATCGAGCTCGACCGACGCGCGATCGAGCTTGCCGAGCCGATCCGCGATCTCGGCGCGCTCGACCTCGCCGTGCGCTTGCACCCCGAGGTCAGCGCCACACTGCACGTCGAAGTGCAGGCCGACTAGCTGTCCTAGGCCCGTGGTTTCCTCGCGGGGTGCATTCGCCAGTTTTCCCGCTGCCTGGGGATGAGCGGCGCCGTTATCCACGGCGTCGTCCACTGCAATCCACACGGTTTTCGCACTATCAATCCCCAAGCCCGACCGTTCATGCTGTCGCTTCTGGCACGGGGTTGAACGCCCGGTAGACGGGCGGCGAACGGGAGCGGGACTCGTGGTGCAGGCGCTGGAATCAGTGCGGCGGTCGGGTCGTGTCCCGCCGCACAACCTCGAAGCGGAGGAATCGCTGCTCGGGGCGATGTTGCTCTCCCGCGACGCGATCACGGTCGCGGTCGAGACCGGGGTCGCGGCGGAGGACTTCTACAAGCCAGCGCACACCCACGTCTTCGAGGCCGTCCTCAGCCTGTACGGGCAGGGCGAGCCCATCGACCCGGTCACGGTGGCCGAGGAGCTGCGCCGCGCCGACCTGCTCGACGCGCTCGGCGGCCGCCAGACGCTCCTGCGCCTCCAGGCCGCGACCCCTGCCTCGGCGAACGCGGCGCACTACGCCAAGATCGTCAACGAGCTCGCCCTCCTGCGACGGCTCATCGGGGTCGCCGGCGACATCGCCGAGATGGGCTACGACGACTCCCAGGACGTCCAGGAGACCGTTGACCGCGCCGAGTCACTGGTCTTCGAGGTCGCCGAGCATCGCGTCACCGACTCGATGATCAAGATGGCCGAAGCGCTGCAAAACACGCTCGACGAGCTCGAGGCGCTCTACGCCAGCACCGGCGAGATCACCGGCGTCCCCACCGGGTACAGCGACCTCGACCGCCTGCTGCTCGGGCTCCAGCCGTCGAACCTCGTCGTGGTGGCCGCCCGCCCGGGCGCAGGGAAGACGAGCTTCGCCCTCGGAGCCGCGGCCAATGTCGCGATGGCGGCGCGCCGCCCGGTGCTGTTCTTCTCGATGGAGATGGGGACGCTCGAGCTCACGAAGCGCCTCCTCGCGGGCGAGGCACGCGTCGACGCCCGGCGCCTCCAGACGGGCAACATCCCGGAGCAGGACTGGACGAAGCTCAGCCACGCGGTCGGCCGGCTCGCCGAGGCGCCGCTCTTCATCGACGACAACCCGCACTGCACGGTGATGGAGATGCGGGCGAAGGCGCGGCGCACGAAGGCCCGGCACGGAGACCTCGGGCTCGTCGTCGTCGACTACCTCCAGCTCATGACGCCCATGGGCAAGCGGGCGGAGAACCGCCAGGTGGAGGTGGCCGAGATCTCCCGCGGGCTGAAGATCCTCGCCCGGGAGCTGAACTGCCCGGTGATGGCGTGCTCGCAGCTGAACCGCCAGCTCGAGTACCGGTCGGACAAGCGGCCGATGCTCGCCGACCTGCGCGAGTCCGGCTCGCTCGAGCAGGACGCCGACGTCGTCGCGTTCATCTACCGCGACGACATCTACAACCCCGACTCGGACCAGCGCGGCACAGCCGAGATCATCGTGGCGAAGCACCGCAACGGCCCCACCGGCACGACGCGCCTCGCCTTCGTCGACCGGCTCACCAAGTTCGCCGACATGGCCCCCGACTAGGGGCTTGACTCGTTAGAAATCCCTTACCTAATCTCGGCCGGTGCCTCGCGCCGGCGCTCCCGCGGTCGACGACGCCTTCGGGGTGATCGCCCACCCGCTGCGGCGCGAGCTCCTGCAGCGGCTGGCGGTCGGCGAGGCCCGGGTGTCCGAGCTGGCGTCGCTGGTGCCGGTGAGCCGGCCGGCCGTCTCCCAGCACCTGCGCCTCATGCTGGCCGTGGGCGTGGTCGTCGAGCGCCGCCAGGGTCGCGAGCGCTACTACTCGCTGCGGCGCGAGCGGCTCGGCGACGTCGACCGATGGCTCGCCCGACTCGACGAGTTCTGGGCCGACGGCCTGCGTCGGCTCGGTGCGCACCTGGACACGCGGGCGTGATCGAGAACGGGCGGATCGTCCACGAGGTGCGCTATTCGCACCCAGTGTCGGCGGTGTGGCGCGCGCTGACCGACCGCGCCGCGCTCGCGACGTGGCTGATGCCGAACGACTTCGCGCCGGCCGTCGGGCAGCGGTTCCGGTTCGACGCGTCGCCCGGGTTCGGGATCGTCGACGGCGAGGTGCTGGCCGTCGACCCTCCGCACCTCCTCACGTGTCGGTGGGTTACCGCGGGCCGGCCGTCGACGGTCACGTTCCGCCTGCGCCCCGACGGACCCGGGACGGTGCTGCACCTCGAGCACGACGGCCTTGGTCCCGACACGGCGACGAGCTTCGACGGCGGGTGGGGCAGCAAGTTCGAGCACGACCTGCCCCTCGTGCTGACCGGCGGGCGCGACCAGGGCCGCGCCGTCGACGACCACGGCCTGCTCCGTCATCCCGACCTTCCCCCACGTCCGCGCAACGAGACCGACCCCGAGGAGGACGCCCCGTGAAGACCATCCACCACGTCGTCGACGTCGACGCCGGGCCCGCCGCGGTCTGGGCCGCGCTCACCGAGCACGACCAGATGGCGAGCTGGTGGTCGACGCAGGTCCGAACGCCGGCCGCGGCGCTCGGCGCCCGGGTCGAATGGACGTTCGCCGGCGACTTCAACCCGGTGATGGAGATCACCGGCCTCGACCCGGAGCGGGAGCTGGTGTGGCGCTGCGTCGCCGGGCACGGGCCGTGGCAGGACGGCACGTTCCGGTTCGCCCTGGCGTCCTCCGACGGGGGCGGGACGCGGCTGCGGTTCTGGCAGGAGTACGCCGTCGAGCTCAGCGACGACGCCTACGGCGTCTACAACTTCAACTGGGGGTACTACCTCGAGAGCCTGCGCCGGCTCTGCACGACCGGCACGGGTCAGCCCTTCCGTCCGGCGGCCTGAGGAGGCGGCGATGGACCAGACCCGGCTCGCGGAATCGCCGGAGTACGCGCAGCGGCGCGAGGAGCTCCGGCTCGCCGAGATCGACCTCATGCGCCAGCGCGAGCGTGTGGCGGCGCTCCGCCGGGCGCTGCCGCCCGGCGCGGTCGTCGACGACTACGTCTTCGAGGAGGGGCCGCGGCGCCTCGACGACGGCGACGCGCCGGTCACGACCGTGCGCCTGACGGAGCTCTTCGGTAGCCCCGAGCGGCCCCTCGTCATCTACCACTTCATGTACGGGAAGGCGCAGACCGAGGCCTGTCCGATGTGCACGCTGTGGATCGACGGCTTCAACAGCGTGGCGACCCACCTGTCGCAGAACGCCGACTTCGCGATCGCGGCCGCGGCCGACCTCCCGGCGCTGCGCGCCCACGCTCGGTGGCGCGGCTGGGATCGCCTGCGCCTCCTCGGCTGCGCGGGCAACACGTTCAAGTTCGAGCTCGGCAGCGAGGACGAGCGGGGCGAGCAGGACTCGGCGATCTCGGTGTTCACGCTCGACGGCGAGGGGCGCCCGCGGCACACCTACACGACGCACCCGAGGATGGCGCCCGACATCGACCAGCGCGGGATCGACCTCCTGAGCCCGCTCTGGCACCTGCTCGACCTCACGCCGCAAGGGCGAGGCGACTGGTTCGCGTCCCTCGAGTACGGCCCGTGAGGGGCGCCGGTCAGTGCTGGCCGGGGAAGACGTCCACCTCCGACTGGTGCCACACGGGGCTGTCCCCGGCCGTCTCGACGTTGAAGCCGTAGTCGAAGCCGAGCGTCCCGCCGAGCGTCCCGCCGATCACGGTCAGGAAGGCCGCGGCGAGGCTCAGCCCGAGCGCCACGGGCGGCGTCGAGTGGTTGGACGGGTAGACGAGGATCCGGACGGCGATGTCCGCCAGGACCAGGGCCGTGACCGTGAGCATCGTCACGGCGTGCGCGTTGGCCGTCCGGCGCGCCTGCGTCCCCGCCTCGGTCGAGCGCAGCCAGTCCCAGAAGCCGGTCAGCGCCGCGAGCAGCGAGATCGCCGCGCCGCCGACGAGCGTGAACGTGCCGGCCCGGTAGTAGTCACGCGCCCAGCTGTTCGTGTGCCCCAGCGCCGAGATCAGGTCGAACGCCGCAGCGAGCACGTACGCGCCGACCGGCACGTCGGTGAGCGGCGGATGGAACGGCTTTCCCGCCCAGCCGCGGAGGCCCTTGAACTTGCGGCCGCTCAGCGTGAGCGCCGGACGGAACGAGAAGTGACGCATCGGACCTCCCTAGACGGACCCACCGCCGTGGGCCAGCGACAAGAACTCGTGGCGTGACCGCCCATCGCGGCGCAGCAGCCCGCGCAACGTCGACGTGAGCGTCTTCGCGCCGGTGGCGCGCACGCCCCGCAACGTCATGCACAGGTGCTCCGCCTCGATCACCACGCCAACCCCCTTGGGGTGCAGATGCTCCTCGAGCAGGGCGGCCACGTCCATTGTGAGGCGCTCTTGGACCTGGAGCCCGCGGGCGCAGTGCTCGACGACGCGGGCGAGCTTCGAGAGCCCGACGATGCGCTCGCCCGGCAGGTAGCCGACGTGGGCCACGCCGACGAACGGCAGGAGGTGGTGCTCGCAGAGGGACCGCACCGGGATCCCCCGGGCGATCACGAGCTCGTCGTAGCCGTCCTCGTTCGGGAACGTGGTGAGCTCGAATGGCTCCGGCGTGAGCAGCTCGGCGTACGCCTCGGCGACCCGGCGCGGCGTCTCCGCGCGGTGGGGGCCGTCCATGTCGTAGCCCAGCGCCTCGAGCAGGTCGGCGACCGCCCGCGCGGCGGCCTCGGTGTCCACGCCGTGGGGCTCCGAGACGAGGCGAAGCGGGGACCGGGCTGCCTCGTCGGTCACGACACTGACCATCCCGGCCCTCCAGCGCCGAACGACCAAGGTCTGGCCGACTCTAGGGGTCACGGGCATCGACTGTCAATGCCCATTAGTTATAGAATGGTCGCATGCCGCAGAGACGTCGGCCGCCTCTCGAGCCGTTCGCCGCCCAGGTCGCGGGCGTGGCGAGCCTCCACGACGCCGTCCGCCGGGCCCTGTACGAGTTCGTCGTCGACGCGGCGCGACCGGTGGGGCGCAACGAGGCGGCAGCGGGCGTCGACGTGAGCCGAGCGCTCGCCGCGTACCACCTCGACCGGCTGGTGGACGACGGCCTCCTCGAGGCGGGCTTCGAGCACCGCGGGGCCAAGCGCGGCCCCGGCTCGGGCCGCCCGACGAAGATCTACCAGCGGTCGCGGCGGGAGATCGCGGTCCAGCTGCCGCCCCGCAACTACGAGCTGGCGGCGCGGCTCCTCGTCGACGCGGTGGAGCACGGCGCGGTGTCGCGCCCGTCCGTGTTGGTGTCGGCCCGGTCTTTCGGGGAGCGGCTGGGTGCCGACTGGCTCTCGCGGGACCGACGGGGAGACCGGCGCGCCGTGCTCGTCCGGGCGATGCGCGACTGCGGGTACGAGCCGACGCCGGAGGGCGAGGGGATCCGGCTGCGGAACTGCCCGTACAACGCGCTCGCGCGCCAGCACCGGGAGCTCGTCTGCGGGATGAACCACGCCCTGCTCGAGGGCCTGGTCGCCGGGATCGGAGACGAGCTCGAGGCGGTGCTCGAACCTCGCGCCGACGAGTGCTGCGTGGCGCTGCGCCGCCCGGTCGGCACCTCCTGAGCGCCGGGAACGTCAGGCCTGCGACATCGCCCGGTCGACGGGGGCGGGCGTCGGCGGTGAGTGCGCGGCGCGGGACCGGGCGAGCGCGAAGAGCCCGATGAGCATGGCGAGCGCCGACGCCGCGATCAGCGCCTTGTCCCCGTTGCCGTGGGCGTGGAGGTGCTCTCCGAGGACCACCAGCCCGACGATCGCGGCCACGACGGGCTCGGCGACCTCCATCGAAGGGAGCGCGGCGGCCAGCGAGCCGGCCTGCAGCGCGCTCTGCACCATCACGAGTCCGCTGATCGAGAGCACGGCCACGCCGTAGAGCTCCCAGTGCCAGAACACCGACACGGGGTTCGGGCCGCGGAGCACGTTCACGACCACCTTCGTCAGCGCGGCGTTGACGCCGAAGGTCATGCCGCTCGCCAGCCCGAACAGCGTGGCCCGAGCCGGGCCCCGGACGTGGCGGCGCGTCAGCGACGCCACGGCGACGACGGCCGCCAACACGACAATCGCCGGCGCCCACGATGCCGCCGACGCCGTCGCGCTGCCCTCGCTCGGGGCGCCGATCGCGAGGAAGATCGACAGACCGGCGCACAGGAGGATCGCCGCGGCCAGGTCCGACCGGAACAGCCGACGGCCGTTGACCGCGGCGTCGAGCAGGAGCGAGAAGAGCAGCCCGAACGCGCCGAGCGGCGCGACGACGAGCAGCGCGCCGAACGCCAGCGCCGCGGCCTGCGCGCCGTACCCGCCGACGTCGGCCGCGAAGCCGGCCAGCCACGCCGGCTGACGGAACAGGGTCACCAGCAGCTTGGGCCGCATCGATTCGTCTTGGGGCGCTCGGGCCGCGACCCGCTGCTCGACGACGTTCGAGGTCGCGAACAGCAGCGCCGACGAAAGCGCCAAGACGATCGCGAGCGCCAGGCTCAACGTCACTTCGTGTCCCGCATGACCCTCAAGCCGCCCGGAGGCAGGGATGCGCCGCCCGGCCGGGTCTCTGCACCGTATCGAACCCGCCGCCGAAAGCGCGGCGGCAAGCGCGGTCGCCGACCACGCAACTCAGCCCGGCGAATCGCCGTCCTCCGACCCTGGGATCGGCTGCTCGGGGCGGGGCGCGGGATCCGGGTCGTCGCCGTCGTCGATCAAGACGTGGAGCTCCTCGTCTAGCCGCGCCCGCAGGGCGCGCAGCTCCCGCAGCACCTTGCCCGTCGAGCGCGCGACCTTCGGCAGCTCCTGGGGGCCCAGCACGATCAGCGCGACCGTCAGGACGATGAGGATGTGGACGGGCGAGAAGAGGCCCGTCATGTTCGAGCCGTGACCCGCACTCGGGTCAGGCGTCCTTTTCCTTCGCGTCGGTCTCTTCGGGCTCCTCGTGCATCCCGCGCTTGAGCTCCTTGCTCGCCTGCCCGATCGAACGGGCCAGCTTCGGGAGCTGCGAGCTGCCGAAGAGCAGCGCGATCAGGCCGAGCACGAGGAGCGCCTCCCAACCGATGATCTCGCCAAGGATCGGAGTCATTTGGAGGTCCTCTCTTGCTGTTCGGCGCCGGGACGGGGCCCGGCCACCCCCAACGGTACGCCACGGAGGCCGCCCCGTGACCACCGCGTCGACCGTCGCGTCCCCCGGTGAGGGGTCGGCGACCCTGCGGTCAGGGGCCCGTGAGGCGTCAGGGGGTCAGAAGAGCCGCAGGTCGGGCGGGGCGTCGGCGCGCAGCGATTCGAGGTCGATCTCGCGCCAGTCCACGCCGCGGCTCTCGGCGAACACCCGTGCCTGGGGCTTCACCCGGGTGGCGACGAGCATCGCTCGGATCGGGGCCAGCGACCCGTCCCGGTCGAGGCGCTCCCGGTAGCGGAGGAGCTGCTCGACCCCAGCGATCTCGCCGACCCGCTTCACCTCGACCGCCACCGCTCGGCCCTCCTCGTCGCGACACACCAGGTCGACCGGGCCGACGTCCGTCGGGTACTCCCGGCGCACCAGCCGCCAGCCCGCCCCGAGGATCTCGACCTGCGCGGCGAGGAGCGCCTGGAGCTCGGCCTCGACGCCGTCCTTCGCCAGCCCGGGGTCGTCACCGAGCTCGAAGGAGGAATCGAAGACGACCTCGTGCAGCTCGACGGCGAGTCGCTCCCCGGCCGGGTTGGTGGCCACGAGTGCGCCGTCGGTCTCGATGATCGAGCACGGCGGGCTCATCCAGTTGAGCGGCTTGTAGGCCTTGGCGTCGGCGTGGAC